>CAVZJZ010000017.1:0-59149 GCA_963775665.1 uncultured Alphaproteobacteria bacterium | reverse complement strand
GCTGTCTGGCTGGTGTAGTGAATTGCTTAACGCAAAGCGCCCAGTCCGGACTCCAGACACTACGCGTTCCAGGCGGCCGCTTGCGGTCGAGAGCGTAAAAGACAGTACACTAGCTATTCGGGTCGACAACGTTGAATTGACAAACCACGCTATCGCTGAAAATCACCTGTCCGCTCGGATAGAGAGTGAAGGTGAGCGTCGCAGTGGCCGTTATTTGACCAGTTTGATCAAAAGCAGCGCGGCCGGTCAATCTGCTCTGAAGCTATCCCGCGCGAAGTTCCTGGAATGCGGAGCCAGGAAAATCGCTGCAGAATCTACTCCCCCGTGAAGACAGGGTCTGGCCTTGTTGACACATTTATCGCCGCGACCATTGAGACATAAGCTTCATCGTCGCTGTCGTTGACGATCGTGTCGGAGGGCGCGCTCAGCCAAATGGTACGACTGGTTTCGCGCCAACATGCGGACCGCGACCTTTACACCGAATTCAGCCTTCCTGGAGCATCGCCCATTGAAGACTACCGTCTGCATTTCGCAGGCATTTTCGCCGACAGCGTTTCGCCCATTGGCGCAGAAGAGGCATCAGCAGAACGTCGCCGGGATCGATGACAGCCGGTCACAGGCATGAGCTTGGGAGCAGCTCGACCATGTGTCGCGCCCCACAGTACCATCACCAGTAGAACCGTCCCAGAGGTAGCCAAAGACTCCGGCGAGACCGTTGGAAAGCGCCGAGAAGAGCGTCGAGCGGACCAGCGATCGTAGACGTCGACGCCCCAGTTCGCCAGCCGAGGTCCTCGGCATGATGCGGTTCGCCTTGGGACGGTTTTGGCCACGTCGTCGTACATGCTGCCAGTGCGCGCGGCGAAAGAGACGGAATTGCGCAGGAAATCCGGCTCCTGCTGCGGCAGGTGGATGTCCAGACGCATGCCGCGGGCGAGACAGGCCTGGGCGAACAGCAGATCCCCGCCGGAGGCGGCTTGCGCAACGCCGAGGTCGCCGCGGCCGACGCCAAGCTTGTCGAGTTCAGCGGCGATGCGCTGCCCGGCGGCGGCGGCCTTCGACTCGGGAAAGCGTGGCCGGGGCCGATCGGGCCGGTCGACCATGTGGCCGCTGAACAGCACCACGCGCGGCGGCTCCGCAGGCTTCGCCACCCACTGCAACTGTCCCTCTGCGCCATCGATGATCTGCGCCGCAGCCCCGACCAGTTCGGGGCGGAAGCCCAATTCATGCAGGAAGTCCAAAGTCTGGCTCGAGGAATCGAGCGCGAAGGAATTGCCGTCGTTCACCGCGAGCGCCGACGCCTCGTCGTAGTGATCGCGCATGGCGTCCCCGTCGCCCTCGAGCAACGCGAGTTCGGCGCGCGTCACCAGCGCCCAGTAGTCACGGTCGTCATTGAGCCTGCAGCTGACGGCCCAGAGCACGCCCTTGGAGATGAGCTCCAGATCGACCTTGCCCTTGCGGCCGGTGACATGTTCCCACAATCTGCCGAGCGTGAGCGCGTTGATGGCCGGATAACAGTCCGTCGGATTGGCCAGGAAAGCGGTCACATAAGCCTCCGCGGCCTGGGCGAGCGTCGCGGCCGTCGCCTTGGCGGCGGCGGGCGCATCCGTCTTGCGCAGCGGGTGCGTATCCCACAGCCGCCGCCACTGGTCCTTCCAGGTTCGCGCCAGCAGCCCGAGCGTCTCGCCGTCGCGGTGCTCTTCGGCAAGCCTCTGCAGCGCCTCCTTGGCTTCCTCGAAACGCAGGGCCCGGCCGAGCGCGATGGCCCGTCTCTGGCGGGACTTGAGATCGTCGGGGTCGATCGCGAGAGCCTTGTCCAGCGTGTCAAGCGCGTAACGCGGCCGGTTCAGGTCGATCAGCGCGTTGGCCGCAGTTTGCAAAGCCTCGAGCTCCAGGCTCCGGTTTGGCGTCTCTTCCGCCAGCAGCAGAATATCTCCGGGACGCTGGCGCTTCCGGGCGACGCCAATGCGTTCCTGCCAGGCTTCCAGCGCCTCCCAGAGTTCGTTGACCTCTCCGACCTTCAGGGATTTCCAGTCTGGTTCGCGCAGATTGGGCAACTGCGCGTAGACCGGACTTGCCTTGCGGCCTTTCCAGGCCGCCATGGTGGCGACGATCGAACTCGGTCAGCGCCTTGATCTCGGCCGGCAGGCTCGCCGGATCCGGCGCGCCGTCGGCGAGCGTGTAGGGCAGCATGCGCTGGCCGTTGAGGTCGAACGGAAGGCGGCTGCGCAGCGAGTAGGTCAGGACGGCGCCGCTGGCGCGCAGCGCATGTCTGACCCCGATTTCATACCAGACGTTCGGATTGTCGATGGTCAGGTCGGCAACGACCATCTCGGCCATCAGCAGATCCTGAAACATGTCGGAGTGGATGGAGCCGCTGCGCTGTTCCGCGTCGGCGCGATGCGCCCGCAAGCCCGCCTGTTCGACCGCCGGCTTCAGGTAGTCTTGATAGACCCGGTTGAAGTCGATGTCCTTGCCGTCCGGCCCTGGCTTCCGCCCGAACGGCATGACGACAAATGCGGTCCCCTGGGCCATGTCGATCCCGCCTTTTGGTTCCGGGTTGTAGGTGTTTTAGACGAGCGTCCCGAGGGAGTCACTGCTCACCGCCCGCGCCACATGCGAGTTCGACTTCGGTCAGGAGCCGCCCGATGACCGAGCAGCCGCTATGGCGACGACATGCCCGAGACAAAGGAGTGGAGTTCAACGGCGCCGTCTGAGGTCGCGCGAGGCAAAGGTCGCGCAGGTTCGCGAGGACCGAACATTTTCTTTGTAAAATCCGGGAGCGCTGTCCGATAAAACTACTTTGTGTATTTCGAAGGCGCCTAACACAGCGCCGCGACGTGGCTCCGGGTTCAGCCGCTGCTTGAGGCCGCGGCTATCGGACAAAGGCGATCGACCTGCCCGGCGCGCGCCGACGCGAAAATTCCAGCCAGCTTTTCGCGGCGAAGGTCCGGCCGGCCGGCTTTGCGACCGATATCCTCGCCAAACGCCTCGGTGACCCAGACCGAGCGCACGTCGGCGGTCATCGCGGCGATCGATGCACTGGGCGGCGATGTGGTTCTGGTCGGCATTCGCTCGGCGGACTGACCGTCTCTCTCGAAGGCTGCCCAGGAAGAGCTCGCGCCGCATGTCTCTGAGGCCTTCCATGCGCCGCTCGACGGGCCGCGCGCGTCAGCACGAACAATAGGGGCTGGCTCGTTCCCTCGCTCTTTCGCTCTAATCCCGTGGCGGTCGGCGCCATGCGGCTCGATCCGAAGTCGGCTGACGCGGACTTCGCGCGCGGTTCAAGCAGGCGTTCTACGGCGACGTCCCCGACGCCGACGTCGTCGCTTTCGTGCGGACCCTGCATTGCGACGAGCCTGTCGGCGTCGCCCTCGAACCCTCGCCCGTGACGGTGGCGCGGTTCGGAAGCGTGCCTCGCCACTACATCCGCTGCCTCGCGGATCGCGCAATTACCCCGGCCGGCCAGGATTTCATGATCGCGGCCGTCGACCGCGAGATCGGCGGCGCGACCACGGTCACGACCCTGGGGACGAGCCACTCGCCCTTCCTGTCGCAGCCGCAGGCGCTGGCGAAGATTCTCGCCGCCATCGCGGCCGGACAGTAAGGTCCGCTCCGAGGGCAAGCGCGAGCGTAAGCCGTGGGCGGGACAGGCGGATCGATGTCATGGTCCCGACATCAAAAGAGCGGCGCGACCATTTGTTGCGAAAAACCGGAATCCATGGTAGCCTATTTCTCCATTCCGAAGTCGCGCTTTACAACAGGTATTAGCAGTAAAATTAGCCGCGAATCTCGCCGGGGTTGAATTGTGTTCCGCCTAATTTGGATTTGGCGCCGTTCGGCCTGGAGGACGGAACTGGCGGCCGACGTTGCAGGGACAGGTTTTGGCGCCTAAGCCCTTGAAACAACGAGCGCGGCGACGGATACTGCACGGCCGCGATTTTCGCTCATTCTGAGGCCAAGCCGCGGGAGATGAGCGTCCGGACAGCGAAGCGCCCGTCACGCGTGGCCCTAACGGAAGTTTAACCTTAACAACCCCTAATGGCGCCTCATGGGGCGCTCCGGGGGCGGGAATCCCCCTGGCTTCGTTGACGCCCATGGGGTCCCATGATATCCCACGCCATCCCGTCCACGGACAGCGCATGCGCGCCGTCGCCGCCGAGCATGCCTCGCGCGGGCGAGGCGGGTTCGCGCGTCGAGGGGCCCCGTGGACCGCTTCCTCTCCCATTTCACCCACCGCTTCGACGCCAAGGGCCGCGTGTCGATCCCGGCGCCGTTCCGGCAGGTCCTCGCGAAGGACGGCTTCGAGGGCGTCTATGTCTATCCGTCGCTCGATCAGCCGGCGCTCGACTGCGGGGGGCTGAAGCTCCTCGCCGAGATCGACGCGCTGCTTGCGACGATGCCGGCCTTTTCGCCGGCCCGCGACGCCTTCGCGACGGCGCTCCTGGGCACGAGCGAGATCCTGCGCATGGACGCGGAAGGCCGGGTCTCGCTCGACGAGCGGCTGAAGACGGCGCTCGGGCTCGGCGACGAAGCGGTCTTCGTCGGGCAGGGGCACAAGTTCCAGATCTGGGAGCCCTCCCGCTTTCAGGCCCATCTCGACGAGTCGCGCCTGCGGGTGCGGCGGCTCAGGGCCGAGCGCGCGGACGCAGAGCCATGAGCGAGGCCGGGCCGCGCCATGTTCCCGTCCTCCTCGCCGAGGTTCTCGACGCCCTTCAGCCCCGCGAAGGCGCCCTGATCGTCGACGGCACCTTCGGCGCCGGCGGCTATACGCGGGCGCTTCTCGAGCGCGGCGCGAGCGTCGTCGCCCTCGACCGCGATCCTGCGGCCGTTCGGGCCGGCGCCGGCCTCGTCGCGGCGTCGGGCGGGCGGCTTCGTCTCGTCGAGGCGCGCTTCGGCGAGATGGAGCGGTTGCGAGCGATCTCGGCCTTTCCGCGCTCGACGGCGTCGTGCTCGACATCGGCGTCTCGTCGATGCAGCTCGACGAGGCGGCGCGCGGCTTTTCGCTGCGCTTCGACGCGCCGCTCGACATGCGCATGGGGGCGACGGGCCGCACCGCCGCCGACATCCTGCGCGACGAGGACGAGGAGACGATCGCCGACATTCTCTTCCACTTCGGCGAGGAGCGCGCGGCGCGGCGGATCGCGCGCGCGATCGTCGCGGACCGCGAGACGGCGCCGTTCGTCTCGACGCTCGAACTCGCCCGGATGATCGCGCGCGTCGCGCCCGCGCGCCGTGGCGAACTGACCCATCCGGCGACCCGCACGTTCCAGGCCCTGCGCATCGCGGTCAACGACGAGCTCGGCGAACTCCTGCGTGGACTTGTCGCCGCCGAGCGGCTGCTCGCGCCCGGCGGCCGGCTCGCGGTCGTCACGTTCCACTCGCTCGAGGATCGCATCGTCAAGCAGTTTCTCGCGAGCCGCTCGGGGCGCGGCCGCGCCGCCTCGCGCCTCCTGCCGGGCGAGCCGGCCGAGTCCGCGCCGACCTTTGAAGTGCCGCGCGGCCAGCCGATCGAGCCGGGCGAAGCCGAGATGTCGGCCAATCCGCGCTCCCGCTCGGCCAAGCTTCGCTTCGCCGTTCGCCTCGACGCGCCGGCGCGGGCGCCGGACGGCGCGCTCGAGGCGTTGACGCGATTGCCGACGCGGCGCAGGAGGCAGCGCTGATGTGGCGGCTCATGCATGCGGCGGCGATCGCCGCCCTGATCGGATCGGCGGCCTACGTGTACGGGGTCAAATACCGCACGATCTACGCGTCCGAGCAGCTCGTGAAGACGCGCCATCTCATCGCCAAGGAGAAGGACGCGATCAATCTGCTTGCGCGCCGAATACGCCCATCTCGCCCGTCCCGACCGAATCCAGGCGCTCGCCGATGCGAAGCTCGGCATGCAGCCGCTGGCGCTGAGCCAGATCGCGACCGTCGGCGAACTGCCGGAAGCCCAGCCCAAGGTCGACTCGATCGGCCGAACGCTCGAATTGCTCGGATTCCTCAAGGACAGCGCCACGCCCGCCGCCGGCGTCGGCGACGCGACGCCGGAGGTCAGGTGAACATGGCCGAGACGCAGCGAGAGAGAACCTCGAGACGGACTGCAGCGCGGCGGTCGCGCCGTCCGCGGCGGTGGTCGCCCTCTTCCACCGCGTCGTGCCGAAGAACTTCGGCGTCGATCTCGAGCCGCGGACGGCGCGCGCGCCGATCGAGCGCGTCGGGCGCAGCGGCCAATCTTAAATCCTTCGCCCGTAGCTTCTCACGACCCGGCTCGACCGGTCGGGCGCGCGCATCCGCACCGCGGCGCTCGGCATGCTCGTCGCCTACGCCGCGATCGGGGCGAAGCTCGTCGTGCTCGGCCTCTCGCACGATCCGCCGCAGACGCTGAAGGGCGACGCCGACCAGGCCGTGTCCGGCGCGCGCCCCGATCTGCTCGACCGCAACGGCGAGATCCTCGCCACCGACGTCAAGACCATGTCGGTCTTCGCCGAGCCGAACCGCATCATCGACAAGGACGAGGCGGTCGAACTCATCACCGCCGTGCTGCCGGACGTCGACGCCAGGGAGCTTCGCGAGCGTCTCGGCTCGAGGAAAGGCTTCGTCTGGGTCAAGCGCCAGATCACGCCGAAGGAGCAGGCGGAAATCTTCCACCTCGGCCTGCCGGGCGTCGGCTTCGTGCCCGAAAACAAGCGCGTCTATCCCAACGGGCCGATCGGAGCCCATGTGATCGGTTTCGTCGACAAGGACAATGTCGGCATCGCCGGCATGGAGAAATATCTCGACCAGCAGAGCCTGACCGACCCCCATGTTCCCGGCTTCGTCGTCGATCCGGAGAGCCTGAAGCCGGTGCGCCTCGCGCTCGACCTGAAGGTGACGCACGCCTTGCGCGACGAGCTGCTCGTGGGCATGGAGCGCTTCAAGGCCAAGGCCGCCGCCGGGTTGGTGGCGGACGTCAACACCGGCGAGGTGCTGGCGCTCGAATCCCTGCCCGACTTCGATCCGAACGATCCGGGCGACGTGCGCGATCCGACGAAGATCAACCGCATCAACGTCGGCGTCTACGAGATGGGCTCGACCTTCAAGGCGCTTTCGATCTCGATGGCGCTGGACTCGGGCAAGGTCAATCTCGGCTCGCGGATCGATGCGCGCGACTCGCTGCGCTACGGCCGTTTCACCATCCACGATTTCCACGCGACCCACCGGGTGCTGACCGTGCCGGAGGTGTTCACGCATTCGTCCAACATCGGGACGGCGCGCATGGCGCTGATGGTCGGCGTCGAGGGCCACAAGGCGTTCCTGAAGAAGATGGGCCAGCTCGACCGCTTGCGCACCGAATTGCCGGAGAGCGCCGAGCCGCTGGTGCCCAAGCGCTGGGGCGAGCTCAACACAATGACCATCGCCTTCGGCCAGGGCCTCAATGTCGCGCCGATTCAGGCGGTGATGGCCGTTTGCGCGCTGGTCAACGGCGGCAAGATGATGGTCCCGACCTTCCTGCCGCGAACCGAGGACGAAGCGGCGAAGGTCAGCCACCGGGTCGTGAGCGAGCAGACCTCCGAATCGATGCGCTACCTGATGCGGTCCAACGCCACGCACGGGTCGGCGAGTTTCGCCAACATTCCGGGCTACTACGTCGGCGGCAAGACCGGCACGGCCGACAAGATCATCCACGGTCACTACTCGGAAAACAAGGTTTTCACCACCTTCATGGCGATCACTCCCGCCGACAAGCCGAAATACCTGTTCCTCACCATCTACGACGATCCGGTCGCCTGCGCCGGAGGATCACGGCTACCATACCGCCGCCTACAACGCCGGGCGGGTCGCGGGCGCGCTGATCCGTCGGGTCGAACCCCTGGAAGGAGTGCCTCCGGCGAAGGATCCGCCAAATCAGCCGTTCCCCATCATCGCCCGTCTGGGGTATGGAGCCGACGCCGACAAGGTCGGCAAGGAGTGAGCGGCGCACAATGGTACGGCTTGGCGACATCGTCGATCTGGAGAACGCGGACGGCGCGCTTGCAACGCGCGAAGTCGAGGAATCGCCTGCGACAGCCGCAAGGTGCAGCCGGGCGACGTGTTCTTCGCCCTCGCGGGCGCGAGGGACGACGGCCTCATGCACGTCGCCGAGGCGGCGGCGAGGGGAGCGGCAGTGATCGTCGCGGAACGCGAGGCGCCAGGCGCAGGCGCATCCTTCGTCAGGGTCGCCGACGCGCGCTCGGCGCTCGCGCATGCCGCGGCGAGACTCTATCCCCGTCAGCCCGAGACCATTGTCGCAGTGACCGGGACCAGCGGGAAAACCTCCGTCGCCGCCTTCGTGCGCCAGATATGGGCTTCGCTCGGCCGGGAAGCGGCGTCGATCGGCACCATTGGCGTCGTGTCGCGCCCGATCACCGCATACGGAGCTCTGACCACGCCGGATCCGATTGCGCTGCATCAGACCCTCGACCGGCTCGCCGAAGCGGGGGTGACCCATCTCGCCCTGGAGGCCTCGTCGCACGGCCTCGATCAGAAGCGGCTTGACGGCGTGCGTCTCGCGGCGGGCGCCTTCACCAATCTTTCGCGCGATCACATGGACTACCACGCGACGGTCGAAGACTATCTCGCCGCCAAGCTGCGCCTTTTTCGCGTCCTTCTGCCCGACGGCGCGCCCGCGATCGTGGACGCCGACAGCGCCATCGCGCCGCGCGTGATCGAGGTAGCGCGTGCGCGCGGCCTGACCGTCGTCTCCGTCGGCGCCGCGCGGCGAGGCGATCCGCCTCATATCCGTCGCGCGCGACGGCCTGTCCTCGACGCTCGAACTCGAATTCGGGGGACGCCGCCGCCTCGCAAACCTGCCGCTGCCGGGCGATTTTCAGATCGCCAACGCGCTGGTCGCCGCCGGTCTTTGCATCGCGACCGGCAGCGAAGCCGACGGCGTGTTCCTTGCGCTGCAATCCTTGCACGGCGCGCCCGGGCGGCTCGAGCGCATCGGAGAGATGCGAGGGGCGACCGTATTCGTCGACTACGCGCATAAGCCTGACGCGCTGGAAAAGGCGCTTGTGGCTCTGCGGCCCTATGTGCGTGGCCGCCTCATCGTCGTTTTCGGCTGCGGCGGCGACCGCGACGCGGGAAAGCGTCCGATCATGGGCGAGATCGCGACCCGCTGCGCCGATGTCGCGATTGTCACCGACGACAATCCGCGCTCGGAGAACCCCGCCGCGATTCGCGCTCAGATTCTTGCAGGCGCGCCCGCGGCGCTCGAAATCGGCGATCGCGCCGAGGCGATTCGCGCGGCGGTCGCGATGCTGGCGGATGGCGATGCGCTGCTGATCGCCGGCAAGGGCCATGAAATCGGGCAGATTGTCGGCGACAGGACGCTGCCGTTCAGCGACGCGGACCAGGCGCGTGCGGCTTTGCGGGAGGCGGCATGAGCGCTCTCTGGACCCCACCGGAACTCGCCGGCGCTTTCGCCGTCGACGCGACCGAGCCGTTGAGCGCAGCCGTCGGCGGCGTCTCGATCGACACCCGCACGCTCCAGGCGGGAGACCTTTTCTTCGCGATCAAAGGCGAGTCGCGCGACGGCCACGACTATGTCGCCCGCGCCTTCGAAGCCGGCGCCGCGGCGGCGGTGGTCGCGCGCGAGCGGGCGGATTCGTTCGCCGCATTTGGCCCGCTCTTCGCGACCGACGACACCCTGAAGGCGATGGAGCGGCTTGGGGTGGCCTCGCGCTCCCGGTCGAAGGCGCGCATCGTCGCGGTCACCGGCTCGGTCGGCAAGACGACCGCCAAGGAGATGCTGCGCGCGGCGCTCTCCGCATGCGGCGCAACGCATGCCTCGTCGGCTTCTTACAACAATCACTGGGGCGTGCCGCTGACGCTTGTCGCGCATGCCCGTCAGCGCCGAATTCGCGGTTTTCGAGATCGGCATGAATCACGCCGGGGAGATCGCGCCCCTTGTCCGAATGGTGCGTCCGCACGTGGCGCTCGTGACGACGATCGCGCCGGTTCACATCGAGCACCTCGGCTCGATCGAGGCGATCGCCGACGCGAAGGCGGAGATTTTCCTCGGGCTTGGAGCCGGGCGGAACGGCGGTTCTCAATCGCGACGCGCCGCAGTTCGAGCGTCTCGCCAGAAGCCGCCGTCGGCCGCGGCCTGCGAATATCTTGACCTTCGGCGCCAGCGAGGGCTGCGACGCAAGACTGATCGAAGCGATTGACGCCGAGCCCGGGTCGCGCATTCGCGCGCGATTTCTCGGCCGCGACATGCGTTTCGATCTCGGCGCGCCGGGCCTGCACATGGCTCAGAACGCGCTCGGCGCGCTGTTGGCGGCCCAGGCGCTGGGCGCGGACGCCGACTGCTGCGCCGCCGCGCTGGCGCGCTTTTCGCCGCAGAAGGGCAGGGGCGAACGCTTCTCGATTCCGACGCCCGACGGCTCCGCGACCATCATCGACGAAAGCTATAACGCCAATCCGGCGTCGATGCGCGCGGCCCTGGCGCTGCTCGGCGCTGCAAAACCTGGACCGAACGGGCGGCGGATCGCCGTTATCGGCGACATGCTGGAGCTCGGCGCAGACGGCGCGGCGATGCACGCGCAACTCGCATCCGATCTGCGCTCCAACAAGGTCGACCTCCTTTTCGGCGCAGGGCCGCTGACGCGCGCGCTCTTCGACGCCGCCCCGGCGTCCATGCGGGCGGCCTGGGCCGAGCGGTCAAGCGAACTGACGGCCGAAGTCGCCCGCGCCTTGCGAAACGGCGACATCGCCATGGTCAAAGGGTCGAACGCCAGCCGCATGGGTCCCCTCGTCGCGGCGCTGCGCGAGCCGCGCGCTCGCGCTAAAGATCAGGACGCCAAATGCTGACTTGGCTGGCCGACCTTCCCCACCTGCCGGGCGTCTTCCATCTCTTTCGCTATCTCACGTTCCGCACGCTTGGCGCCGCCGGAACGGGGCTGTTCCTCGTCCTCTTCTTCGGTCCGAGGATCATTTCGGCGCTTCGCCTGAAGCAGGGCAAGGGGCAGCCGATCCGGGTCGACGGACCAGCCTCGCACCTTCTGACGAAGCGCGGCACGCCGACCATGGGCGGCTTGATGATTCTGTTCGGCCTCTTTGTTTCGGCGCTGCTCTGGGCCAATCTCGAAAGTCCCTATGTCTGGATCGTGCTCTTCGTCACCGCCGGTTTTGCCGCGATCGGCTTCTATGACGACTATCTGAAGGTGACGAAGCAGTCGCATCTCGGCTTCTCCGGCCGCGCGCGTCTGGCGGCCGAATATGTCATCGCGGCGCTCGCCTGCTATGCGATGATGCGTGTCGGCGCGGCCGGCTCGACTTCGCTCGCCCTTCCCTTCGTCAGCGGCTACGTGTTCGATTTCGGCTGGGCGTTCCTGCTGTTCGGCCCATTCGTCATCGTCGCATTCGGCAACGCCGTCAATTTGACCGATGGCCTCGACGGACTTGCGATCGTTCCCGTCATGATCGCCGGAGCGACGCTCGGCCTGATCGCCTATCTCGCGGGCAGCGCGATCTACTCGCATTACCTCCTCATCAATCATGTGCCCCTTGCGGGCGATCTGATGGTCGTCTGCGGCGCGATGATCGGGGCCGGTGTCGGGTTCCTGTGGTTCAACGCCCCGCCGGCCCAGATTTTCATGGGCGACACCGGATCGCTGGCGCTCGGCGGCCTGCTCGGCGCCATGGCGGTCGCGGTCAAGCACGAAATCGTGCTTGCGGTGATCGGAGGCCTGTTTGTCATGGAGGCTCTCTCGGTCATTGTGCAGGTGGCCTCGTTCAGGCTCACCGGCAAGCGCGTATTCAAGATGGCGCCGATCCACCATCATTTCGAGCAGCTTGGTTGGTCGGAGCCGCAGATCGTCATGCGCTTCTGGATCATCGCCTTCGTGCTGGCGATGGTCGGGCTCGCGTCGCTGAAGCTGAGGTGACGATTGACGCCGGTCGAAACGCTTCGCGGACAGAGCATCGCGGTCTTCGGCCTTGGCGGGTCCGGGATGTCGACGGTGCACGCGCTCGTCGAGGGTGGCGCCGAGGTCGCTGTCTGGGACGACAGCCCGAAGGCGCGCGAACGCGCGGCCGACGCGGGTTTCACGCTCGTCGATCTCGCCCGAGCCGACTGGCGAGCGTTCCGCCTGCTCGTGCTCTCGCCCGGGGTGCCGCTGACCCACCCGGCGCCGCACTGGACAGTCAACCTTGCCCACGAGGCTCGGGTCCCGATCGTCGGCGACATCGAGCTCTTTTCTCGGGAACGCGCCGTGCGTGCGCCCGAGGCGCCGTTCGTGGCGATCACCGGCACAAACGGAAAGTCGACGACCACCGCGCTTATCGCTCACGTGCTTAGGGAAGCCGGTCGGGACGTTGCGCTAGGGGGCAACATCGGCACGCCCGTCCTCGCCCTGCCGCCGCCGGCCAACGGCCGAATCGATGTGATCGAGTGTTCGTCCTATCAGATCGATCTCGCGCCCTCGCTCGCGCCAAGCATCGGGCTCCTCATCAATGTTACGCCCGATCATCTCGATCGGCACGGCGATCTCGCGCGCTATGCAGCCATCAAGGAGCGGCTCGCAGCGCAATCCGACGTGGCGTTGATCGGGGTCGACGACGACATTTGCCGGGAAATTCATGCACGCCTGAGGGCACGGTCCAGACCGCGGCGAGTCTTGGCGATTTCTGGCGCGGATTCGCCGATTGCCGACATTTACGTTCGGAGCCGATGCGTTATGGCGCGGGACGAGTCCGGGCCGCCTGTCGTTCTCGATGACGCGCGCGCGCTCCGCGGCGCCCACAACGCACAGAACGCCGCCTTCGCCTATGCCGCCGCGCGGGCGCTTGGCGTTGATCGCCATGAGATCGCACGCGCGTTCGCGTCCTTCCCGGGCCTCGCGCATCGGATGGAAGAGGTCGGCCGCCTGGGCCGCGTGCTTTTCATCAACGATTCAAAGGCGACCAACGCCGACGCGGCCGAGAAGGCGCTGTCGTCTTTCCGCGACATCCATTGGATTTGCGGCGGGAGGCCGAAGGTGGGCGGCATCGAGCCGCTTCGCCCGCTTTTCCGCCGCGTCGCCAGGGCCTATCTCATCGGCGAGGCGACGGATGAGTTCGCCCGCACATTGGATGGCGCCCTTGCCTTCGAACGCTGCGGAACCCTGGATGTCGCGACAGCCGCGGCTGCGCGCGACGCCATGCGATCAGGCGCGCAGGAGCCCGTTGTGCTGCTGTCCCCGGCCTGCGCTTCGTTCGACCAGTTCGCCAATTTCGAAGCGCGCGGCGACGCGTTCCGCGGGCTCGTCGGGGCGTTCATCGACAAGCATGCGAGCGCGGCTGAGCCTGCGATGGGGAAGGGAGCGTAATCATGGTCTCGAGAGCGGAGCGCGGCCCGATCGCCGATTGGATGCGCACAGTCGACCGCTGGCTTCTCGGCTCGTTCGGAGCGCTGATGGTGATCGGCCTCGTCATGGCGCTTGCCGCGAGCCCGGCTGTCGCCGAGCGACTCAATCTCACGACGTTTCACTTCGTCGACCGTCAGGCCTTGATGCTTGTTCCGACAGCGATCCTGATGATCGCGACCTCGTTTCTGTCTCCCCGTCACGTTCGACGGGCGGCGCTGTTGCTATTTGCGTTGTCCCTGGCGCTCATCGTTCTCGCCCTGCTGTTTGGCGCGGAGGTCAAGGGCGCCCGGCGCTGGATCTTCGGACTTCAACCGTCCGAGTTCATAAAACCCGCATTTGTCGTTCTGGCCGCCTGGGCTTTCACCGAGGCGGGACGAAGGACGCCGACGGCTTTGCTGGCCCGTTTCCTGTCCTTCGTCCTGTTGCCGCTGACGATCGTGCCGCTGATCCTCGAGCCCGACTTCGGACAGACCATGCTGGTGTCGATCGTCTGGGCGTCGCTTTTCTTCATCGCCGGGCTGCACTGGTTCTGGGTGGTGGGAGTGGGCGGGATCGGCGTCGCCGGCGGATTCGCCGCCTACAAACTCTCGCCGCATGTTCATGAGCGCGTGCTGCGCTTTATCGATCCCGATTCGACCGGCGGCATGGTCGACACTTTCCAGGTGGACACCGCCCTGCAGAGCATCTTGTCGGGCGGCTGGCTCGGTCGCGGGCCCGGCGAGGGCGTCTACAAGCGCATCCTTCCCGATGCGCACACCGACTTCATATTCGCTGTCACCGGCGAGGAATTCGGCATGATCGCCTGCATGGCGCTGATCGCCTTTTTCGGCTTTATCGTGCTGCGCGGGCTGTGGCTCGCCACGCGAAACCAGGACCCGTTCTGCCGCTTCGTTGCAGCCGGAATGACGATCATGTTCGGCGTGCAAAGCTGGATCAACATGGCGGTCAATCTGCGCGCCATGCCGGCCAAAGGCATGACGCTGCCGTTCATCTCCTATGGCGGTTCGTCCCTGCTTGCGCTCGGCCTCGGCATGGGCTTTCTCCTCGCAGCGACACGCAAGCGCCCGATCGCCGATCTGCACCATCATCTGGTTGCGGCGGAGTGAGCGGAGCGCGCTGCATTCTTCTTGCCGCAGGCGGCACTGGCGGCCATCTCTTCCCGGCCGCCGCGCTCGCCGCGGCGCTGGCTCGTCGCGGCGTTGAGGTTGAGCTCGCGACCGACGACCGGGCGCTGAAATACGGGAAGGACTTTCCTGCCCGCGCCGTTCATTCGTTTCCCTCCGCCACTACGACAGGCGCGGGCGCGCTGAGCAAGGCCAAGGCCGCCGCCACGCTCGGCGCCGGCGTCGCGGCCGCGCTTGTCAAGCTCAAGCGCATCAAGCCGCGGGCGGTGGTGGGGTTCGGAGGCTATCCGACAGTTCCGCCGCTTCTTGCGGCCTCGCTTCTGCGGATTCCGAGCGTGTTGCATGAGCAGAACGCCGTGATGGGCCGGGCGAACCGCTTTCTCAGCTCGCGCGTCTCGATCATTGCCTGCGGCTTTCCCGACCTCGGAGGCGTAGAGAGAAAGACGAAGGACAAGACGCGATACACAGGCAATCCGGTTCGACCGGCGGTCATCGCGGCCGCGGCGACGCCTTATCCCGATCTCGCCGGAGAGCGCCTCCGGCTGCTGGTGACCGGAGGATCCCAGGGCGCGCGCGTGATGGCCGATGTCGTCCCTGAGGCTTTGGCGCTTCTTGCCGCCGACGAGCGCCAATGGATTCGCTTGACGCTGCAGGCCCGCGGGGAAGACAAGGCCCGCGTTGCAGCCGCCTGCGCGCGGCTGCACTATCCGGTTGAGGTCGCCGAGTTCTTTGCCGACCTGCCGGCGCGGATCGCGGCCGCGCACCTGGTGATCGGCCGCGCCGGCGCCTCGACAGTCTCCGAACTCGCCGTCATCGGCCGCCCTTCGGTGCTGGTCCCGTTCCCGCATGCGCTGGATCAGGACCAGGCGGCCAACGCCGCGGCTCTCGCGGCGTCCGGCGGTGCGCTCGTCGTGCCGCAAACACAGTTTACTCCGGAGCGGCTGGCGGCGATCCTGCGAGAGGCGCTCGCGTCGCCGGCGAAACTTGTGCAATCCGCGAAGGCGGCGAAGGCAGCCGGCGTCTGCGACGCGGCGGACCGGCTTGCCGACCTGGTGATGACGATTGCGCAGCCTGATTAGTCGGACGCGCCGTCATCCCCCGGCCTCTCGGGCGCAACAGTGTCGCCGGCAAGAGTTTTTCAAACGATTGGGCGCCATCGTCTGCACTGGCAGCCTTTGCGTCAGCGCCAAAGCGCGGCGAGGAACCAAATCGCGACCCGCCGCGTTTTGGAATGTTATGCGCCAAGTCAAATACCGTTCCTACACCCCGGGTCTCACCCTGCGCCGCACCAAGCTGGACGTTCCCGGGTGGGGCGGCGAGCGCGAACCCCGCAGGGACGGGTCTATGGAGCAGGCGTGGCATTGCCTACCCTTCTCGGAAGGGGCGCGCTACGGCATCGAACTGCTCTACCCATACGGGAACGAGTTCCGCGTCAGCGTCGCGGGCGGGAAGCTCGTTCTGGAGGGCGACTTCGGCCCGGCGCCGGATGGCCATGGCGGCGAATGGCCGCCGTTCCGCGCGTTCGGCGATCTCTACTACACCTATCAGCTTTCGCTGGACCTCAAGGTTGAAGAGGGGTTCGCGATCCGAACCGAGCCCCATCCCCGCTTCTACACCGACCCGACAAACACGACGCCGATCGCGGTTCCCGCATTGATCCGGCGATGGTGGCCGATGGTCTATTTCCTGGTCTTCAAGGCGCCGCCCGAGGGCGGCGTTCATGTGTTCAGGCCCGGCGAGCCCTTTGCGCAAATCCTCGTCCTACCCGAGGAGGCGTCCTACGATCTCGTTCCCATGCCGGACGACGAGGCTGCGGAGCGCGAGATGCAGTCGCGCCGCATTCATCAGAGCCGGGCGACGCTGTCGGCGGAGAGCGAGTGGACGTCAGCCACCAAGACCGTGTTCGACGGAACCTACCGGCATATTTTGGGCGCAGCGAGCGAAAGGGAGAAACAGCGCCGGCGCGGCGGCTGAAGCTGCCGCCGCCGCGCGGCTTGGGCCAACAAATCCGCCCTCCATTCCATACGGTACCAGGGAGGCTAGCGAGCCAACCTATGCTCGCTGCCTGTTCTGTGCCTGATCACCCTGTTACCGTCCTGTTCCGCGACATGAAGCGCCCTGTTGTTTTGCCGGGAGCGGCGGTCGCTTCGATTATGGCGGCGGTTTAGCCGTTCCCGCCCGGGAGTGGGATCATCATCATCGGATAGTGGTGGTGATGATGGTGGTGATGGCGGTGGCGGTAGTGATGATGGTGATGGTGATGATGGTGGTGATGATGATAGTACTGCGCCATCTCGATCGGTTTGCTGGCGTCGTGACCGGTCCGCTCGTCGGCCTGGAGCAGGCCCGAGGCGTTCGGAATCGGGTCCAGCAATTCGGCGAAAGAGCGCGCGGGCTGCAACCCGTTCGCGTCGCCGACGCGGTCGACGGCCGTTGACGCTTGAGCGCCGCTGACGATAACAAGCGCCGAAGCTCCGCCAAGGAGCGCAATCACGGTTTTGTCCATAGCTTGTCCTTTCATGCGATATCGGACGAAACGACGGCGGGCTGGATTTTGTTCCGATTGCGGCCGGGCCGACCCGCCGCATCCAGCGAGGCCCTTGACGTGCCGGCGCGGATTGGCGACTCCGACGTCATGGAATCTCTGCGCGCTGCGAGACATGACTGGTCCGGTCCGCGGGGATGACGACTGCCGCGGTCTTGGGCGAAGCGAATTCGCGAAGCCTGACGCTCGCTCGGGTCGGCGTCACGGCGATTTTCTTCGCCAATGGAGTCGCCATCGGCGCCTGGGCGGTCGCGATCCCGCTGATCAAGGCGATGTTCCGCCTGTCCGACGCGACGCTCTCGCTCGTCTTGTTTGCGGCCGGCGCGGGCGCCATCGCCGCCATGCCCGTCGCCGGGTTCCTGCCGCCGAGACTCGGGGGCACCGGTCCGACCCTGCGGCTGACCGGGCCTGTCTTCGCCGTCCTGCTCGCTGCTTTGCCGCTCATGCATACGGTTTCGGCAGGCATCGGACTGCTGGCGACATGCGCCTTTCTGTTTGGCGTGTTCAATATCCTTGTCGACGTTCCGATGAACGCTCATGCAAGCGTCGTCGAACGGCGCTGGGGCCGGGCGATCATGTCGTCGTTTCACGCAGCCTGGAGCGGGGGCGGCCTGGTCGGCGCGGCCCTTGGCGGCCTTCTGATCAGTCGCGGCGCGACCGCGCCCGTGCAGCTTGGCGTCGAAGCCGCGATCACTTTCGCAGTTGCGCTTTCGGCGAGTTTTGTGATTGGAGCGGGCGATACGCATCCGTCGGGCGCGGTCTTCGCGCTTCCTGAGCGAAGGCTGATCGCGCTGGGCGCCATCGCCTTCCTGGCGGTCTTTGCAGAGGCTTCCGTTAACGACTGGAGCACGCTCTATCTCAGCGCCGACATCGGCCTTTCGCCGGGCGTCGCCGCCAGCGGCTTTTCGGGTTACGCGCTGATGATGTTTCTTGGCCGCGTCTTCGGCGACGGCGTCGTCGGCCGCCTTGGCCGGACGCGCGTCGTCGTTGTCGGCGGGCTCGCCGTCTTCGGGGGAATGGTTCTGGTGGTCGGACTCGCCACGCCAATCGCCGTCATCGCAGGATTCTGCATCGTCGGGCTTGGGCTCGCCAATATGGTCCCAGCCGTCTTCAGCGCGAGCGCCGCCGCTGCGGCCTCGCCTTCGCTCGGGATCGCCATGGCCGCGACGCTGGCCTATGCGGCCAATTTGATCGGGCCGCCGGTCTTCGGCGGCGTCGCATCGGTTTCGAGTTTGCGCGTCGCCTTCGCCATGCTCATGCTGGCTCGCGGCGGCCATCGCGGCCCTCGGCTACCGGCTGAGACAGAAGGGCGCGACCCGCGGCTGACGCACAGGCCCGATCAATCCATGACAGCGTGCGCAGCCGATTCCCGGCCGGCGGCTGGCGCCGCTTTCGGCGAGCGGATCAGCGCGAGCAGCGGGAATGCGCTGAGCGAGACCAGGGTCATCAGCAGGAAGTCGTTCGAATAGGCCATGGCCGCGGCCTGCTGGGTGACCATCTGCTCAAGCGCCTCGAGGTTCGGCAACCCGATGCCCGACAGCATGCCGGCGTTCGGCATGTGCAGAGCGTCGCTGAACGGCGTGACGTGCTCGACGAGCTGGCTGTGGTATTCGGTGATCATGCTCGTCAGCTGAGCGATGACGATCGAGATGCCGACTGCCGAACCGATGTTGCGGATCAGGGTCCAGAGCGCCGCGCCTTCGGTTCTGAGCTCGCCGGGCAGGCTCGCGAAGGCGATCGTGTTGAGAGGCACGAACACGAACCCGAGCCCGAATCCTTGCGCGACCGAATTGATCGCGATGGTTTGCGCCGAGACGTCGAGCGACCAGCCGACCATCAGCCAGAGCGAACTTGTCGCCAGCGTTAGGCCGATGAAGATCAGGATCCTGGGATCGACCTTGCCGCTGAGACGCCCGACCAGGAACATCGCGACGAAGGTGCCGATCCCGCGCGTGCCGAGCAGATAACCGCTGGAGAGCACCGGGTAGCCCAGCAGGTTCTGAATGAACGGGGTCACCAGCGCCATGGTCGCTAACAGGATGATTCCGATCAGGAACATGAAAACCAGCGCGATGGAGAAGTTCCAGTCCTTGAAGATGCGCAGGCTGATGAACGGCCGCTTCGACGTGAAGCAGTCGGCGAGAAAGAAATAGAAGCCGACGATCGCGAGGATGGTCTCGATGATGATCTCGTTCGAATCGAACCAGCCGAGCTCCTGCCCGCGGTCGAGCATCATCTGCAGGGCGCCGATGCCGAGCGACAGGCTCAGGAAGCCAAACCACGAAAACGGCACGTCCCGCCGGGTCGGCGTTTCGCTCAGGAACACCCAGAGGCCGAAGGTCGTGAGGATGCCGAACGGCAGATTGACGAAGAACACCCAGCGCCACGAATACGAATCGGTCAGCCAGCCGCCGAGCGTCGGTCCCATGATCGGCCCGAGCATCACGCCCATCCCCCAGATCGCCATCGCCGAGCCGCGCCTGGCTGGCGGAAAGATGTCGAGCATCACGGCCTGGCTGAGCGGCACCAGCGCCGCGCCGAACACGCCCTGCAACAGCCGGTAGGCGACCATCTGTTCGATCGAGAGCGCGACCCCGCAGAGCATCGAGGCGACGGTGAAGCCCGCGGTGCAGACGATGAACAGCTTCTTGCGCCCGAACCGCGTCGCCATCCAGCCCAGCGGCGACGTCATGATCGCGGCGGCGACGATGTAGGAGGTCAGAACCCAGTTGATCTGATCCTGCGTCGTCGACAGCGAGCCTTGCATATAGGGCAGGGCGACGTTGGCGATGGTCGTGTCGAGCGCCTGCATGACCGTCGCCATCATGATGCAAACGGTCAGCATCCACCGCACGGTCGGCGCGATGGTTTCGTACAGCGGCTGGTTCATTTCACCAGCGCGGCCTTCGCGCCGGCAGGACGCCCGAGCAGGTCGTTCACCCATTGCGTCAGGTCGGAGATAACGCCGCCGAGCGTCCGGACGCGGCCGGTGTCGATCGACAAATCTGCGCTCATGCCGGCCCGCAGGTTGGTCGTATCCTCATTGGGTCCGAAGCAGAAGCGCAGCGGAACGCGCTGGACGACCTTGACCCAATTGCCGCTCGCGTTCTGGGGAGGCAGAATGGCGAACTGCGCCCCGGTGCCCGGCGCGATCGAGCAGATCGAACCGCTCCAGTTCTTGTCGGGGAACGTGTCGATTGTGACTGTCGCGGGCAGGCCCTCGCGGACGTAGGTCAGGTCGGATTCCTTCGGATTGGCGTCGACCCAGAGACCGGTGTTCGCCACCACCGCGAAGACCGGCTGGCCGGCCGGCGCGACGCGGCCGAGCTCGATCTGCGCCACTTGCGTCGCCACGCCGTCGATTGGCGCGAGAATCTTGGTGTTGCGCAAATTGCGATCGGCGTCCTCGACCCCGGCCTTGGCCTGAATGTAGTCGGGGAACGTGTCGATCGACGCGTCGAGGCTTCCGCCAAGCTTGACCATCGTGGTCGCCTGCTGCTGACGCACGAATTCGAGAATCTGCCTCGCCTGGATGAGGGCGGCCATTGACGTGTCGCGATCGGCGGACGTTCCGGAGCCGTGGGCCGCAAGCGCGTTCTTGCGGTCGAAATCCGCCTGCCGGACGTCGACTGCGTCCTGGCCCATTTTGATTTGGTCCTGGTTGCTCACATAGGAGGAGCGCAGATTGGCGAATTCGACCTTGGCCGCGTCGAGCCGGCCTTGGGCGAGCGAGAGCGCGATCTGGTACGGCGCCGGGTCGATGTCGAACAGCGGCTCGCCGGTTTTGACCTTTTGCCCCTCGATGACGTGCACCGTGACGATTGGTCCGGACACCTGCGGCGTGATCAGCACTTTGTCGGCGCCGACATAGGCGTTGTCGGTCGTGACGTAGCGTCCGCCATGCAGCCACCAGACAAAGCCGAGCGCCAGCGCAATCAGCGGAACGACCACCAGCACAACCAAACGCGTCGCCCCGGAGCGCTTGCGCTTGACGACGATTGGCGGCGTCGCCGGCGCTGAGGCAGGCGGCGGCGAGACCGGAGGCGAAGGAACCGGCTGCGGTCCGGGAACGGGCGCGGGTTTCGCCGGCGTGAACTGGACCGTTTGCCCCGACGCCTGCGGAGAGGCGGGGGCGAGCGGCAAGGCCTCGTGGCCGTCGGCGGACTTGGCGGCGGACTTGGATTGCGTCACTTGTCGCAAGCTCCCAAATGCAATTCGTTCTTGAGATTGGCTTTGATCCTTGTCAGTCCGCCGTGAAGGGCGACGATGCCGTCTTCGTCGAGGCCCGACAGCGCCTTGCCCATGACGTCCTCCGCAAGCGTGCCGAGGACTTTCAGTTTGGGAAGAGCCTTTTCCGTCAGATAGAGGCGATGCGCGCGGCGGTCCGTCGCGTCATTGCGGCGCTCGACTAACCCGGCCGAGGTCAGCTTGTCGACGAGGCGGCCGAGCGTGATCGGGGCGAGGTCGAGCGCCTCGGCGAGTTCGCTCTGATTGACGCCCTCGCACCGCTGCAGCCGAGACAGAACGGCCCATTGGGCCCGGGTCGTGCCGAGCTCGCGGGCGCGCTGGTCGGAATAGGTGCGCAGCAGGCGCGCAACGTCATTAAGTGCGAAGCCGAGTTCGCGGGCGCGGGTCAACATCAGATTATAAGCCGTGAGATGATATGCTAGCTTATAATAAGCAACTGCGACGATTGCAAGGCCGGAAGAGGCGGTTCCGCACCATTGGGCAAGAAATTGCGGCCTATGGTCAGTCAGTCAGCTTCCGCGATACGTGGAATAGCTCCAGGGCGAGACGAGCAGGGGGACGTGGTAATGGGCGGCCGGATCCGCGACGGCGAACCGGATCGGCACGATGTCCAGAAATGGCGGATCGGCCAGTTTCGCTCCCTGACTGCGGAAATAGTCACCCGCGTGAAAGACGAGTTCGAAACAGCCGACGCGCGCTTCCGTTGCGCCGATCAGCGGCTTGTTCGTCCGCCCGTCTGCGTTGGTCGCGACGTCGACGAGGAGCTTGCGCGCTCCGCTGGCGTCGAACTCATAAAGCTCGACCCGCATGGACTCGGCGGGTCGGCCCCGCCCGATGTCGAGAACGTGGGTGGTCAAGCCGGCCAAAGCGCGCTCCGTCATGAATGTGGCTTCGACGGCCGAAAGCGACGCGTCCGGCGCGATCTTATCGCGACGGCGGAGCCGCGGCCACATGTTCGCGAAAACCATGCTCAATTCACATGGCTGCAGCGCCGCTGGCGTCGATTGCCAATTCCGTGACCGCGTGACATGAGATTGCGACAATTTCGCACAGCGACTTTCGTATGAGCGAGAGGGAGGCCGGCCCGATGGACGACAGAGTCAAGTCTGAGAATGACGAGACCGCCGAATGGCTCGACGCGCTCGATTCCGTGGAGGCGTTCGAAGGGGTCGACCGGATCGACGAGATCCTAGATTCCGTGGTCACTTCGGCGCGCCGGAAGGGCGCGCGCCTGCCATTCGCGGCCAATACCGCCTATGTCAATACGATTCCGCCTGAGGCGCAGCCGCCGCATCCGGGGAACCGCAAGCTCGAGCAGCACATCCGGCGCTATGTGCGTTGGAACGCCGCGACAATCGTGGTCAAGGCGAACAAGGAGTCGTCCGAGCTCGGCGGCCACATCGCGAGCTTCCAGTCGGCAGCGACGCTGTACGACACGGGCTTCATGCATTTTTGGCATGCCGCGAATGAGACGCACGGCGGCGACCTCATCTACTTCCAGGGGCACAGTTCGCCTGGGGTGTATGCGCGGGCGTTCCTCGAGGGGCGCCTGACCGAGGAACAGCTTCTGCACTTCCGCCAGGAAGTCGGCGGGAAGGGGCTCTCGTCCTATCCGCATCCGTGGCTGATGCCCGATTTCTGGCAATTCCCGACCGTTTCGATGGGACTGGGGCCGCTGATGGCGATCTACCAGGCCCGGTTCCTGCGCTACCTGCACGGGCGGGGCCTCGCCGACACCGCGCCGCGAAAGGTCTGGGTCTTCTGCGGCGACGGCGAGATGGACGAGCCGGAGTCGCTCGGCGCGATCTCGCTCGCCGGCCGGGAGAAACTGGACAATCTGATCTTCGTCATCAACTGCAACCTGCAGCGTCTCGATGGGCCGGTGCGCGGCAACGGCAAGATCGTCCAGGAGCTTGAAGCTGACTTCCGCGGCGCCGGCTGGAACGTGATCAAGTGCCTCTGGGGCTCGGGCTGGGACGAACTGCTCGCAAAGGATACGGGCGGCAAGCTCCGCCAGGTGATGGAGGAATGCGTCGACGGCGAGTACCAGGACTTCAAATCGAAGGACGGTGCCTACATTCGCAAGCATTTCTTCGGCCGCTACCCCGAAACGGCGGCGATGGTCGAGGACTGGACCGACGCCGAAATCTGGTCGCTGACCCGGGGCGGCCACGACCCGATCAAGGTCTATGCCGCCTACCAGGCGGCGGTGGACCATAAGGGCCAGCCGACCGTCATCCTCGCCAAGACGGTCAAGGGCTACGGCATGGGCACGGCCGGCGAGGGACAGATGATCGCCCATCAGGCGAAGAAGCTCAGCTACGAAGCGCTGAAAGCATTCCGCGACCGGTTTCAGATCCCCGTGTCGGACGAGGAAATCACACACTTGCCGTTCCTGCGCTTCGCCGAGGACAGCGCGGAAATGAAATACCTGCGCGAGCATCGGGAGGCGCTCGGCGGCCCTCTGCCGGCGCGCCGCCGAAAGAGCGACCCGCTGCCGATTCCTCCGCTCGCCACTTTTGACAGTCTCCTGAAGGCGACGGCCGAGGGTCGGGAAATTTCGACCACCATGGCCTTCGTGCGCATCCTGACGGCGCTGCTCCGCGACAAGGAGCTCGGGCCCCATGTCGTTCCGATCGTTCCCGACGAAAGCCGGACCTTCGGCATGGAGGGCCTCTTCCGCCAGTTCGGCATTTTCAGCCAGGTCGGCCAGCTCTATCGGCCGCAGGACGCCGATCAGCTGATGTACTACCGCGAAGACACCAAGGGGCAGATCCTCCAGGAGGGCATCAACGAGCCGGGAGCGATGGCGTCGTTCATCGCCGCTGGAACGTCGTATTCGACCTCCAACGTGCCGATGATCCCCTTCTACATCTACTATTCGATGTTCGGCTTCCAGCGCGTCGGCGACCTCGCCTGGGCGGCTGGCGACATGCGCACCCGCGGCTTCCTCATCGGCGGCACCTCGGGCCGCACGACGCTTAACGGCGAGGGCCTCCAGCACGAGGACGGGCACAGCCATGTTCTGGCTTCGACGATCCCCAATTGCGTCACCTACGACCCGACCTACGCCTACGAACTCGCGGTCATTGTTCACGCCGGCCTGAAGCGCATGCTCGTCGATAACGAGGACGTCTTCTATTACATCACGACGCTGAACGAGAACTATCCCCATCCGGCGATGCCTGAAGGGGCGGAGGAGGGCATCCTGCGCGGCGCCTACAAGCTGCGCGAGGTCAACGCCGACAAATCCGCCCTGCGCGTGCGGCTCCTCGGCGCGGGCGCCATCCTGCGCGAGGTCGAGGCGGCCGCCGAGATGCTGGCCGAGGAGCACGGCGTCAGCAGCGAAGTGTGGAGCGTCACGAGCTTCACCGAACTCCGGCGCGACGGCCTCGACGCCGAGCGTTGGTCGATGCTGCATCCGGAAGCCGAGCCGCGAGTCCCCTTCATCACCCAGGCGCTGAAGGGCGGCAAAGGTCCGGTCATCGCCTCCACCGACTACATGAAGGCGGTCGCCGACGGCGTCCGGCCGTACATCCCCAGCCGATACAAGGTCCTCGGCACCGACGGTTTCGGCCGGTCGGACTTCCGACGCAAGCTGCGCTCGTTCTTCGAGGTCGACCGCTATCATGTCGTCGTCGCGAGCCTCAAGTCGCTCGCCGACGACCAGTTGCTGCCGACCCGCCGTGTCGCGGAGGCGATCTCGAAATACGGCATCGACCCGGACGGACCGAATCCGGCGCGAAGCTGAAGCCCCTCCATCTCATTACGCGCGCAGGGAGATCGCCGGTGGCGAAAATCGACGTGAACGTCCCCGACATCGGCGACTTCAAGGATGTGCCTGTCATCGAGGTGCTAGTGAAGCCGGGCGATGCCGTCAAGATCGACCAGTCGCTGGTGACGCTCGAATCGGACAAGGCGACGATGGACGTGCCCTCGCCGATCGCCGGCACGGTTGCGGATGTCGTGACCAAGGTCGGCGACAAAGTCTCGATGGGCGTCCTCATCGCCAGGATCGAGCCGGCGGGCGCCGAGGTCGCCCCCGCTGCGCAGAGCCCGAAGGCGGAGGCGGAGGCGCCCGCGCCGCCTCCGCCCCGCGCCGCGCCGCCTGCTCCCGTTCCTTCGCCTGCGCCGGCCGCAGCTTCGACGCCAGGCCCGGCGAAGCCTGATTTTTCCGGTGTCTTCGCCGGGCCGGCGGTACGCCGGCTCGCGCGCGAGCTCGACCTCGACCTCAATGCGATCAAGGGCACCGGCGAGAAGGGACGCATCACCAAAGAGGATGTGAAGGCGGCGCTCGCGACGCCGACCGGCGCGGTCGCGGGCGGCGGCGCGCTGCCGGCAGTTCCGGCCGTCGACTTCGCCAAGTTCGGCCCGGTCGAGACCGTGCCGCTGTCGCGCATCAAGCGCATCTCGGGGCCGCGGCTGCACGCCTCCTGGGTGAACGTGCCGCACGTCACCCACACCGACGAAGCCGACATCACCGATCTCGAGGCCTTCCGCAAGGCGCTGGACGAGGACGCGAAGAAGGAAAAATCAAAGCCTTACCGGGTTTCGCTGCTGCCGCTGCTGATGCGCGCGACGGTCTCGAGCCTGAAGGCCTTTCCGACCTTCAACGCCGCTTTGACTCCGGCCGGCGACGCCTTGATCATGCGGCGCTACTGGCACATCGGCGTCGCCGTCGACACGCCCGAGGGCCTTGTCGTCGCCGTCGTCAAGGACGTCGACCAGAAGGGCGTCATCGAGCTCGCCCGCGAGCTCGGCGCGCTCTCCGAGAAGGCGCGCGCAGGCAAGCTCGCTCCGGCCGAGATGCAGGGCGCGACCTTCACCATCTCGTCGCTCGGCGGCATCGGCGGCACGGCCTTCACCCCGATCGTCAACGCGCCGGAAGTGGCGATCCTCGGCGTCGTCCGCTCGCGGATGGCGCCGGTCTGGGACGGCTCCGCCTTCCAGCCGCGGCTCATGCTGCCGCTTTGCCTGTCCTATGACCACCGGGTCATCGACGGCGCCGCCGCGGCGCGCTTCATGCGCCATCTGGCCGGGGTCGTCGAGGACATGCGGCGCGTCATCCTCTGACGGCAGGAGCGAAGAGTCATGGCGCAGGACATCCGGCTTCCCGACATCGGCGACTTCAAGGACGTGCCGATCATCGAGATCCTCATCGCTCCCGGACAGAGCGTCCGCAAGGAAGCGACGATCCTCACCCTCGAAAGCGACAAGGCGACGCTCGACGTGCCCGCGCCCGAGGACGGCGTGATCGGCGAGATCCTCGTCAAGGTCGGCGACAAGGTGAGCCAGGGGAGCCTGCTCGCGACCTATGCGAGCGGCGAGCGCCGGCCAGCCCGCCGCCGCTGCATCGCCTGCCGCCGCGCCCGCGGCGCCCGACCCGCGGCGCCCGTCCCAACCCCCGCGCCGGCGCGCCCGCCGACTTCGAAGCGAAATCCTCGTCTTCGGCGCGGGGCCGGGCGGCTACACCGCCGCCTTCCGCGCCGCCGATCTCGGGCAAAAGGTGGTGCTCGTCGACAAGCGCGCGACGCTCGGCGGCGTTTGCCTCAACGTCGGCTGCATCCCCTCGAAGGCGCTTCTGCATGTCGCCAAGACCATCGACGACGCGGCGGCGATGGGGGCGCACGGCGTGAAGTTCGGCGCGCCCGAGATCGATCTCGGCGCGGTCCGCCGCCTGGAAGGACGGCGTCGTCAAGCGGCTGACGACGGGCCTCACCGGCCTGGCGCGCCAGCGCAAGGTCACGGTCGTCAGCGGCGAGGGCCAGTTCACCTCCCCCAACACCATGCGGGTCGAGACGCCGGAGGGAACGCGCACCGTGCGCTTCGCCAAGGCGATCATCGCGGCCGGCTCCGAGCCGGTCGCGCCCGGCTTCATTCCCGCCGATCCGCGCATCTGGGACTCGACCGCGGCGCTCGAACTGCGCTTCGTCCCCAAGCGGCATGCTGATCCTCGGCGGCGGGATCATCGGCCTCGAGATGGCGACGGTCTATCACGCGCTCGGCGCCGGGATCACCGTCATCGAAATGATGGACCAGCTGATGCCGGGCGCCGATCCCGACATCGTCGCGCCCTTGGCCAAGCGGGTCGGCAAGCTCTACGACAAGATCCTGCTCAAGACCAAGGTGACGGCGGTCGAGGCGGAGCCCGGAGGGCCTGCGGGTCACCTACGAGGGCGAGGGCGGGTCGAAGACCGAGCTCTTCGACGCGATGCTGGTCTCGGTCGGCCGGCGGCCGAACGGCAAGCCGCATCGGCGCCGAGGCCGCGGGCGTCGCGACGGACGAGCGCGGCTTCATCGCCGTCGACCGCGAGATGCGCACCAACGTGCCACCACATCTTCGCCATCGGCGACATCGTCGGCCAGCCGATGCTGGCGCATAAGGCCTCGCACGAGGGCAAGGTCGCGGCCGAGGTCGCGAGCGGCCACAAGTCCGCGTTCGACGCCAAGGCGATTCCCTCCGTCGCCTACACCGATCCGGAAGTCGCCTGGGTCGGCCCCACCGAGACGGAGCTGAAGGCGAAGGGCGTCAAATACGGCAAGGCGGTGTTCCCCTGGGCGGCGAGCGGCCGGTCGCTGTCGCTCGGGCCGCGACGAGGGCCTGACCAAGACGCTGTGGGACGAGGCGACCCAGCGCCTGATCGGCTGCGGCATCGTCGGGCCGAACGCGGGCGACCTCATCTCCGAGGCGGCGCTGGCGATCGAGATGGGCTGCGGAGGCCGAGGACATCGGCCTCACCATCCATCCGCACCCGACGCTGTCCGAGACCTTCGCCATGTCGGCCGAGGCCTTCGCCGGGACGCTGACCGACCTCTACATGCCGAAGAAGAAGTAGGTCCGGCCGGCGATCGTCGCTCCCTGTTACTCCCTGGTAACAGGGAGAAACGTCGAAGACGGGGGGTTTCTGCGCGCGTAGAATCGTTTGAAAGTGATTGAGTTTCAATGACTTGGCCAATGATTGGCCTGGCTGGCGTCGTTTAAATAACAGGGAGGATAATGGCCCTGTTTCGGCCGGGAACAGGAGATCGAGCTGGCGCGAGGCGAGCGCGCATCCTTCTCATGCGTAACATTAAGAAGCCATCATAAAGCTTTGATAATCCTCTATGTTCGTGCAGATCAAGCTGCCGCTCGCGGGCAGCGAATCCGCCGGGCCGTTGACGGCCGTTCCGGCGATGCGCTTGAGAACTGCGCTTGTTGCCGGCAAGTTGATGTTTTGGATGAAGACATTGGAGCAACATCTTGATAGTTGTGGTCTTTCGCGCCCATCGGACGGCCGCGGGCCTCGGCCCCGACTATGCCGAGCAGTTGAAGCGGATGGCCGATCTGGCGGTCAAAATGCCCGGCTACGTCTCGCATAAAGCCTTCGTCGCCGAGGACGGCGAGCGCGTGAGCCTGTTCGAATGGGAATCGGCCGAGACCTTGCGCGCCTGGGCTACCCATCCCGAGCACCTGGCCGTCAAGGCCCTCGGACGACAGAAATTCTACGAGGACTATCGTCTTCAGGTCTGCGAGACGTTGCGCGAGTCGACATTTGCGCGGCGCGTCGAGCCGGGATGACGGTGAACGGCGCCTGCTGAACCGGCGGGCAGGCAAGACGGCGCGCTAAAGGGGAAATACGCACCTGTCACCGTAAACGGGCGTGTTGCGGTATTTAACCCGCGCATCCGAATGATCAACCGTCGTCTGGAGGCCTCCGCCCCCAGTTATGGCAGGCCGTCTTCTTGCAGCTGTCGTCGCGGAACGAAATGTGTTTTTCAGCAGCCTGCTATTCCTTCGCCAGCCTCAAATACCTTTTGCCGGGTTCCGGTCGGCTCTCGGTCTGGCTTGGAAGCCTCCCGGAGTCCTCGCCGTGCTCGAGACTAAGCGCGATCATCCGGGCGCGGGCGTTGGCGTGGGCCGGATACCACTCGTAGGCTCTGTGGCCTGCAGCCTGAATCCTCCGCTGCACGGCCTTTGCGTCCAATGCGGCCTCGCGGACTTCACGACTAAAGCGAAAATTTTCGCATTCATGGGATCGCTCCCTCAGAGGCGCCGAAGCGTCTCTGATTCGTAATCAATTGTCATGCCAACGTCACAACACTGTCAACGGAAAGTCATCGAGGCTACGCCTTCCGCGGGCGTTTGCACCAGGGGCGTTTAGTCGTGCGGTAACGCGATTTCGGCCGTTAAAAAAATCTAAAGAATTTTTCCCGACTGATCGCGGGCGGTCAATCATGGTTTTCGACGCGTGATATCCAAGAATAGATGTCCGAGGATTGGCACTATCTTGCGTACAACGCGGGGTAGGTAGTTTGCTGAAAGTGGTTGCAACTGAAACGCCGCACACATTGCTGTTGTGTGCGAATGATATTCTGTGGCCATAATTCTTGCCTGGAGTATTCGTCGTGAGTGAGCCTTTGGGAAGCGACAGTCAAAATCAAAATGCTCAGACGAATCCGTTTCAGTCCGGAAAACCGGGCGACCAACCAGCGAAGCTGGCTCTATTCGCCGAAGACTTGTCTGTCAGCAAGGAAATCGCCGAAACCGGTCGGCTGCACGTCAGCAAAAAGACCCTCACACGAGAAGCGAATGTTGACGAGGACCTGATCCACGAAGACGCGATCGTCGAAACCGTTCCGCGAGGTCATCGTATTTACGCCATGCCCGCCACCAGGGTGGAGGGCAACACGACGATCGTCCCTGTCGTCGAAGAGGTAATCTACACGGAAAAACGGCTCATACTGAAGGAAGAGATCCGCGTCACGCGCCGTCGGACGACGGAACATTTCCATGACACCGTGACCCTTCGACATCAGGAAGCGGTGGTTACACGAGTTCAGAGTGCGACTGAGAAATCCGACGCTGTGTCGGGAATTCAAACAAACAAAACGCAGGAGTAACACATGCCTTACGAGACTTTGGTTGCCGTATACGACACCGCTGGACACGCCGACGCCGCCGTCAGGGCGCTGAAGGCCGCCGGCTTTCATGAATCCGACATCAGCGTTTTCGACGGAGAGCGCCTCAAGGCCGGCAAGGCCGCGCTGTCGGCGAACGTCAAAGAGCCGGGCCTCTGGAATCGCCTCTTCGGCACCGATGTCTATCAGCACGAGGCCAACATCTACGGCCAGACCGTTCAGGACGGCGGCGTCGTCCTCTCGCTGCGCGTTCCGGAGAGCGAAGTCGCGCACGCCAGCGCCGTCCTCGACATCCATCGCCCGGTCGACGTGCATGATCGCGCCGTGACGCTCGGCGTCGCGCCCGTCGCCCACGTCGAGACGATCCAGGAGAAGATCGAGTCGGTCCCGCTTGCAGCCGTGCAGACGGTCGCGGTGTCGCCGAAGCTCGCCGCCGCGCGGCCGGAAGTCCTGCGTCTCGCCGAAGAGCAGCTCCAGGTCGGCAAGGAAATGGCGGAGCCGGGCCGCACGCGCGTCCGCCGCTTCGTGACCGAGAAGGAAGTCGCCGCCGACGTGACCCTGCATGAGGAGCATGCGGAAGTCCTGCGCCGGGCGGTCGCCGACAAGGCGTTCATCGGCGACATCGATTGGGCCGACGACGAGATCGAGGTGGTCGAGACCGCCGAGCATGCGGTCGCCAAGAAGACGGCCCGCATCGTCGAGGAAGTCGAGCTCAAGAAGGTCGGGACCGACCATGTCGAGACGATCCACGACAAGCTCCGCCGCCAGCAGGTCGAGATCGAGCGGGTCGGCGCCGACGGCAAGAAGATCGCCTGACGGCTCTCGCCAGCCACAGGTTGACATGGGCCGCCGAGGCTTCGGCGGCGCGACAGGGGACCCCCAGGGCCCCCTGCACTCCACTGTTCCCGCTCGCCGCGTATGCGGCACACGCGAAGACGCTCAATTCATGTCAGCTCGGCCGCCTTTGAACCCGACATCCGCCGGCCGGAGCGCAAGGCAAACAGGAAGGAAACGACATGGCAATTTTCGACGCGCTTATCGATGACATGGCCCAGCGGTTCGGGCTCGGCGCCAACGCGGGCCCGCTGGTGCGCGAAGCGCTCACGCTGATCACCGGCTCGCCAGCGGGGATCGGCGGGTTCCTGAACATGTTCAAGGCGGCAGGCCTGTCCTCGGAGTCCGCAGCGTGGCTCGGCCATTCGAACGCCGCGCCCCTGACCGCCCCGCAGATCGACAAGGCGCTCGGCGCAAAGGCGCTCGGAGGGATCGCGAGCCGTCTCGGCCTCGGGCAGGCCGCCGTCTCGACCGCGCTCGGTTATGGGATTCCGAGGCTCATCGGCCTACTCACGCCGAAGGGCGCCATCCCGACGAGCCTGCCCGCCGAGGTCACGAAGTTTCTCACTTCCGCCGGCGCGACCGCGCAGGTGGCGCCCAGCAGCATTCATGTCTACAGCGCCCCCGACAAGGCTGCGCAAGTCGCCCCAAAGCGGGTCGACGTCTATGCCCAGAAGAAGCCTGAAGGCCTGCCCGGTTGGCTGTGGCCGGCCTTGGGCGCGCTCGTGGTTCTCGGACTCGGATGGTGGCTGTGGCCAAGGCCGGTGGTCCAGCCGCCCGTCGCAACGGCGCCCGTGACCGCGCCGGCTGCGGTCGCCACGACCGCTCCCGTCGCGGCCCCGGCCCCGGTTGCAACCCCGGCTCCCGCCGTGGCGCCAGCTCCGGCGCCGGCGCCTATCCTGGCCTCGACCCTCACCCTCGACAATGAGAATGGCGTCGTTCACTACGCGGGCGTCGTTCATGACGACCAGACGCGCGCGTCCATCCTCGATGCGCTGAAAGCCGCCTACGGGGCGGACAAGATCGCCGGCGACATCAGCGTCGACGCCAATCGCGCCGTCGCGCCGTGGCTCGCGAATTTCCGCGCCGCGCTTGACCCGCTCAAGGTTCCGGGCGTTGAGGCGGCCTTCGAGGGCGGATCGGTCAATGTCGGCGGCGCCGTGATGGACGCCGATCGCGAGAAGATCATCGCTTCGCTGAAGGGTGTGCTTGGCGGCGGGCTCGCCGTCGGGGTGATGGCGGACAAGATGGCGGAGCTCATCTCGGGCGCCAACGCCAAGGCGACTTCCACGCTCGCCGGGTTGGCGAAGGGCTTCGGCGCCAAGGACCTGACCGCGGCGCTGAACCAGTCGATCATCAACTTCCCGTCGAACGGAGCAGAGGTGCCCGCCACGATGGCCGCTTTCCTCGACAGCGCGGCGGGTGACGTCAAGCAGCTCCCGGCGGGATCGGTGCTGGAGATCGCCGGCTATACCGACAGTTCGGGCGACGCCGACGCCAACGTGACGCTGTCGCAAAAGCGCGCCGACGCGGTCCGCGACCTCCTGGTGAAAGCCGGCGTGCCGTCGGACATGCTGGTCGCCAAGGGCTATGGCAGTGCCAGCCCGGTCGCCAGCAACGACGGTCCCGACGGCCGCTTCCACAACCGCCGGATCGAGTACCACGTGGTGAAAGCGCCCTGATGGCGCCCTGCCAGGCGGAAGCGGCCTTGTTTCGCCGATCGCCAACAAGCGGCGCGCGCGTATCGCGCGCCGCAGCCAGATTATCGACCGCCGGTTGAATGCGGCGGCCCATGGGAGGGTATATGAGCTCAACGTCACCGACGCTGAACGCTTTGCTGATCGGGGTCATCCTGGTCGCGATCATGTACTTCGGACGCGACGTGCTGATCCCACTCGCGCTCTCGGGAATTCTCAGCTTCATGCTGGCCCCACTGGTCACTGCGCTCCAACGATTGCGCATGCCCCGCCCGCTCGCGGTTATGGTTGTCGTTCTCATCGCCTTCACGGCGATCTTCGCGCTCGGCCGGTTGCTGGCGACCCAGGTCACGGGCCTCGCCGAAGATCTGCCGAAATACCAGGAGACGATCAGCAAGAAGATCGAAGGCCTGCGAAGCGGCGGCGGGGGCGGCGGCGCCACCCTCGAGCGCGCGCAAATCGTGCTGAGGCAACTCGACAAGGAGATCGAGAATTCGCAGCCGAAGTCAGGGCAGAAGGAAGCTGCGGCTTCGCCGGCAGCCGCGGCCGCCCCGGGGAGCCGCCTGATCCCGGTCGAGGTCCATGAGCCGTCCGGCGGACCGCTGCAGACGCTGATCGCTCTCATCAACCCTTTGCTCGGGCCGCTCGCCACGACGATGCTGATCGTCATCTTCATCATCTTCATCCTGATCGCGCGCGAGGACCTTCGCGACAGGCTGATCCGCCTCGTCGGCTCAACTGACATTCCGCATATGACCGCGGCGCTCGACGACGCCGGTCATCGCCTCAGTCATCTCTTCCTGACGCAGCTCGCGATCAACTCCGGCTTCGGCGCGGTCATCGGCCTCGGCCTTTGGGCGATCGGCGTACCCTCGGCCTTCATCTGGGGCGTGCTGGCGGGAATCCTTCGCTTCGTTCCCTTTGTCGGCCCGGTGCTCGGCCTGATCTTCCCCCTCATTCTCGCGATCGCCGTCGGCAACGGATGGTCGATGGCGCTCTGGACAGTCGGATTGTTCGCAGGAACTCGAGGGCGTCACCGGGCAGGTGATCGAACCGATTTTCGAAGGGCGATCGACTGGACTCGACTCCGGTCGCCATCATTGTCGCAGCGACTTTCTGGGCCTGGATTTGGGGACCCGTCGGGCTCGTGCTGGCGACGCCGCTGACCGTCATCCTTGTCGTGCTCGGCCGTCACGTCGAGGCGCTCAAGTTCTTCGACATCCTTCTCGGCGACGAGCCGGCGCTGTCGGAGTCGGAGGCGCTCTATCAAAGGATGCTGGCGCATGACCCGGTCGAAGCGGTCGAGCATGCGAAAGCGTTCATGACGGGACGCTCGCTGTCCGAATATTGCAACTCGGTCGCCAGGCCCGCTCTGACGCTCGCCCGCAAGGACGCGGAACGCGGCGCGCTCGAAGGGGACGTCCTGGCGAAATTCCATGGGACCGTCGAAGGCCTGTTCGCTGACATCGCGCACGAGCATTGGGTCTTGAGAGGCGAAACGCGCGGGACCAAGGAGGCGCGGCCCGGGAGCCTGCCGATCGTCCACGCCCAACAGCTCACCGGGCGCTGGAGGTCGACATCGCCCTTGGTATCGATCGGGGCGCAGGCCGGTCTCGACGAAGCGGCGGCGGCGGTGATCGCGACGCTCGCGCAGACGCATGGCGTTGCGACGCGGATCGAGAAGCCTGACGCTCTGACAGCAGCGCAACTCGACCAGCTCGATCTTTCGGACGCGGCGCTCGTCTGCTTGTCCTGTCTCGACCTGAAGACCCCCTCGCGCATCCACTATGCGGCGCGCCGCATCCGGATGAAGGCCCCGCACGCCAAGCTCATGCTCGGCCTCTGGAACGCTGCCGACGACGCGGCGCTGGAGACCATCAGGGATGCGGTGAACGCCGACTACGCGGTTAGGACCTTCCACGCGGCGGCCGCCTGCATTCTTGATGAAGCGACGCATGGCGGCCTTCTTCACGCAGATGCTCGCACCGCCGCGGCAGCGCCCGCCGCGAAGGCGGTCGGGGCCAATCCCAGGATGATCAACGGCAGCGCGACGGCATAGAGAAACACCGCCTTTATTCGCCCCTTTTACCCACCAGCGTGACGGATGAGCGAACCATTGACCTCCTGGCTCAACAGCCTTTCCGCGTCTGAACTGGCGCTCGTTTCCTGCGGCTTTTTCATTCTCATCACGCTGGTCGGCATCGTCCTGATCCACCCGTTGATGCGGCGTTGGATTCACGGCGGACGACAAGTCAACGATGTGGTGATTTTCGTCGCCGCCAACTACGGGCTGATCTACGCGGTGCTGCTCGGTCTGCTGACGGTCGCCACGTTCCAAACAACCAAAGATCTCCAGGATCATATCTCGAACGAGGCCTCGAGCCTGTCGACCATGTACCACAGCGCCGAAGGCTATCCCGAGCCGATGCGCAGCACATTCAGAGCCGGACTGCGCGACTATACGCATTATGTCATCGAGAAGGACTGGCCGGCGCACCGTCGGGCGCTCACCCCGAACGGCGGCGAGCACCGGCTGCAAGCAATTCGTCAGGCGCTGTTCTCGTTCGAGCCCGCCAGCAAGATGCAAGAGGTCCTGCATGGCGAGATCATCCGCGAGTTCAACGCGATGAACGTTTCGAGGGAGCAAAGGTTGGACGCGGTGACCTCGTCGATGCCGGCGGTTCTGTGGTGGGTTGTCATCTTCGGCGCGATCGTCTCCATCGTGTTCATCTGGATGCTGCACCTTGAGTTTGTTCCGCAGTTCATCCTTGGGGGCGTCACGGCGTTCTTTCTCGGCATCATGACCTTCCTGATCTACGCCATGGATCACCCGCTGCAGGGCGCGGTCAGCGTCGATCCAGGGCCCTATCAAGCGGTCTACGACCTCGTCATGAAATGGGACGAACCATCGTGAAGCGTTTTATCTGGCTCATCCCTGCCCTCGTCGTTCTCGTGGCCGGTCCGGCGCCGGCTGCGGAAAAGTTTCACGCCTTTGCATCCGTCGGCACCGGCGCGATGAACGGCGTCTATTTTCCGGTCGGTGGGGCGATCTGCGCCATCGTCAACGACCATCTCCGCGCGACCGGGGTCCGCTGCTCAGCCGAGACGACGCCAGGCTCGGTCTATAACATCGACGCGCTCCAATCGGGTGAGTTGGAGTTCGCCATCGTTCAATCCGACGTGGCATTTGACGCCTACAACGGAAAGGGAAGCGCGTCCGACAACCCGTTTCGGGAATTGCGCTCGGTTTTGGTTCTTCACCCCGAGCTAGCAGCGATAATCGGGCGTGGGGGAATTCATGAAATCGCCGATTTGGCGGGCAAGCGAATCTACGTCGGGCCCGAGGGGAGCGGTTCAAGGCGGACCTGGGAGACGCTTCAGCAGGCGCTCGGCTGGAAGGACGCCCAGGCGCCGCAGATTGTCGACATGCCCGACGACGCCATCGGCGGCGCCATGTGCGCTGGCGCAATCGACGCCGTCCTGCTCGTGGTGGGACACCCGTCGAAGAAAGTGAGCGCCCTCATGGCCCGATGCGCCTCGGACCTCGTGGCCGTCGACGGACCCGTTGTCGATTCGCTTGTCGCGGGCGCGCCCTACTTGAAAAAAGGCCGCATACCGGCGGACGCCTACGGATCGGCGGCCGACACGCCGAGCTTTGGCGTCAGCGCAGTCCTGATGACGCGAGCCGACACGGATGACAGGGTCGTCGCCGCGTTCGCCAAAGCTCTCGTCAGCGAGATCGAGGCGCTCAAAAGCAAGAACCCGGCGCTTGCGAACCTGACGATTCAGGACATGGTGTCCGGAAGCCTCCCGGCGCCGCTTCATCCGGCGGCAATGCAGGTTTATCGGGAGCTCGGGCTAACGACGAAGTAGTCCGCCTGGCTCCAGCAGAGCCTCCGGCCCATGAACGCCGTTCGGGGAAATGCGCAATGTTTTATTAGATTTACGACTATCCGAGCTCGCTGATCGGCGCGCTGTTCGCACTCCTGTTCGTCGGAGTGACATGGCTTGGGATCTTCGCCTTTCGTCCCATTGTCCGGTCCTGGATCCATGGCGGGCGAAGCGCGGCCACGCCGCGGCGATAGATCCGCCCCGGGACGCTATGGTCGCGCAGTTTCCAATCGCTGCCCGCGCCTTGCGCACCTTCTGGTTGCCCGAGACAACGCCCGCCACCGCGCATCCGCAATCATTCACTCGGTCACCCCGTCGCCTTCATTCCGCAATGCTTCGAGATACCGCGTCATCGTCGGCTGTATGTGGTCGACACAAATCTGCGCCACAGCCCACGAATCCTTGCCGCGCAACAAGTCTATCATGATGCGATGTTGTCGGCGCGACGTTTCGAGGTTCTCCGGATCGGAAAACCCAGCTGCGCGAATGGCGTACGTCAGGTCCATGTAATGCTTGACGAGGTTCAACAGGAGTTCGTTGCCGCAAAGTCGAAACATTTCCATATGAAAGAGGTCGTTCGCGGAGTGGATACGTTGTAGGTCGCCGGCTTCGACTCCCAGTTCGTAAGCCTCATGGATCTTGAGGAGCTCAGCGATGACCGCGTCATCGACGGGAAGCGGTATGCGTAAGGCGGCCTGGCGCTGCAGGATTTCGCGCACCTCATAGATCTGGCGCACCTCAGAGGCCGAGAACCGACGGACCGAGACTCCGCGATTTCTCTCCTTCGTTACGATTCCAATTCTTCCAAGTCGAGCGAGCGCCTCGCGCACCTGATGTCGAGAGCCGGCGAAACGCTCAGCGAGTTCCTCCTCGCGCAACTTTTGACCCGGTTTCAACCGACCGAACACGATCTCTTCCTCAAGGGCTCGCGCGATCTGAGTGGCCAGCGGGTCGTCCGGCGCCGTTTCGTTGGACATATCAAGCACGTCAGCCGTCTCCGCCGGCAACAGTATTGTCGACAATTGCGCTAGATACGCCAGTCGCGTCCTATTTGTCAATATACAACCTATTGATATAACACGACCATTGGCGACCGGGCTGGTATCAGGTTCGTATGAGATAGAAAGTTGTCGACAATTCATTTTTCTCGTGTAGCATCTGTCGGGTTGCGCGGCCACGCACCGGGGCGATTGCAGACGGGAGACTTCGAACGATGAAAGTCGGCGGGCGTAAGTCATGAGCCGCGTGGCCTCCTCTCGACGCGAAGAAGCAGCGAAGGGTGAAGAAGCCGCGAAGGGTGAGGTCTCAAATCCCGCCGTGCGGTTGCGTTCGATTGCCAAGACGTTCGGGGCCACTAAGGCGGTCGACTCTGTTGATTTGGATCTGTTCGGCGGCGAGGTCCACGCACTTGTCGGAGAGAACGGGGCAGGCAAGTCCACATTGATGCGCGTGCTCGCCGGCTTCTTTCAGGATTACGGCGGAGCAATCACGATTGGCGAGGAGAGCGTTCACCTGACGACTCCATCCCAAGCGCGCGCGCGGGGCATTGTTCTCGTGCATCAGGAACTCAGTCTCCTGCCGGAGCTTAGCGTTGCAGAAAACATCGTACTCGGTCGAGAGCCCTCCGCGAGACTGCGCGGCTTCATAGGGCGACGGTCGACCGAGGCCGAAGCGCGCCGTCATCTCGATGACTGCGGGATCGACACGGATCCCGCAACGAAGGTCGAGAGGTTGAGCATCGCCGAACGCCAGCTGATCGAAATCGTAAAGGGAGTCGCCGCCTCGCCGCGTGTGCTCATATTCGACGAGCCGACGTCGTCGCTGACCATCCGCGAAACGCGCGAGCTATTTCGGATTGTGGCTCGGTTGGTCGCTAGGGGAACATCGATCGTCTATATTTCGCACAAGCTGGATGAGGTGTTCGCTCTTGCCGAGCGTGTGTCCGTTCTCCGCGACGGTAAGAAAGTCGCCACCGCGCCGATCCGCGAGTGGACCGAGGCGAAGCTTGTGCGCGCGATGGTGGGTCGCGACCTCTCCGCCTTGTTTCCGCGAACATTCTCTGCACCAGGCAAGGTAAGGCTCGAGGTCGACGGCCTTGGACGGCGTGGGGTGTTCAGTGGTGTCAGCTTCTCGATCCGCGCAGGCGAGATCCTGGGACTCTATGGAATCATCGGCGCAGGTCGTACCGATGTCGCGAAAGCTCTATACGGCCTCGCTCCCGGCGACGCTGGGAGCATTAAGATCGACGGCCGCATAGTTAGCGTCAGCTCGCCGTCGAAAGCGCTCGCCGCCGGCATCGCTATGGCCCCGGAGGACCGCCACGCGCAGGGGCTCGTATCGATGATGTCCGTGAGCGGAGAATCTTTCGCTTAGCTCGCTTTCGAGCGTCAGCCGCGCCGGATTTGTTCTCAAATCCGCAGAGCGCAATGTCGTTGGCCGGCTTCTAAAGCAACTTCTCGTGCGCGCCGCCTCTCCCGCGCAGCAAGTGTCATCGCTCTCGGGCGGCAATCAGCAGAAAGTGGTGATCGGACGCTCTCTGATGCCCGAGCCGAAGATACTCATCCTCGATGAGCCGACACGAGGCATCGATGTCGTCGCCAAGGCTGAGGTGCACTCTAGTATCGATCGGTTGTCCCATGAAGGAATCGCGGTCCTCCTTATCTCTTCCGAGCTTCCCGAGATACTCGGCATGAGCGACAGGATCCTGGTCATGCGCGCGGGCTCCGTGGTCGGCGAATTCCTTCGGACCTCAGCGACGGAGGAACGGCTTGTGGCTCTGGCGGCGGGGGCAAGTCATGATGAGTGAAGCGATGAAGGGGCCGCTGTTAAAGCCGCGTGCGCCGGCGTCACTCGCGCTCCGCGACTACGGCATTTATCTCGCGCTCTTGGCTCTGATCGCCTTTTTCTCGATCAGCATCCCGGAATTCCGGACATGGGATAACGCGCTGCTTATCCTGCTTCAAGTTTCAGTCATCGGCATTATCGCCGTCGGAATGACGTTCACGATCATTACGGCGGGCATAGATCTTTCAGTGGGTTCGCTGCTCGCCATCGCCGGCGTCTTCTCGGGCGTTTTCGCGCAAAAGGATCCCACCGCCCTTAACATAGCGATGGCGTTCACGACGCCGATTGTCATTGGCGTCCTGGGCGGCGCGTTCAACGGCGCGATCATCGCGGGCGCCGGGGTCAATCCCTTGATCGTGACGCTTGGCACTCTCACGGCGTTCCGAGGCTTTGTCGTCTGGTATCGGGTCAACCCGATCTACAACCTTCAGCCCTATTACCGCACCGTCGGACAGGGGACGCTCGGCGGCATACCTGTGCCGGTTCTGATCCTTGCCGCTGTCGCGGTCGCAGGGTGGATCGTTCTCAGCTTCACGCGGTTCGGCCGCTACGTCTATGCCGTCGGGGGCAATCGCGAAGCCGCGCGCGCAGCGGGCATCAATGTCGGCCTCATCACTTTCCTGGTGTACTCAATCAGCGGCCTCACCGTGGGTATCGCCGCACTAATTTTCACGTCGCGGCTGATGGCCGCGCAGGCAATCTCCGGCATGGGTTTCGAGCTGCAGGCCATCGCTGCTGCGGTCATCGGCGGGGCGTCGCTTTTCGGCGGACGCGGCAAGATCAGCAACACCATTGTCGGCGCAATCATCATGGGGGTGCTCTTCAACGGCTTCGTGATGCTCGACGTGCCGCAGCCCATCCAGCAGATGTTCGTCGGAGGCATCGTGATCGCAGCGGTATGGCTGGACGGCTTTCTTCGCCAGAGGCGGCGGTGAGAGCAGTCGAGGCCTGTGAGGTGGAAGCCCGAAACTGAGAGATCTCAGACGGTCCTTCTATGCAGAGGAGGGAAGTGATATGAATCAGAAGCTTTCAATGACGATCGCAGCGACGGGGATGCTGCTGGCGGCCGAGGCCACAGCGCGTGCCGAAAGCATCGGCATCTCCTATCAAAATTTGGCGTTTCCATACGTTGCTGCGCTAAAGAAGGCGGCGGAGAACGCGTGCAAAGCGCTCGGCGTCGACTGTGTCGAAGCGGACGCGGTCAATGACACCAACAAAGAGCTTGCAAACGTCGAGAGCATGCTTGCCAAAGGCATAAATTGCCTTGCGTTCGAGGCAGCTAGCCTCGACGCCTCAGTCGCCTCGATTCAGGCCGCAAACAAGAAGGGGGTGCCGGTCGTCCAGTTCAACGGCAAGGCGAGCGGAGGCGACTATGTGACATTCGTGGGTTCAGAGCAGTCCGACTCCGGCGTCAAGCTCGGCCAATATCTGGCGGGCCTCTACAAGCAGCTCGGCAAGGACAAACTGCGCGGAATTTATCTGCGCGGCGTCGCAGGCCAAGTGACCGACATCGCGCGCAACGACGGAATGAAGAATTATCTTCAGTCCGCCGGCCTCGCGGACAAAATCGCCTTCACCGAGCAATACGCCGACTACGACCGAGGCAAGGCCCAATCGGTCGCCGAGAGCATGCTCACCAAGGACAAGAACTATGACTTCATCGTCGCCAACAACGACGACATGATCTTGGGCGCGCTCCAGGTAGTTCGTCAATTCAATCTGATCGGCAAGGTTCACATGAGCGGCGTCGACGGCCTCCCGGAGGCGCTTGCCGCCATCAAGAAGGGCGAGCTCGACGCGACGGTGTTTCAGGACCCCGAAGGACAAGGCGGCGGGGGCGTCTGGGCCTGCTATCTCGCCGGAAAGGGTGTCAAATTGCCGAAGCAGCTACTGATCCCATTTAGCCTCGTAACCAAGGACAATGTGGACAATTTTGTCGCCATCGCCGACAGAGTTTACGTCAAATAGCGGAACAGTGCGATTGGGTATTAAGGTCGGGGCGAGCCTCGTCCCGACCTTCGCCCGCTTGAACTAGGAGAGCCTCATATGGATGTCAGGTCAATTGAGGACGTAAAAGCCTCACCGGAGCACCAGGGTACAGTTCCCGTCTGGTGGCTGTTCAAGCCGCGGGAAATGCGCGGAGGAGACACTCGGAGGTCATCTTGAGCTCGTGAGTGAATTCGAAGTCATCGGAGGTGGCGAAGTCCATCCGCATAAGCATCCAACGTTCGAATTCTACTACGTGCTTTCCGGCCGTGGGATCATGATCATCGAGGGCGAAGTCGCGCGAGATCCGTCAGGGCGATCTTGTGAAGATTCCTCCCAACGCCGTCCATAGTTTGAAGCCGGTCAGCGACAACGCCTCAATACGCTGCCTCGCCTTTGCGGTCGCCGTAAAAGACGCACCGGTCATTAACTATTCCTCCGAGTAGAAGCAAATATCGGACGGGAATCTGACGCTCAACTGTCCGGAACATGCCGCGAAGGGAGATGGGCATTGGAAGACTTCTACGTTTACGTCGGTCTTGCCGGGGATACCGATCCGGGCCGGTTCGTATCTTCGGGTATGTACAGAAGCCGTAACGGGGACGGCCATGGGAATCAATCGGTCAAAAGATTCGGGCCGTCGCCGCAGGTCCGGGCGATACTGCTGATCCGAGGCATCCTGGGCGGATTACCGTTGGTCTGCAAGACGGCGTTTGGCGGAGTGACGATCGTGGCGAACCATGGCGCCGGCTCGAAGCTCCGGCGCCCGGCCTTGCAGTCTGGTCGCTCAACCGTCATCCGCATGATCCGGAGACGATCTTCGCGGGCTATGAGCCCTGCGCGATCGTGCGCAGCGTCAACGGTGGGACATCGTGGGAAGAACTTCCGGTTGAGGTGACGTTCCCCGACATAACGATGTGGCCCGAACCGATGCCCAAGCGAGTGCTCAGCATCGCCGCGACCCAACCAATTCCGGAGGAGATCTATGCCTGTCTCGAGGTTGGCGGATTGATCCGCAGCCTCGATGGCGGCCTCACCTGGGCAAGCGTCATCGACGGCCTCTACGTGAACGAAGGTGCGGTCGACCTGCACTCGGTGGTCATCAGTCCGGTCCGCGGTGGCGCGATCACCATTGCGACCCGCATTGGCGCTTTCCGAAGCGTCGATCGCGGCAGCCATTGGCGCAACCTGCCTGTACCAATGTTGCGCCCACAAGGCTCCTATTGTCGCGCGCTGGCGTATGCGCCCGGCGAACCGAACACGCTCTATCTCGGGAGCGGCAATGATTTCGACGGAGACCGCGGCGCGCTGTTCGTCAGCACTGATGACGGCGCCAATTGGCGGGCTCTCGACCTTGGCGCGCCGCTGAAGACCACTGTCTTTGCAGTGGCCGTTGACCCCGCGCGCCCGGACAACATTTTCTGCACCAGTAAGGTCGGTCAGGTTTTCAGTTCAGTTGACCGGGGGAAGCAATGGAGGATGAATGCTCTCCCGGCCGGCGTCGGCCACGTTTTCGCGCTTGCCGCGGGCTGACAGGCTCGCCGACGTACATCACAGGAACGCCGGGTATGGCCAACCTATTCAAGGAAAAACTCAGGCGCGATGAAGTTGTGGTCGTTCTGAACCCGGACCATCCATCAGCGTCGCTTACCGAGTTCGTAGCCGCTCTCGGTTTCGACGGCGTTTTCATCGACTGTGAGCACGGCATGGCGGGCATCGAGAGAGTGCAGGAAATGTGTCGCGCTGCGCGCGTGGTTGGCGTCCAGTCGATCGTGCGGCCAGAAACTGAAGCGCCACATCTTATCACGCGCTACCTCGACGCCGGTGCTGGAGGCGTGATGGTGCCGCACATTGAGACGCCGGAAGCGGCCAGCCGTGTGGTCGAGGCGGTGCGCTATGCGCGGCCGAAGGATTACGCCGACAAAGTCATCGTTGCGATGCTTGAGTCCGTGGCGGCGATCGATCGCATCGACGAAATCCTGTCGGTCGATGGCGTCGACGTCTTTTTCATCGGGCCGAACGATTTATCGCAATCGATGAATCTGGCTGGGCAAATTCACCATCCCGACGTTAAGGCTGCAATCAAAGGAGCCGCCGCAAAGATCCGTGGGGCAGGCAAGATCCCCGGCACGCTGGTGGTCCGAGACAACGCAGCGGAATATGTGGCGGCGGGCTGCCGATATCTTTACGAGCATGCGAATAACTTCCTAGCGGTGGGAGCGCTCGATTTTAGGGAGCGGCTCCGCCAGTCGAGTTGAGAAGGAGCACGCAGTGATCAAACGATTTGGTGTTGGCCCTCGCATGAGCCAGGCGGTCGTGCATAACGACACCATCTATATCGCTGGCCAGGTTGCAGACGACCCGGTTCCGTCAGTCGCTGGCCAAACTCAACAGATCCTCGCGAAGATCGACAACCTTCTCAAAGAGGCCGGCAGCGCAAAGTCGAACATCTTGTCTGCGAACATCTGGCTCGCGGACATTGCGCGCTTCAACGAGATGAACGAGGTCTGGGACGCCTGGGTGTCTCCGGGAAATACCCCTGCGCGAGCCACGGTTCAGGCGAATCTTGCCAGACCTCAGAATCTCGTGGAGATTATGGTGGTGGCGGCGCGTTCCTAACCGCGAGCCACGACCTTGACCTCGTCTTGATCTCGATGGTGCTGAAATTGGGGGCAAGCCGAGAAGGAGCCCGATGACCGATCTTGTTCAAGTCCAGTGCGTCAAATGTGACAAAGCGAAATCGCAGCAGCGCGTTCGATATGTTGGAGGGATCAATCCAGACGGCGCCCGCTGGAGTATGACCGAAGACGCAGCCATCGCTGGCATGAAGACAGGCAAATGGCGCTTCTGGACGGCAGGCGAAAAAAAGAGCGTCTGGATCGTGGCGGCGAAATCCGCGTCTGGGCGTGAATATCTCAAGGCCGAGCCGGATTGGGTTCAGCCGGCAACGCTACTGGCTCTGCCGGAATGCCCCTGAAGACCGCTTCCGAGGCCTCGAACAAGAGAATGCCCCGCCGGTCGGGGGACGGATCGGCGAGGGCATCCATTCCTGCCCACGACGTCAATAGACCCCAGATGGGAATGTTGGGGTCGTCAATGCGGCTTTGTCGAGCGGCAGTCCCGCCCGATGGCCAATTTGCCCGCAATCGGGATGGCGGATAACGCCTGCGCGCACGGCGTCAACCCAATTTGCTGCTTTTTTGCCGCCGACCGCCGCGGCGGAAGGTCGCGCGTAACTGCCAAGGCCTCCGTCGCGGACACAATAGTGCGCAAGCCTCGGTCTTCGCCTTACAAGGCCCTGATCGATACACGGGCGCCTGATAACTACGCGCGTCCGATCCCACACCTCGAAGCCATCGGCTCGCGCTTCACTCGTTGACGTTTTCGTAGCCGATATGCAGCCAGCGGCCGTTCTTCTGGCCGAAGAGCACGAGGTTGCCGCCGCAATCCACCAGCCAGTTCCCTGTTTTCTTGTCATGAGGGGTCTTTTCGGGCTCGAGCCGATCCGACTCCAGACACTTGCCGATTTCGCGATAGGTCTTGAAGAGACCCCGAAATTCGGAGCGCGGAATGGCAGGCTTCTCCTGATAGACGCGGTTTATGAGCGGAAAGGCGCTGAGCTCGGCCGCCACCTTTTCGTTGTTCGCAGCGACGGCGGCGGCGAAGGCCGCGCGCGTCTTGAGGAGTTCCGCCGGCGCCGACTGCGCCCGCGCCCCGTGGATCAGCGCGAGGTATGCCGCGCCGGCGATGAGGATGCGCACATCGATCATTTTCGCCTCTAACATGGGGCATCGTGGAATCTGTTCCAAATCCTACGCTAACGGGGGATGACCACAACCAAGGGCGACAAGCCGACCAAGACCAGGCGCATCGCGCCGCGAAATGAAGGCGGAAGTCGCTCCCGAGCGGGAAGGGTAGCAAAGGGTCCGTCATGACACGTTCGAAAAGCCGCCCGCGAGCGCCAACTCCTTGCGCATTGCCGGCGTAGCCGCCCACCTTGCGCGGCTTTTCCCAACGAACGTCTCGCGCCGGCGTGTCGGATCGGAGGCCGACATGAACTGTGTGGCGCAATGACGCACCGACATCCTCGTTTTCCGGTGGGAAGCTCGATGACGCCCGCGTAGGCTTACGCGGGGGCCTACGTCAATCAGCAACCACACGGATGACATAGAGCTAGCGGCGGTTCTCGCACTCGTGAAAGCGGGGGCGATCAAAACCTGCGCCATTCATCGCGGCGTTACGATCCGCGTCGGCGATGACGATGCCGAGCGGCGCGCTTACGGCTTCGCCGCCACGATACTGAAGAACGACGGAACGATGTGGGGGCGCGAAGCCCTCGTTCCGGCAATTGTCAATCAACTGAGCATGGCGGCGGATCGCAGGTGTCCGTCCTGTGGCGATGACCTTGGCGGGACGCGGTGGGGACAGCGGCTCTCCCGATGAAACGCTCACCCGTTTCGCCGCGGCGGCCGATCAGCGGTCGAAAAAGCCCCGGCCAATCGCTGGTCGGGGCTGCGTCGGATTGGACCTCAAGCTTCTCTCGTATGCACTCTTTGCTGTAGAACTGGGTCCACACCACGGCACGCGACACCGTAATCCTGCACCCCCGCGGAAGCAAGCGGCTTCCCTTTCGGGTATTGGGTCAGTCTGTCCTCCGTCAACGCAGCTCCAATCAACGGGCGGCCCGATGTCACAGCCATCGCCTGACCTTGCGCGCATAGGCGTCGAACGCGTCCGCGAACTGGCGGCGCATCTTGTCTTCCTCGAATGGGATATGCGCCCAGTTCGCCGTCGCGAAAGTCATGACCGGGGCCAGGAACATCGGCCACCAGCCGACCCAAAATGCGACGCCCAGCGAGATGATCGTGAGGCCGAGATACATCGGATTGCGCGTGAAACTGTAGGGTCCAGACGTGACGAGCTTGCGGTTTGCCGGCGAGATCGGATTGATCTCGGTCCCCTCGCGTCGAAAGAGCCTCGCCGCAGTTACGGCAAGAGCGCCGCCGACAAGGATCAGCAAAATCCCCAGCCCTGCCAGCGGCAGACCGGGAACCCGTGGCCATCCCGCGACGTAGCTGATCGCCGCCGCGACGATCAGATAGAACAACGCCCAAATCGGCGGCGGCAGTTTCAGCATCGGCGCCCTGCGCCCAGGTTGAAATTCGCTGGCCTCAGGTCAGCGCGGACCTCTGCGCCGCCTCGATCTGCTTCTTCACGGGCTCGAAGGCGGCGGTGAATACGCGGGTGCTCAGTTGGGCAATGTGCTGATTGTCGCTGACAGCAGCTTCAACCCCTTCCTTGATCAACCGCCGCTGCAATTCGATGAACTCCGCCGGGCTTTTCACGGCGGCAAGCGCCTGCATCGCAGCGTTCAGGTTCTGGACATTCTTTGTCGCCAATTCCTGGTACGCCTTGGTCAGATCCTGAACGGCCGCTCTCGAAGCGGCGCCGCTGTCGGTCAGAGCAACAGCAGCTCTCGAGGCGTTGCCGGTCTCTGTCGGGGCATCGGCGTTGGTCTTGGCGAACTTTTCAACGGTCGGGTTGGCCATGGTTGGATGTCCTTCAGAATTGAGGGCTGGTTTCGATCGTCAACCGTAACCTGCGGCCAAGCGGCGGCAAGCCTCGGAAATTACCTATCCCGATATGCGCGGCGCATGCCTGCCGGCTCTCGACAGAGATCACGGGAAGGCCGAGTTGGCTCAAACCCGCGGAACTGGATCGGCGCCATTCGTTGGCGAGGGGCGGCTTGGATGGCGGAGGTCCGCGAATGCACCATGGTCCCCCGCTTTCCGCGGGGGTGGCGCCCTGGCTCATGGCATGACCGTGACAGGCGCCCCGGGAGACCGGCCAGCTGCTGAGCCGCTCCAGGATCGCGCCCTCGTGAGGGCCCTCTCGGTCTTGCGGCCGAATGATGGTAACTTTGGCGCCGATGGCGTCGGATGATCAGGAGAGCCGGGCGTCGAAGATCCGCCTTTCGAACTTTCTGCGGCGCGCCGCGCGGCAGCGCGGATTCCTTGCTGCTTCGCTCGTCTCGGGGTTTGTCCTCGGCGTCGCCTACCGTTTCCTGTTCGACGCAGCCGACGAACGGGACCTCATGAATTTCCTGCGCAGCGGCTTCCACGGCTTCGGCGTCGCCCTGACCGTCTGGACCGTGCAGGCCGGATTTGCATTGGGCGCGCAGTCCCGTCTTGGCGCGGCCCTCAGGCGGTTGCCGCTTGCCGCCGAAGTCCTTGTCCGGGCGGTGGTCATGACCGCCGCGCTGATCGTCGTCGGGTTTGCGCTGCAGTTCCTGCTTTACACGGAGCCTTATCATCTCAACTGGCTGACCGCGCACTGGCTTACGACCAATCTGCCCAGAATTGTCGCACTCGGTTTCGGGATTTCGTTGGTCATCGGCGTGACGGCCGAAATCCAGCGGCTGATCGGCGGCGCGCTTCTGACCAGCGTGCTTCTCGGGACCTATCATCGGCCCTCCCGTCAGCGGCGGATCGTCATGTTCCTCGACCTCGCCAGCTCGACGCGCCTTGCCGAGGCGATGGGCGAGCTTCGGGTGCACGACCTCATCACGCGCTTCTTCTTCGATATCGACGAGCCGATCAGCGATTACGGCGGCGCCGTGCACGCCTATGTCGGAGACGAGGTCATCGTGACCTGGCCGGTGACGGACGACCCGGCGCTGAATGCGCGTTGCGTCGAGTGCTTCTTCGCCATCCGGCGCACGATGGCGGGCCTCGCGGGCGACTACCAGGCGGAATTCGGCGTCGCGCCGGAGTTCCGGGCCGGGATGCACGCCGGCGTCGTCGTCGTCAGCGAGTGCGGCGACGCCAAGCGGCAGCTCGCCTATTTCGGCGACACGATGAACGTCGGGGCGCGGCTCTGCGAATATTGCAAGACGATCAATCGGCAGCTGGTGATCTCGGGAGACTTGCTGCGCCTGATGACGCTGCCGGACGACCTGTCGGCCGGCGAGAGCAGCAGCATCGAGGTGCGCGGCCGGCAGGAGCGCATCGAAGCGCTTGCAGTCGAAGAGCGGGCGCCGCGGAGGGCCATTGCGCTCACCCCGTCTTGAGCCTCTCCGCCGCGCGTGGGGCGAAATAGGTCAAAACCCCGTCGGCGCCGGCGCGCTTGAAGGCGATGAGGCTCTCCATCATCGCCTTGTCGCCGTCGATCCAGCCGTTTTGCGCCGCGGCCACGATCATCGAATATTCCCCGCTGACCTGATAGGCGAAGGTCGGCGCGCCGAATTCGTCCTTCACCCGGCGGATGATGTCGAGATAGGGCATGCCGGGCTTGACCATGACCATGTCGGCCCCCTCGTCGAGGTCGAGCGCGACTTCGCGCAAGGCCTCGTCGCTGTTGGCTGGGTCCATCTGGTAGGTGCGCTTGTCGCCCTTGAGCGCGCCGGCCGAGCCGAGCGCGTCGCGGAACGGCCCGTAGAAGGCGGAGGCGTATTTCGCCGCATAGGCCAGGATCTGCACATCGAGGAAGCCTTCGGCGTCGAGCGCCTCGCGGATCGCCCCGACCCGCCCGTCCATCATGTCGGAGGGCGCGATGACGTCGGCGCCGGCGCGCGCCTGGTTCAAGGACTGGCGCACCAGCGCCTTCACCGTCTCGTCGTTGAGGATGCGGATGTCGCCGCTCTCATGTTCGTGCACGAGGCCGTCATGGCCGTGGCTGGTATAGGGGTCGAGCGCCACGTCGGTGACGAGGCCGAGAGCCGGAAACTCGCGCTTGATCGCGCGGCAGGCCTGGCAGACGAGATTGCTCTCGTTGAAGGCCTCGGTCCCATGCGCGTCCTTGAGGTGCGGCTCGGTGTAGGGGAAGAAGGCGATCGCCGGGATGCCGAGCCTGACCGCGCGCTCCGCGTCGCGCACGGCTTCGTCGACGCTGAGCCGGTCGACGCCCGGCATCGCCGCGACGGGCGTGCGCTTGCGCTTGCCCTCGATGAGAAAGAGCGGCCAGATGAGGTCGCTGGTCGTCAGCACATGCTCGGAAACGAGCCGGCGCGCCCATTCGGCCTTGCGGTTGCGGCGCGGGCGGTGGGCGATGTCGAGCCGGTGGGCTTCCGAGATGCGGGACGGCTTGTTCATGGGGCGGCGGGCTCCTTCCGGCGACGTTTATACACCCACAGGCGCGCCTGGAAGGTCCCTTGTCATTCCCTGCAGACTGCAGGTCCGACCGGGAATCCAGAGTGGCCGCGCGCCTGCGGACGTCGCCCTCAGCTCGCGACTTTGCGTGACTTCGGCCCCTTGAGGGGGGCGACAGGCTGCCTGTGGCGGGGACGGACGGCGGTCTGGCGCGCGACGGCCTTCGCCGGCGTGACGGATATTTTCAGCCCCAGCGCTTTGGCGACCTTTGAGACGGTCGCGAAGCTGGGGTTGCCGTCGTAGGCGAGCGCGCGCGAAAGCCCGGCGCGCGTCATGCCTGTGTCGCGCGCCAACTGGCTCAAATTGCGCGCCCGGGCGATCGCGCCGAGGGCGTGCGCGACGAGGCGCGGATCGTCGCCCTCGGCGCATTCGGCGAGATAGGCCGCCATGTCCTCCTCGGTCAGGAGATAATCGGCCGCATCGAAGCGGCTGAGATGGACCGCCATTGCTATTCCTCCAGAGCCGCGGCAAGCGCCTTCGCCGCCTGAATGTCCCTTTGTTGCGTCTTCTTCGATCCGCGCCGAGTAGAAGGGCGATATGGAGTCCCCGCCGCACGAAATAGACGCGGTAGCCCGGGCCAAAATGAATACGCAACTCGCTGACGCCGTCTCCGACCGGTTGCACGTCGCCGGGGTTGCCATGCGCCAAACGCGCAATGCGCCCCAGAACTTTGATCCGCGCCTCGCGATCTCGCAAGGCGCTGAGCCACTTTGCGAAAGCGTCGGTTTGTTGGACCTCGATCATCGGGGTACGTATACCGTAGTATACGATCCGTCAACAGGGCCACCCGTCCAGGAGGCGGCGCCTTAAGCCGACAGCTCCCCAAAAACCGTCGGCACAAGCTCGGAAACCGTCGGATGGATCGCCATCACGCGGGTGTAGGCGGACGCCGTGACGCCGGCCGCCATCGCCTCGATCACCCCATGGATCGCCTCGTCGCCGCCGACGCCCAGGATCGCGGCGCCGAGGATCGCGTCGGTGGCGCGGTCGACCACGACTTTCATGAAGCCCAGCGTTTCGCCTTTCTCGACCGCGCGGCCGACGCGGGTCATCGGCCGGCGGCCGATCCGGACCGCGTGGCCCGAGGCGCGGGCCGCGGCCTCGGTCAGGCCGACCCGGCCGAGCGGCGGATCGATATAGAGCGCGTAGACCGGAATGCGGTCGCTGACCTTGCGCCCCGCGCCGTCGAGCAGGTTCGCGGCCGCGATCTCGAAGTCGTTATAGGCGGTGTGAGTGAAGGCGCCGCGGCCGTTGCAGTCGCCAAGCGCAAAGATGTGGGGGACGTTTGTCCGCAAGCCGTCATCCACGACGACATAGCCGCGCGCGTCGAGCTTGACGCCCGCCGCCTCGAGCCCGAGATCGCCGGTGTTCGGCCGGCGGCCGACCGCGAGCAGCACGTGCGAGCCGACCACCTCGGGCTCGCCGGTCGTGCAGTTGACGCCGACGGCGATATCGGCGCCGCGGCAGGCGAAGCTGATGCACTCGGCGTCGCAGCGGATCGCAATCCCCTCCGCTTCGAGGATTTCGCGGATCGCATCCGACACCTCCGGATCCTCGCGGCCGATGAGGCGCGGCGTCTTCTCCACCACGGTGACCTCTGCGCCGAAGCGCCGGAAGATCTGCGCGAACTCGAGGCCGATGTAGCTGCCGCCGACGATGACGAGGCGCTCGGGCAGGGCGTCGAGTTCGAGCATCGTGGTGTTGTTCAGCGTCCTCACCTGGTCGAGACCCGGGAAATCGGGCGCGACGGCCCGGCAGCCGACGTTGATGAAGACCTGGCCGGCCTCCAGCACGTCGTCGCCGACCTGGACGGTCGTCGGCGACAGGAAGCGGGCGTGACCCTCGATGAGCGAGCAGTTCGCCATGCCCTTGAGCCAGTTTTCGAGGTGGGAGCGGGAGTTTCCGACGACTGTGTCCTTGCGGGCCATGACGGCGGCGAAATCGACGCCGACGGGTCCGGCGCTAACGCCGAAGTCGTGCGCGCGCCTTGCCAGATGGGCCGCATAGGCGCTGGCGACCAGGGTCTTGGTCGGCGTGCAGCCGGTGTTGACGCAGGTTCCGCCGACGAGCTTACGCTCGATGACGGCGACCGTCTTTCCGGCTGCGGCGAGCCGGCCGGCCATCGGCGGCCCGGCCTGGCCGGCGCCGATCACGATCGCGTCGAAGCGGCGGGTCATGGCGCCCCCGCCGCGATGACGAGGCCGAGGATGATCGCCGCCGCGTCCTCGATGAACGCGGCCGGCGGATCGCGGCCGAAGGCCTTCGCCATCCGCGCCCGAACCTCGGCCCCGCCGTATGTGCCGATCACGGCGCCCGCCACGCCCGCCACGAGGCCGACGATCCAGGAACCGCCCGCCACGCCGAGCGTCGCGCCGCAGAGAGCGCCGCTGACGAGGCGGGCGCCGAACTGCATCGGGACCTTCCGGCTCGGCGTCGAGGGAAGCTGGTCGATGACGAATTCGACGAGCGCGAGAGCCGTAAAGATAAGGGCCGTCCAGGCGTAGCCCATGAAGGCGAGCCAGGAGCCGGCGAGATCGAGATGGCCGAGCCAAGCCGCCCAGCTCACCGCCGCCGCGCCCGTGAAGACGCGCGAGCCGGCGACAATTCCAGCAAGGAGCGCAAGTCCGTAAAGCATAGCGTGTCCCTCCGTCCCGCCGGGCTTCCGCGCGTCGCCGAGCGGGCGACGCGGGGAACTGGGGGCGCAGACTGTGACGCAGGTCGGCCGGGTCGCAACGGAGGCGTTGCGGCTACGCGTCGTTCAGCGCATGCCAGGTCCCAGCCGCGGGCAGAGTATCGCGCCCGGGGAAAAGCGCCAAGACGGAAATCTGGCGCCACCCTCTGTTAAGCGGTTCAGCGGATGGGAGACGAAATGCTTAGCTCGGCAGTCCCAGAAAGGCGCCGACCGACACGTCCTCGTCGATATCGAGCCAATGAATGCCTTCGCCGCGGCCGATAAGACGCCAGTTGGCGCGCTGTTCGGGTGATGCGTCGCGCAGGCGCGGGAACCACGCGATCGGCGCGGACACTTCGCGGCCGTCGGCCAGGGCGACACGGATCGAGGCGTCGAGAAACTCGACGCTCGTTGCCTGCGCGCTAAGACGACTTGCCGAAATGCGCATCCCAAGCTCCAAGAACGCAGAACGGTCGGCATCGCCCGGCAGCGTTCGCGAATCTACGCCTTGATCCGCACATAGTCGCCCGGCGCGTCGCCGATAGCCTTCAGCTTGCCTTCGCCCGGTTTTCGGGCCGGGACTTTTTCCGGCGCCTGGGCGGTCACCCAGGCGATCCAGTCCGGCCACCAGGTGCCGGGCGTCTCCCTGGCCCCCGCCACCCAGGACTCGAAATCACCGTCGGGCGGCCCGTCGCTCCAGAACTGGTACTTTGGTTTGCCGGCGGGATTGACGACCCCGGCGATATGGCCGGACCCGGCCAGGACGAACCGCACCGGCCCGCCGAAGCACTTCGCGCCCCTGAATACGCCGCGGGCGGGGGCGATATGATCCTCTCGCGACGCGAGCTCGTAGATCGGGATGGTCACCTTGTTGAGGTCGATCGTCTTGTCGCCGAGGACCATACGCCCGTTGGAGAGGTCGTTCTGGAAGTAGCAGTGGCGCAGGTAGAACTTGTGGTTGGCTTCGGGCATTCGGGTCGAGTCGGAATTCCAGACCAGAAGATCGAAGGGCATCGGCTCTTTGCCCTTGAGGTAGTTGTTGACGTAATAAGCCCAGATGAGGTCGTTCGGCCGGAGCATGTTGAAGGCGTTGGCCATGGCCGAGCCCTCGAGATAGCCGTGCTCGGCCATCTTCGCCTCGACCGTCTTCAGTTGCTCCGCGTCGACGAAGACCTTGAGGTCGCCCGCGTCGGTGAAGTCGACGAGCGCGGTGAAAAAGGTGACGCTGCCGATGCGCTTGTCGCCGACCGCGGCCATGTAGCCTAGGGTCGCGGCAAGCAGAGTCCCGCCGACGCAATAGCCGATCGCCGTGACCTCGCGCTCGCCGGTCGCCTTCTCGACGCATTCGAGCGCGGTCAGAACGCCCTCGCGCATATAGGCCTCGAAGCCTTTGTCGGCGTGGCGTTCGTCCGGGTTGATCCAGGAGATGACGAACACGGTCAGCCCTTGCGCGACCGCCCAGCGGATGAACGACTTCTCCGGATTGAGGTCGAGAATGTAGAACTTGTTGATCCAGGGCGGCACGATGAGGAGCGGGCGCTTGTAGACCTGCGGCGTCGTGGGTTCGTACTGGATGAGCTCGATGAGCTCGTTGCGGAAGATCACCTTGCCCGGCGTCGTCGCGAGATTGACGCCGAGCTTGAAACCGCGGGCGTCCGACTGGCGGATGCGAAGGTTGCCTTTCCCCGCCTCGATGTCTTCGGCCATCATCTGGAGACCGCGCACGAGGTTCTCGCCGCTTTCCCGGAGAGTCACGCGCAGGAGCTCGGGGTTGGTGCCGAGGAAGTTGGACGGCGAGAGCGCGGCGGTCACCTGCCTGAGATAGAACTGCGCCTTGTCGCGCTCGTGCGGATCCATTTCGTCGGCCCGCCTGACGAGATCGTCCGCCCAGCGCGTCGTCAGCACATAGGCCTGCTTGATGAAATCGAAGTAGGGATTGTCGCGCCACTCGGCGTCCGAAAATCGCTTGTCCGTGCGGTCCGGCTCGGCGACGGGCTCGGCCGGCGCCCCCTGGAAGCGCTGCAGGGTCGAGGCCCACAGATTGACGAATTGCGCGCCCAGCGCCGCCTGCGCCTCGAGCGCGCGCTGGGGCTCCGACATGTAATATTCGGCGACGTGGCCGAGCGAGCGGACCATCTCGCTAAGGTCCTCGGCGATGGTCGATTTGATCTCGCCCGTTTCCCGCGGCCGCATGAAGGCCCCGAGCGCCCTGCCGGCGAGCTCCATCATGCGACGCGTGTTGTTGGCGAGCGCTTCGACGTCGGGCATCCGATAGGGGGCGCCGGCGCCGGCGCCGGCCGCCGGGGAAGGGGGCGAAGGCTCGGCCTTCGGGACCGGAGCGGGGGCGGCCGGCGCCGCCGGCGGCGGCGCAGCGGCGGTCTCCGACATCGTCGTTGGCTTCGTCGCCCGCTCGGCCTTTTTCGGCCCGACGCGCGCCGGCGCCTGGGGCAGAGGCCGTTTTGCCTTTGTCGGCTCGGGCGCGGGCGCGGCCTGCGCCTTCGCCTTCGGCGCAGGAGATTCCGCTATCGTGTTCGGGGGCGGAGCGGCGGCCTCGATCCTGACCGCCGGCTGCGGAGTTGGCGGCGCGGCCGCCTTTCGCGCCGCAGCCCTGGGCTCGGGTTTCGGCCAGGAGACGGTCGGCGCGTGGCTGACGGGGGAAGACGCGCCGGATCGGGCGGCGGCCGGATGGCGAGGCGTCGCGGGCGGCTTCGCCGAGGTCAGGGCGTTGACCCATTTCTCCGCCGCCTGGGCCAGCGCGGCGTCGCGCCGGGCTTTCGCCGCCTCGGGCTTCGTCTCCGCCTTCGCTACGCTCTTGCGCGCGTCCGCGCGAGCCGGCGAGCGGGAATCGGAACTGCTTTTGCCGCTCTTGGTCATGAAAAGACGCTTCCTGTCGCCACCGGGCAAGACCCAGTCCCGTTTTCGTCATAATAGGTCACTACCGATGCGCCGCGCCACAACGACTTTCGATGGGAAGTCCGTTCGTGGCCGGGGCGCGGGCCGGGTTCGAGGTCAGGACAGATGATGGCAAGGGCGACGATCGGGGTTCTGGCCTGCGCCGCCTGCGCGTGGGTTTCGGCCGCCTCCGCGCAGGAGACGGACAGTCTGCTGAAGAGCGCGGCGAAGGTCCTCGGCTTCGCCACCGATGTCGCGCCGCCCGCCGATTTCGTCCTCCAGTCCAGGTCCAATGGAGACCTCGAGTACATTCCGGTCTTTCAGCCGCCGCCGGAGCCGGCAAAGCCCGCGCTCAAGGACAAGGATGTGACTGCGCTCAAAGGCGACCTGGATTCGGTCGAGAAGCGTCACGACTCCCTCCGGAGGGGCTTCCCGCCCGCGGCTAAGGCGCTGGCGGAGCAGGAGGCCCAGCGCAAAAAAGCGCAGAAGCCGCCGGCGAACCAATAGGAACGGGTTTGCGGCGGCCCGGCGCGATGGTACAGAGCCGCGACGGCGCCAAGAGCGCCGGAACCCGGGACATGGATCAGGGACATTTGGCGACGATGAGCGACTTCCACCGCGTGCGGCGCCTGCCGCCCTACGTCTTCGAGCAGGTCAACAAGCTCAAGGCCAAGGCTCGCGCCGCCGGCGCCGACATCGTCGATCTCGGTATGGGCAACCCCGACCTGCCGGCGCCGAAGCATGTGCTCGATAAACTCGTCGAGACTGTCGGCAAGCCCCGCACCGACCGCTATTCGGCCTCCAAGGGCATTGCCGGGCTGCGCCGCGCGCAGGCCGGTTACTATGCGCGCCGATTTCGGGGTGAAGCTCGATCCCGAAACCCAGGTCGTGGCGACCCTCGGCTCCAAGGAGGGCTTCGCCAACATGGCGCAGGCGATCACCGCGCCGGGCGACGTCGTGCTGGTGCCGAACCCTTCCTATCCGATCCACGCCTTCGGCTTCCTGATGGCGGGCGGCGTCATCCGCTCCGTGCCGGCCGAGCCGACGCCGGAGTTTTTCGTCGCGCTCGAGCGCGCGATCGTTCATTCGATTCCGAAGCCGATCGCAATCGTCGTCTGCTATCCGTCCAACCCGACGGCGATGGTCGCCTCACTCGACTTCTACCGGGACCTCGTCATCTTCGCCCGCAAGCACGAGATCTTCGTCCTGTCCGACGTCGCCTACGCCGAGGTCTATTTCGACGGCGAGCCGCCGCCGTCGATCCTGCAGGCGCCCGGCGCCTTCGACGTGGCGGTCGAGTTCTCCTCGATGTCGAAGACGTTTTCGATGGCCGGATGGCGCATCGGCTTTGCGGTCGGCAACGAGCGGCTCCTCGCCGCGCTCGCCCGGGTGAAGTCCTACCTCGACTATGGCGCCTATACGCCGATCCAGGTCGCGGCCGCGGCGGCGCTCAACGGGCCGGACGATTGCGTGCGCGAGATGCGCGCGACCTACAAGCGCCGCAGGGACGTGATGATCGAGAGCTTCGCCGCCGCCGGCTGGCCGATCGACAAACCCAGCGCCTCGATGTTCGCCTGGACCCCCGTGCCGGAGCGCTTCCGCCATCTCGGCAGTCTCGAGTTCTCGAAGCTTCTGATCGAGAAGGCCGACGTCGCCGTCGCGCCGGGGATCGGCTTCGGCGAGCACGGCGACGATTTCGTGCGCCTCGCGCTGGTCGAGAACGAGCAGCGCATCCGCCAGGCCGCGCGCGGCGTCCGGCGCTTCTTCGAGACCGCCGACAATACGCTGCACAATGTGGTGAAGCTCAAGAAGCCGGCGTGAGCCGGCGCCGGGCGGCGGGATAGAAAATCTATACTCTTGGCTTCGCGCCGCGCGCCGCCTGGAACTTCGCCAAAACCGGAATTCTCCCTGTTTTGCCCTGCTAACAGGGGACCGCGGGGCTAGCCGCACTCGGATCGGAGGCTTGAAAGCGCTGGATATCAGTGACTTCGGAAGAATTTCTCATGTAACGGTTGAGCGAGATAACAGGGAGCGCCTCTCCCTGTTAAGCCTCATAACAGGGAGACGACAATCGGGAAAACCGAAGCCTGAGACCGGCTTTCGCGGCCCGCCCGAGGGCGCAAAAGTATAGAATTTCTATACTCGCCCGCCCGAAATCGTCCGGAATCAGGCAGAATGGCGCCATTTTGGCCGGCCACGTCGGGATGAAATGCCTTATTTTACAATTGATTACGAAAGGAGCTTCATGTGTTACGTGAGCAAAAATGCGTCGCCCCGCTCGCAGACGGTTTGCGCTTAACCCGCTGGAAAAGTCATTTGATTCCAATCGCTTCCACAAGCGACCTCATAAACATCGGTTGAAAGCCATTCGTCGAGCGAGTTCACGAAACCGACGTGTCATGGCCGGGCTTCTCCTCGCTTGTCCTGGCCATCCACGCCGTGCGCCAGGGAAGACTGTCGAAAGTGGTCTCGCGGAAGCGGCCGCGCGAAGCTGAGCCATTGTAACACGTTGAACCGCGTGGATGGCCGGGACAAGCCCGGCTATGACGACTGCCAGCGTCTTGTAACAGGTCAGGCTGACCAAGTCTTGGCATGACTGCGGAGCCAAAGATCCGGGCGCTTGCGGGCGAGCCACCCGGCCAGCGCGGCGTTGACGTAAGCCGGCTTTTCCTGCGCCATCCAATGTCCGGAGGGAACGGTCGCCTCGGTCAGGTCGGCGCAGGACGCGCGCATCGGCTCGGCCAGGGGCGAGTCGATCGTCTCGCAGGTATAGTCATAGGCGCCGTGCAGGAACAGCGTCGGCATCATCAGCCGCCAGTTGGCCCGGGCGCGTTTCGCATAGGCGGCGTTCGCCTCGCCGTTCAAGTACCAGCTGTCGGGCCCGGAAAATCCGTTGCGCGACAGCGCCGCGACATAGCTGGCCTCCGCCTCCTCGTCGATCACACGTTCGTCGCGCGGCAGGGCGGGCGCCTTGTTGTCGGGACCGAACCAGCCGCCGTTCGCGCGCACCAACGCCGTGCGATTGGGCTTGCCGCGTCCGTCCGGGTTGCCCGAGCGGAACAGCGCGCGGACGGTGGCGCGAATGTCGGCCTCGAAGCCCGGCGGTCGCGCCGCGCGAAGTTCTCGAGATAGAAGACCTGATAATCCCATTGCCCGTAGGGATACTTGTCCTCCGGGTAGAGGTCTGCGATCGATCAGCGGCACAAGGGCGTTCACGCTGAAGCCTTCGGGAATGTAGGGAACCGAGAGAGCCGCAATGGCGTGGCAGCGCTCGGGATGATGCTGGGCCAGCGACCAGGCGACCGGCGCGCCCCAGTCGTGGCCGACCCAAACCGCCTTTTCGGCGCCGACCGAGTCGACGAGCTCGATCATGTCGGCGACGATGTGTTCGAGCGCGTAATCCTCGTGTCGCTGCGGGACGTCCGAGCGGCCGTAGCCGCGCATGTCCGGCGCGATGGCGCGGAAGCCGAGAGCCCCGAAGACCGGCAGCTGGCCGCGCCAGGACATGGACAGTTCGGGCCAGCCGTGCAGGAAAACGATCGGCGCGGCGTCCTTCTCGCCGCAGGCGAGATAAAACGTGCCGTGACGCTGGCTCCTGGCGAAGTGCTCCGAGATGGGAAAGCTCATTCGAGTTCGAGCTCGTCCAGTCGCAGCGCGAAGGCTTCCGGCGCGAGAAGCGGGACGATCCTTTCCGACGCCTGAAAGTCGCGCGTCTCGCGATACCCTTCCGGCGCGGGATCGCGAAAGACGCGTGCGGTCAGCCTCACGGCGTCGATGACCCAGAGTTCGCGCACCCCGAAGCTGGCGTAGAGCGCGGCCTTGCGTCCCATGTCGTAGCGCAGCGACGACCGCGATCTCGACGACGAGGAGGACGTTGGCGGCGGTCAGGCCCGACTCCGCTCGCGCGCGGATAGATGCACGACGTCCGGCTCGAGATACGTGTCTTCGCTGAAGCGAAAGTGGTCGCGACGACAGATCAATATCCCCAGGAGGCAGACGATACCAGCGGTCCGCCAAGGC
>CAVZJZ010000016.1:0-24527 GCA_963775665.1 uncultured Alphaproteobacteria bacterium | reverse complement strand
ATCCGATCTATACCGGCGTGCATCCTGATGTTCGTTGGGACGGCCCTGGCGGTCGGCGAATGGCGCGGCGTGCTCGCCGTCGCCATCGCCGCCGCCGCCTTCTGGCGTAAGCTGCGGCTCGAGGAGACCGTGATGCGTGGCGAGTTCGGCGAGTCTTATGTCGCGCTACGCCGAGCGCGTGCCGGCGCTCATTCCGTTCCTTCTCTGAAGCCCGGCGCTCACCGCGTCCTCTTCTCGCCGCCGGCCGCAGTAATCACCGCCACGATAATGAGCCCCGTCAGCAAGAGCCGCACTCCCGCGCTGACGCCAAACGTGTTCAGCATGGTCAGGAGCAGCACGAGGAACAGCGCCCCGCCCCAGACGCCCGGCAGATTGGCCTTGCCGCCCGAGACCGACGTGCCGCCGATGACGACGACCGCGATCGAGGCCAGCAGATATTCGTTGCCGATGTCGACATTGGCGCCGCGGAAATAGCCGGCGAGCAGCGCCCCGTTGAGGCCGCCGAGCGCGCCGCAGAGCGCGTAAGCGGTGAACCGCACCGGCTCGACCTTGACGCCCGCCAGCCGCGCCGCGCGAATGTTCTGGCCGATCGCCTGGACCGAGCGGCCCCAGATCGTCCGATGCAGCGCGACGCTGGCGCAAACCGCGAACAGCGCCGTCAGGATCGCCAGCAGCGGCACGCCGAAGACCTGAATATTGGTGAAGTCGGCAAAGCCCGGCGGCGGCTTGATCTGCAGGCCGCGCCCATAAGAGATGTCGACCGACTGGATGACGAAGCTCGCCGACAGCGTCGCGATGATCGGCGGGATGCGCAGCGCCCGGATCAGGAGATAATTGACGATTCCGACGGCCACTCCGCAGGCCAGCGCCGCCGCCAGTCCGATCACGACCCGGGAGTCGTCGCCGCCCATCGTCTTCATCGCGACCGCGCTCGCGAGCCCGATATTGGCCGGGAGCGAAAGATCGACATTGCCGGGACCAAGCGTGATCACGAACATCTGCCCGACGCCGACAATGACGGTGAAGACCGCAAGCGACAGGGCGGCGGTCAGCATGCCGCCCCCGCCGTAGCCGCCGGTGAAGGCGATGGCCGCGAGCCAGACGATCGCAGCGCCGAGAAAGGACCAGATCCAGGGCCGCGTGAACAGGGTCCTCGCGACGCGGATCATCGGTCGGTCCCGCTGCGGCTGATCAGCACCCGGGCCGCCAGAACGATGATGAGGATCGCGCCGTTGGCGGCGACCTGCCAGTCCGGCGGAATATGCATGAACGTCAGCAGCGGCGAAGCGGCCATCGCCATCGTCAGCGCGCCGAGAACGGCGCCGATCGGCGACACCTTGCCGCCGACGAATTCGCCGCCGCCGAGGATGACGCCGGCGATCGAAAGAAGCGTGTAGCCGTTGCCGATATTGGCGTCGGCCGAGGTCGTGATGCCGACGAGCGCCATGCCCGACAGCACGCCGAAAGTTCCGGCGAGCGCGAACAGCGTCGCCTTGACTTTGAGCAGCGACCAGCCCGCGCGCTCGATCGCGACGGCGTTGCCGCCGGCGCCGCGCAGGATCGCCCCATAGGACGTGCGCATGATTCCGAACCAGCCGACCGCGGCGATCAGCGCGGCGGCGACGATCGGGAACGGAACGAACGGCGGCTTGACGCCCATGATCGCCTGAAGCCACAGGGGCGCCTTGCCGCCGGGCTTCGGCAGAAGCAGGATCGCAAGCCCCTGCCACACGAAGCTCATGCCAAGCGTCACCACGATCGAAGGCAGGTTGCGGAGATAGATGAGCGCGCCGAGCGCCGCGTAGAGCGCAACGCAGCCGATGAGGGTCAGAGCGCCGAGCCACGGCTCGTCCCTGAGCCAGGTTGCCGAGACGCAGGTGACGAAGCCGACGAAGGCGCCGATCGAGAGGTCCAGGTCGTTGCAGGCGATCACGAACATCTGCGCCATCGTCACGAGCACGATCGGGATGGCGAGATTGAGCATCAGCGTGAAGCCGAAATAGCTGATGGCGCGAGGATTGAGCCAGGCGATTGCGGCGATGACGAGCGCAAGCGACAGGGCCGGAAGCGCCGCGCGAAGGTTGCGCCTGAAGTCGGCGCCGCTCGCCCTTGAAGACGTCGAATCTGCGCTTGCGCTGGTCACGTGGCGCTGCCCGCGAACGAGGAACGGATGACGCGCTCTTCCGTCAGCTCGTCGCGGCTGAGTTCGGCGACGACCGCGCCGTTGCGAAATACGTACACGCGGTCGCAGTTCTTCAGCTCTTCAGTCTCGGTCGTGTACCAGAGGAAGGTGCGCCCTCCTTCAGCCTCCGTCCGGATAAGATCATAGACTTCGAGCTTGGTGCCGTAGTCGACGCCGCGCATCGGATCGTCCATCAGCACGACGCGCGCGTCGGAGGCGAGCGCGCGGGCGAACAGGGCCTTCTGCTGATTGCCGCCCGACAGCGACAGGATGCCGTTGCTGACGTCCGGCGTGCGGATGCCGATTCGCTCACGCCAGGACTCCGCCAGCGCCCCCTCGAGCCGAGGCGAGATGAGCGGCCCGATTCGCAGACGCTTCAGCGAGCGGACGCCGATGTTCAACGCAATGGACCAATGCGGAAACACGCCGTCCGATACGCGGTCGCCCGGCACAAGGGCGACCGGCCCTGCAACCGTTTCGCTGGCGCGCGGGCGGGAGGCGGCGTCAAAGGCGGCGAGCAGAAAATCGGTCTGGCCGTGGCCGGCGAGGCCCGCGAGGCCGACGATCTCGCCTTCCCGCGCAACGAGTTCCTGTCCGTCGGTCTGACGCTTCGCGCGCATTCGCACGCGGACCCGCGCCTCGCCACGGGCGCCGGCTGAACCGGCCTTCGTCTCGGCCGCGGGTTCACTTTCGACTCCGCCCATCGCGGCGACCAGCTTCCCCCGATCAAAGCGTCGTGACGCGTCGGCGGCGACGACCTTGCCGTCGCGCATCACGACGATGCGGTCGCAGGTCTCCAGCACTTCGCCCAGGATATGCGAAATGAGGGCGCAGCTGACGCCGGATTCGACCGAGCGCCGCACATGGCTCAGCAGTTGTCCCGCGGTGTGCGCGTCGAGCGAAGAGGTCGGCTCGTCGAGAATGACGAGCCGAGCCGGCTGGTCGGAGACCGAAAAGGCGCGCGCGATCTCGACCATCTGGCGCCGGCCGATCGAAAGATCCTGCACGAGATCGTCCGGGCCGACGCCATGGCCGGGAAAGATCTCGTCGAGCTTGGCGCGAATGAGGCGTCCTGCCCGTCCGCGCCAGCCGAAACCCCGGATAGACGGATGAAACACCCGCGCGTTTTCGGCGACCGACAGGTTCGGGCAAAGGGACAGCTCCTGAAAGACGCATCGCAGCCCGAGCGCTTTGGCGCGAACCGCCGAGTAGGCGCGCTGGTCCTCGCCCGCGATGACGAGCCGTCCCCGATCGGGCGCAACGCCGCCGTTGAGCACATGCATCAGCGTCGACTTGCCGGCGCCGTTGTGGCCGACAATCCCGACGCATTCGCCTTGAACAATGGAAAAGTCGACCCCGTCCAGGGCCCGGACGGCGCCGTATGATTTTTCGACGCCCGTGAAATCAACGAGAGAAGCGCCCGCGCCCGCCATGGTTCATCGCTCCGAAGCGCGCGCGAGCCAATTCAAGCCTAATGCTTACTTCATGTTCGCCTTGATGGCCGCGATCGCGTCAGCCTGCGTATATTCGTGGCTCGCGACGCCGCCTTGCGGAATCTTCGGCAGTTCCGTCTCGAAGTCGTCCTGCGTGAAGGCGAGATAGGGCACGAGCAGGTCGTGCGGGATCTTGTTGTTGCCGTCCAGCACCTGCTGCGCCACCCAGAAGGCGAGCGTCGACACGCCCGGCGCGATCGAAGCCGACCAGGTCGTATAGCCGTCCTTGGCCTTCTGCTCCTTCCACCATTGCAATTCGTCCTGGCGGTTGCCCTCGATGATGGTCGGGCGCGGCTTCCCCGCGGCGGCGATCGCCTGGGCGGCCCCGTAACCGTCGCCGCCCTGATCGACGACGCCGACAATCGGCGGAAGCGAGGGCAGTACGGTCGCGACCGCCTTCTGCGCAGTGGTCTGGTCCCAGTCGCCGGTGACCGATGAGACGATCTTGAACTCGGGGTGCGCCTTCACGCCTTCGAGAATGCCCGCATGGATCGCGTCGTCGATCGATGTGCCGGCCAGGCCCCGGATCTCCAGGAGGTTCCCGCCCTTGGGCTGGAACTTCGCCATATGCTCGACCTCCTGCTTGCCCATGTCCTTGAAGTCGACGACGATGCGGTAGGCGCAGGGCTCGGTGACGATCCCGTCGAAGGAGACGACGACGATCCCGGCGTCGCAGGCCTGCTTGATGGAGCCGTTCAGCGCGTCGGGCGAACTGGCGTTGATGACGATGGCGTTGTAGCCCTGCAGGATCAGATTCTGGATCTGGGCGGCCTGCGTCGGCACCTCCTTGTCGGCGGTGGTGAACACGTCCGCCGCGGCGACGATATGATCCGCAACCGCCTGCTTCGTCACGATGTCGTAGCTCTTCAGCATCGCCTGACGCCAGGAATTGCCGGCATAGTTGTTGGAAAAGGCGATCTTCATTTTGCTGGTGTCCGCGTGAGCGGAAGCGCCGAGCAGCGCGCCGGCTGCGGCGAAAAGCGCCAGCGCCGAAATATGTCGACCCATCAGATTCCTCCCTCAAGGTTTCATTCGCGCGGCGACCATTTTCGCGGCGTCGATGCCTGTCATGATTGACGTTGCGGCTTGGAAGGCCGCTGCGCCCGCGGTTCGGGGCTTCTCCCGCTAACATGTCAGTAAATCGGGAGTCAATCCGCGTGAACGAGGGCGGAGCGAGCCTCGTCGGCCCGCCTTCATCTTCGTGAAACCATGCGGCTTTGCTTCGCCTTAACTGTGCCTGAACGCTCCTCTTTCCGCTGCGTCCGGATTCACGTCTCGGAAGAATTTCGGGCGCAGTGTCGCCGTCATCAGAACGAGCCGGCCAAAGAGCCGGCGGCAGCGTTTAGAGAAGTGGCGTATGTGTGTTGCGATCGACAGGAGCCGCACGATCATCAGCGCGATGATCCTTGGCCGCAGAGTGACGGCGCAGGACGTCGCCTGGCTGAGGCGGGAAGTGTTCATGAGCGGCGAGGTCACCCGGGAATCGGCGGACGAACTTTTCGCCGTCGCGCGGGCGCGGATGAACAACGCGCCAGAATGGACAGAATTCTTTGTGGAAATGATTACGGCCCATGTGCTGAGGCAGGCGCGGCCTGCTGGGGTCGTCAGCGACGCCGGAGCCGAATGGCTCATCGAACGGGCGGACGATTGTAAGTCCGTCGAGGCGCTGGCGGCTCTGGTCAACGTGCTCGCCGAATCCGACCGCGCGCCGGAATGGTTCGTCGCGGCGGTCAAGGCGCGCGCGAAGGGCGGCTGGCCTGGCGTCGAGGACGCGCTCCGCGCCGCCGCGGGCTAGCTGCGAAGCAACGTCGATATCGTCCCCATCGCCTCCGCCCTCACTCCTGGGTCTGGAACCCCGCCTGCTCGACCTTGATCGCGGTCTCGACCGCGTCCTCGCCGCCCCCGTGGGAACTCCGCACGAACGCCGCGTCCCGGGCGTCGAAGCCGACGACCACCCGCACATAGCGGTCGTCGGCGCAGAGGCAGGCGGTCGCGTCGAAGGCGACCCAGCCGAGCCTCGGCGCATAGGCCTCGGCCCAGGCGTGCGCGCCGGGCTCGCCGCCGGCCTCATCCGCGGCGCGATAGCCGCGGATGAAGCGCGCCGGCAGGTTGAGAAAGCGCGCGCAGGCGATGAAGATATGGGCGAAGTCGCGCGCCCGCCCGCGGCGCAGCGCGAAGGCCTCGACCGCCGATTCCGGATCGTCCGCCTTGAACGGGTCGAAGGCCATCACGCGATTGAGTTCGGCCATCAGCCGATGCAGGGCGTCGAGCGGGTCCGAGGCGCCGGCCGCGGCGCCCGCCGCAAAGTCGCGCAGCGCGCCATTGGCGAGGGCGAGCGGGCTCTCGCGCAGATACATCTCCGCCGGCAGACGTTCGATCGCGCCGCGCACGACGCCCGCGGCGTCGCTGGTCTCGATCTCGCCGCTGGCGAAGACCGTCAGGCGCTCGACCGGCCCGCCGTGATGGGAGAAGGTCGACACGACATTGCCGTGCGCGTCCTCGGTCTGGCGCAGCGCGCTGTCGATATCGAGACTGATGCGCCAGCCCTGCACATACTGGCTGTCGAAGCCATGCGGCGTCAGGCGCAGATTTTGAATCAACATGCGGGCCGGAGGCGCATAGCGATGCGCAATCTCGTGCGAAACCCGGATCCGCATGGGGCCCCCGACCTCAGGTGAAGAGATATTGCTCGGAAATCGTGCTCGACAGCCGCGCATTGTCTTCGATGAACGCGGTGATGAACTCGTGCAGTCCGGACTGGAAAATCTGGGTCATGCTCGAGCGCTCGAGCCTGGAGTGCATCGCGCGCGCCTGCCGCTGCGCGACGCCGCTGCGCCCGTCGTCGCGCGCCAGCGAATCGAGCGCCCGGTCGATGCTCTCGTAGCACGAGATCAGCGAGCGCGGCATTGCGCGCTTGAGGATGAGGAGATCGGCGATGAGCCAGGGCTTGACCCGATCGCGGTAGACCCAATGATAGGCGGTCGCAGCGGAAACCGCGCGCAGGATGGCGACCCACTGAAAATAGTCGAGCGAGCCGCCGACCGGCTCGGTCGAGGGCAGGAGCAGGTGGTATTTGACGTCGAGGAGGCGCGCGGTGTTGTCGGCGCGCTCGATGTAGACGCCCAGCCGATTGAACCAGTAGGCCTCGCTGCGCAGCATCGTGCGGTAGCAGGAGCCGTCGAAGTCGAGCGAGGCCTTCTTCACGTAATCGAGGAACCGGGTCAGCGCGACGCGGTCGAGCGGGCGGGCCATGCGATGGCTCGATTCGAAGCGTTTGAGTTCGAGCCAGGCGTCGTTGATCGCCGTCCAGGTCTCGGCGGTGAGCGCGGTCCGCACAGCCCTGCCCGAGGAGCGCGCATTCTCGAGGCAGTTGCAGATCGAGGACGGGTTCGACCGGTCGAAGGTGAGGAACTCGACGGCGTTCTCCTCGTCGAGTTCGCCGTGCGCTTCGACGTAGCCGTCATAGGCGCCCGCGGCGTTGAGGGCGCCCTCCCACTCCGCGGTCTTGTCGCCGTCGGACTTCGGCAGGTATTCGAGCCTCAGCGTCGCCTCGATCGTGCGGGCGATGTAGTCGGCGCGCTCCATCGAGCGGGCGAGCCAGAAGAGGTTGTCGGCGGTGCGCGCGAGCATGTCAGGCCTCGCCTTCCACGTCGTCGACGATCCAGGTGTCCTTGGTCCCGCCGCCCTGGCTCGAATTGACCACGAGCGAACCTTCCTTCAGCGCAACGCGCGTGAGCCCGCCGGGCACGATTCGGACCCCGTCGGCGCCCGAGAGCACGAACGGGCGCAAGTCCACGTGGCGCGGCGAAACTCCCTTTTCGAACGACGACGGGCAGGTCGACAGCGCGAGCGTCGGCTGTGCGATGTAATTGTTCGGATCCGCCTTGATCTTGGCTCCGAATTGTTCCCGCTGGGCGGCGGTCGCATGAGGGCCGACCAGCATCCCGTAGCCGCCCGAGCCGTTCACTTCCTTGACCACGAGCTCGTCGAGCCGCGCCAGAACGTATTTGAGCCCGTCGGCCTCGCGGCAACGGTAGGTCGGCACGTTCTTGAGCAGAGGCTCCTCGGACATATAGAAGCGGATGAGATCCGGGACGTAGCTGTAGATCGCCTTGTCATCTGCGACCCCGGTGCCGATTGCATTCGCGAGCGTCACATTGCCCGCCAAATAGGCGCCGACCAATCCGGGCACTCCCAGGATGGAGGCCGGGTTGAAGACCAGAGGATCAAGGAAATCGTCGTCGACGCGACGGTAGATGACATCGACGCGACGCGGCCCGAGAGTCGTGCGCATGAAGACCTGATCGTCTTCGACGAAGAGGTCCCGGCCCTCGACGAGTTCGACGCCGAGCTTGTCGGCGAGGAACGAGTGCTCGTAATAGGCGGAGTTGAACGGCCCCGGGGTCAGGAGCACGATCGTCGCCTCGCTGCGGTCCTGCCGCGGCGCGACCGACCGCAGGCAGGCGAGCAGTTCGTCTGGATAGTCGTCGACCGGCGCGACATGGTGGCGCGCGAAAAGATCTGGCAACAGCCGCATCGTCACTTCGCGGTTCTCCAGCATGTACGAAACACCGGAGGGCGTGCGGGCGTTGTCCTCTAGAACGTAGAACGATTCGTCGTCCACCCGCACGATGTCGATGCCTGCGATATGCACCCAGATGTCGTGCGGGACGCGGCGGCCGATCATCTCCGGCCGGTAGTATGGGTTGCGCAGGATGAGCTCCGCCGGGACGATCCCCTCCTTCAGGATCGCGCCTGGCCCATAGACGTCTTTGAGGAACAGGTTGAGAGCGCGCGCGCGCTGCGTGAGGCCGGCCTCGAGGCGCCGCCATTCGGCGCGCGAGAGAAGGCGCGGAACGATATCGAAGGGGATCAGCCGCTCGGCGGCGTCCTTGTCGCCATAAACGCCGAAGGTGATGCCGATGCGGCGGAACATGTATTCGGCCTGGGCGCGTCGCGCCGCGAGAAGCTCGGGCGGCGTCTGCGCGAGCCACTCCGCCACCGTCTTGTAGAGCGTCCGCGTCCGGTCGCCTCCAAACCCCATTTCGTCAAACGCCTCACCCGCCATGAAGAAAACCTTACTCCCAAGGCCACAAACCGGCGAAACGTCCCGCCTTATCAAGGCCGATTTGCAACTTCCATGCCGACTCTGAGCGCGCGCTCAAGCGCCTCGGCGCCCGGCATCGCCCTCCCAGCGGGCCAGACGCCGAAATCGGCCTCGCTCTGCATCGCCTGCGCCAGTCTGAGCCTGAAGGCCTCCCGCGACAGGCCGACTGCGCCGAGGCTCGCCAGATGTTCGGTCAGGAACTGCGTGTCGAGCAAACGATAGCCGCCGCTCCTCAGCCGCGCGAACAGATGGACGAGCGCGACCTTCGAGGCGTCGCGCTCAAGGTGGAACATGCTTTCGCCGAAGAAGGCGCTCCGCAGGCTGACGCCGTATAGCCCCCCGACGAGATTGGCGCCATGGTAGACTTCGACCGAATGAGCGTGGCCCGCGTCGAAGAGCTCCGTGTAGAGCCGCACGATCTCGTCATTGATCCAGGTCTTCTCACGAGCGGCGCAGGCCCTCATCACGGCGCGAAAATCCCGGTCGGCGACGACCCGAAACCGGTCCGAACGGACCGTCCTGGCAAGCTTCCGCGAAACGACGAGCCCATCGAGCGGAAGCACGCCCCGCTCATGCGGCTCGACCCAGAAGAGCTCCTTTGCTTCGCTGCTTTCGGCCATCGGGAAGACGCCGATGGAATAGGCTCTCAGCAGGATGTCGGCCGTCAGCTCGAATTTGCGCGGGCTCGTCTTCATGACGCGCGATCGTGGGGCCGTCTGCGAGAACCGTCAAGGCGAGCGGCGCGACCGTTACGGCGGCAGGACGCCGCACGGCGTCGCGGGAAGGTTAAGCGTTCGCCTCCGGTCGGCTAGGGAACGCGGTCAAGGCAGCGATGCTCGAAACCGCTGCCGCCCCCGCAACTGCAAGCGGCGAGTTTGCCGCCATTTGCGGCCACTGGGGAAACCTGGGACCTTACGCCGCCTCGACCCGCCGGCCGCCATTCCACAGCCAGAACGGCGCGCCGCTGAGCAGCACTTCCAGCGCCTCGACCTTCTGCCAGCGCCCGTTGATGGAGACCCGCGGCAGCGCGGTCAGGCGCAGGGCGTGCTCCGGAAACAGCATGCCGGGCCGCGTCGTGACTGCGGTTACGAAACCGAGCTCGCGCGCAAGCTCGAATTCGCGCGGGCTCGCGCTGGTCCGGTCCCCGACCGGATAGGCGAAGTCACGCACCTCGATCCCAAGTCGCGCCTCGAGCGCGCCTTTCGAATCCGCCATCTCCACGCGCGCCTCCGCCAGGCTCCAGTGCGCCAGGCGCCGGTGCGTGACGCTATGGGCGCCGATGGTCGCGAGAGGATGGCGGCTGAGCCTGACCACTTCGCTCCAGTCCATGAAAAGCCCGTCCGACAGCGCCTCGCCGTCGACCCCTGCGCGGCGCGCAAGCTCGCCGACCGTCTCCAGAAGCTCCGATTCTGGGCGCGCGCGCAGGAGCCAGTAGACGCGATCGAAAGCGGCCGACTTCTCCGCCTGCGTCCGCGCCGCGAAGCGCGCCGACCCGATGTCGACCATCTCGAGGCGCCGGATCGCCTCTTCGAGCTCGAGCCACCAGAGGCGCGCCGTGCGTTCGATGAACCCGGTCGCGCAATAGACCGCGAAGGGCGCGTCGCGGCGCTCGAGCACGGGAAGCGCAGCCTCCAGCGTATCGCGATAGCCGTCGTCGAAGGTCAGCGCCGCGAAGGGTGCGCCTTCGCCCTCGACGAGCCGGCGGCGGGCCTCGTCGAGCGACACGAGTTCGAAGCCTTCGCGCTCAACGACGTCGAGCGCGACCTCGAGGAACCGGGGGGTAATCTCGAGCGCGCGGTTCGGCGCGTAGCCGGTCGCTGGTCCTTCCGGCCGCACACGGTGGAACGTCAGAATGACGCCCGTGCCGCGCGTGGCGGCTCGAGCCGCGCGGTGCAACCCGCTTGCCCGCAAGCCGGCGAAGCCGGCGCTGATGATGGCGGTCCTGATCGTCATGGCTGCCTCCGCGGATGACCTTGAACCCCTGGGTCTTTGGGAAACGTTGACGGCCGCTCTCGGGCGGCGCGGCGCCTCTGAGGCGATCGCCTCGACGGCAACGTAGAGATTCAGGGACCCAGGCCCTCGATGCCGCAGATGCGTCCGTTAACGATACAATCATGGATGGCACCGCGCGTAATTGACAACCTGTAGTTCGCGCTTAATTTTGTATTAACGCCGCAAACCCGATTTGACACATGACGTCGACATCGCACCCTCTGGCATGGATCGAAGCTCCGGCCGCGGCGCCGGCGGCGCCGCTCGTCGCCGTCGCCGGCGAGGTCGCGTCGGTCGAGATTTTTCCCTCGCTCGCGGATGCGCGCGGAGACTGGCTTGACCTGCAGGCGGCCGCCTGCGCTTCGCCCTACCAGTCTTTCGCCTTTGCCGAGGCCTGGTTCGCAACCATCGGAGCGGCTTCCGGCATTGAGCCTTTCATCGTCGTGGCCAAAGATGCGTCTGGCCAGCCTTCGGCCCTTCTGCCGCTCGCCCGGCGCCGCCTCGGTCCGCTGGCTCTGGCGACCTTCCCCGGCGGTAGGGACTCGAATTTCAACCTCGGCCTCTTCCGGCCCGGCCCCCCCTGGGGCGCGGGCAACGTCAGATCGCTCCTTACGGAGGCGGCGCGCGCCGCTCCGGCCCGTGTCGACTGCTTCGCGCTCCTCAACCAGCCGCGGATGTGGCAGGGCTTCCGCAATCCCATGACCGCGCTCGGCGGACGTCCGAGCCCGAGCTTCGCCTACAAGTCCGAGCTTCCGCTCTCGTTTTCGCAGTGGCGCGACGCGCATGTCTCGAAGGCCTCGAAGAAGAAGCTGCGCAAGATGGCCGAGCGGCTCGCGTCAATGGGCCCCGTGTCTCATGTCATGGCGCAAGACGAGACCCAGGCCTCGCAAGTCCTCGGCGCCCTGATCGCGCAAAAGCGCCAGGCGGCGATGGATGGCGGACCTCCGAACCCCCACGAAAGCGCCGCGGCGCGAGCCTTCCTCAACCGGCTGGCGACTGAAGGTCTGGGCGACGGACTCGCGCCGATGGAGCTGCACGCCCTCATGTTGGGCGATCGGCCGGTCGCCGTGTTCGGCGCCCTGCCAGGACGGAATCGGCTGTGCGGCCTCATCCTGGCCCATGACCGCGATCCCGAGATCGCCCGATGCGCGCCGGGACGATTGCTGCTGCAGGAGGTCGTGCGATCGGCGATCGAGCGCGGATTCGAGACTTTCGATCTCGGCGTCGGCGAGGGGCGATACAAGAACGAATGTTGCGAAGCAGCCGAGATCCTCTTCGACACGTTCGTTGCGACCAGCGCGCCCGGCCGGGCCATAGCGCTCGCCCTGGGTCTCGAGCGGCGAGCGAAGGCGCGAATCAAGCGCTCCCCGCCGCTGATGTCTGCGGCCATGCGCCTGCGCGCCTGGATCCGCTGATCGTCAGGCGACCTCTTCCAGAGTTGACTGCGGCCGCATGACGGCAAAGGGCAGGATTCTCGCGCCGTCGCCGAGCGCCTCCCGCGCCTCCTCGACGACGCGCCGCAACTGGGCCGTCGGCGCGACAAGGACGACGGCGTCGGCTGAATTGGCCGCTGCGCGCGCTCGCGCGGATCGCCAGTCGGAGGCGTGAAAGACGACGCAGTCATAGGCCGACATCAACGCGGCGAACACGTCCTCGAGCCTTCCGCCGGTTGCGTCTCCTCCGGCCGGTATCACGTCGAGGCGCGACGAGAGATCGCGACGAATGATCTCGCCGAAGCTCGCCCTGCCCTCGAGCAGGTCGGCGAGGCCGGAGACCTCGACCGAGTCCGTCTCTTCGCGCTCCAGAATGTCGCCGAACCAGTCTTGCGTCGCCCCGAGATCGACGAGCAAGGTCGGGCCCTTCGCCGAAAGCAGGCGCGCCGTCTCGAGCGCGAGCGTCAAGGCGCGGCCGGACCCATTCCCGGCGATCAACGCCGCGAGACGCCCCTCCGGGGTTCTCGATCGCGTCAGCCGCTCGGCCAGGGCCTGCGCCGACCTGGACGTCTCGGTTACGGCCGCGTCAGCCGGTTCGAACGGCGCAGCCGCCTGTGCCGGAGGCTCCTGTGGATTGGGATCGATGAGCTTCCGCCCCTCGCCGGGGTTGGCCGGGGAAGCTGCGGCCTGAGCGGCCATCGCGGGCGGAGGCGACAACGCGATTGACATTGAGACGGGCTTGGCTTCGTCGGCGGCGAGAGTCGCCGCCGCAGCGACCCCCCCCGAGACGAGAAAGGCGGCGAGAGTCGCCAGCAGGATCGTCTGCCAGACTTTGGGAAAGGTCGGGATGCGCGGCGGCTCGGCGGTCGCAATGATGCGCGCGTCCGCCGGCGCGCTGCTGTCGGCGTCACGCGCGGCGGCCTCGCCATACTTCTGGAGGTAGGATTCGAGCTGATCGCGGGCGCCCTTGGCTTCCATCTCGAGAGCGCGCAGCCGCACGTCGTCGACATTGCCGGTCGCGACAGTCCTCGATTGGCGCGAGAGCGCCGCGGACAGGGACGCGACCTGATCGCCCGCGAGCCGCGCGTCGTTCTCCAGAGCGCGGACGTTTCTAGCCGCCGCGTCGCGGATCTGGGCGTCCAGTCCCGCCAGCTGCGCGCTGAGCTCCTTCATGCGGGGATGCAACGGCAACAGCGTGCGGGACGCCTCTGCGATCTGGGCCATCAGCGTCACGCGCTGTTCGACGAAGCGCCGCATCGACTCATCCGCGATCGACTCGGGGGCCTCGTCGAGGCGTCCCTCCCTTTCAAGCCGGCGAAGGAGATCGGCCTTGGCGGTCGCGGCGGCCTCGGCCGAGCGGGCGTTGGAGAGCTGGGCGTTGAGCTCGGAGAGCTGCTGGGCCGGGACCGTCTGTCCGTTCGCGCCGCCAAGGAGACCGGACTGCGCGCGGAAGGCCTCGACCTTCGCGTCTGCGTCGGCGACCTTGGCGCGCAGCTCATCGATCTTGCGCGACAGCCAAGCGCCTGCGGTTCTTGCGGCGTTGGCTTTCGCCTCGGTCTGGGACTCCAGATAGACCTCGGCGACGGTATTGGCGCCGCGCGCGGCGAGTTCCGGATCGCGCGACACGAATTCGATCTCAAGCACCCTCGATCTGGGAACAGGAAAGACGGTGAGGCGCGACAGGAATTTGTCGACCACGCGCCGGTCGATCTTGCCGTCACGATCGGCGCTGAACTCGGGGTCCGTCGCGAGCCCGAGCCTGTCGATCGCCTTGCGCGCGAGATCGGAGCTCGCGACCGCTTCCGCCTGGCTCTGAACCGCCTCTGGATCGATCGTCGCCGCGGGGTCGAGCCCCGAGGCCTTGTCGGGCTTGGTGAAATAGCTCTCCTGATCCTCGAGCAGAACCTTGGCGACGCCGGTATAGCGCGGGTTTGCGAGGAGCACGAAGGCGGACGACGCCACCAGCGCGGCGACTGTGGGCCAGACCACCCAGCGCCATCGCCGGCGAATTCCGGCGCCGAAACGCGTCAGGTCGACCGCCTGATCGCGCTCCGCCTCCTCCTTCGCCCTGCCGCTGTTCATCCGCTCCGCTCCTTCACGCGCTCGCGGAGATTTGGGTCAACATAGTTTCCGGCCCGTTAAGGCCGCTGTCCCAACCCCGATTGTTCGGCCTTCGTTAACCATGCGTCGATAAAAAGAGCGATGCGCAGGACGGCCGCCGCCGCGGATTCTTTCATGAACCATTTCGGAGTTCTTGTGGCGATGCTGGCGACCGCCTTCTTGGGCGGCTGCGCCTCGCAGAATCTGACCGTCGCTGCGCCGCGCGCGAGCGTCGAAGCCCCCTATCGTCTCGGGAGCGGCGATCGCGTGAGGATCATCGTCTTCGGACAGGATAACCTCAGCAACTCGTTCTCGGTCGACGGCGCCGGCGATATCTCGATGCCGCTCATTGGCCGGGTGCGCGCGCAAGGGCTTTCGACGGCGGAGCTTGAGCGCACGATCCAGGCGCGCCTGCGGCAGGGATACCTGCGAGAACCCAGCGTATCCGTGGAAGTCGAGGCGTTCCGGCCCTTCTTCGTGCTCGGAGAAGTCGACAGTCGCCGGGCAATACCCATTCATCAACGGCATGACGGTCCAGAAGGCGATCGCCGTCGCCGGCGGCTTCACGCCGCGCGCGGTCGAGAGCAGCGTCGACATCACCCGCGTCATCGATGGACGGTCGGTGACGTTTCCCGCGCCGCTGTCCTATCCCGTCCGCCCGGGCGACGCCCTGACCATTGAGGAGCGGTTTTTCTAGAGAACAGTGTTTTAACGCACACGGATTATCCAATCTTCCGGGGCGTGTGACCGGGAGAGTTCGGATGATCCATTCGTGTCGAATTGTCCCGAGGCCGCGTACAGCAAACTCAAGATCGCGCATGTCTTTCGTGCGCCGCTAGGCGGGCTGTTCCGTCACGTCGTCGATCTCGCGGGCGAGCAGGCGGCGCGCGGCCACGATATCGGCATGTTCTTCGACAGCGAGGGCTTGTGTCCGCGCGTCGACAACGCGCTCGCGACGGTTCCCGGCGGCCTTCGGCTTGGGGTCGAGACCGCGCGCATCCGCCGCCATCCCGGCCCGACCGATCTTGCCGCCCTGACGCGATTTTGCCGGTGGCTTGGGCGACGTCAAGCCCGACGTCGTGCACGGCCATGGGTCGAAGGGCGGCGTGCTTGCGCGGGTAAGCAGACTCGCCGGCTCAGCCCCGCACGCTGTCCGGGCCTATACGCCGCACGGCGGGAGCTTCAATTACCGGCCAGGCGTGGCCGCCCATCGCCTCTACATGACGGTCGAGCGGCTGCTCGCCCCGTTGACCGACGCCTTTCTGTTCGAGAGCGGCTTCATCGAGAGGCGTTTCGACGCCGAAGTCGGCGCGGCGACGCGTCTTCGCCGCGTCGTCGTCAACGGTCTGCGCGCCGGCGATTTTGTCGAGGCCGCGGCGAACGCTGACGCGGCCGAATTCGTCTATGTCGGCGAGTTGCGCGCCGTTAAGGGCGTCGACACCCTGCTCGAAGCCCTCGCTCGCCTTGGCTGCAGGAGGCCGCCGCCTCGCGTCGTTCTTGTCGGCTCCGGCCCCGAGAAAGACCACCTTCGCGAGCTGGCCCGCAGGTTCGGGGTGCTGGATCGCCTCTCATTTGCCGGCGCGATGCCGTTCCGCGAGGCCATGAGGCTCGGCCGGATTCTGGTGGCGCCCTCGCGCGCCGAGTCTCTGCCCTACGTAATCCTCGAAGCGGCGGCGGCGAGCGTTCCGATGATCGCCACCGACGTCGGAGGCATCCCGGAGATTTTCGGCCCGTTCAGCGATCGCCTCGGCCCGTGCGGCGACGCCGCCGATCTTGCGCGGCGCATGGCCCGAACCCTCGATCGGGAACCGTCAGAGCTCGAGGCCGAAGCGGCTGACCTCAAACGCTTCGTCGCCGGTCGATTCACAATCAGTTCGATGACGGACGGGGTGCTGTCGGGCTACCGCGACGCGCTCGCTGACCGGCGCGACGCGCTGATTCCCGCCAGAAGCCGGCTGCAGCCGCGCGCCGGGCGTTAGGACGATGACGATGCTCATCCAGCCCGATCTCGGCAGTGTCGGGCGCGAGACGCCCGTCCCCCTTCAAACCGTGCGATCCGGTCCCGACGCGCTGCAGGCTCTTGAGCTCGAATCGCCCAAGGCCGTCTATTCGACAGTGGTCCTGGCCGGCCTGGTGACCGCGTCCGAGTGGTTGGCGATCGCGCTCGCCGGCGTCATCCCGTATGTCGCCTACATCGTTCCGCGCAATGGTCCCCACCCGCTGTACATCGCGATCGCCTGTTTCGGCGCAACGGCGGCGACGCTCGCCTTCCACGCCCAGCGTCTCTACGCGACGCCAGCGTTCCGGCGCCCGCTCGGCGCGTTCTTTCGCATGGCGGGCGCATGGACACTCCTCGTGCTCGGCTTCATGGCGGGGCTGTACGTCCTCCGGGCCGAGGACTCCGTTTCCCGCATATGGCTCGCCGTCTGGTCCGCGTTGACCGTCACATTCCTCTGCGCCGGCCGGTTTGGTCTTGCCCGTTTTGTCGAAGCGCTCGCCCGCGCGGGACGTCTTCAGCGCCGCGCGGTGGTGGTCGGCGGTGGCGATCTCGGCGGGGAGGTGCTGCGCGGCCTGAAGACGGCGGACCCGGCCGAGCTCCGGATTCTCGGCGTGTTCGACGATCGCGGCGACGCCCGCTCGCCCCACTTTGTCGAAGGCTTCCAGAAGCTCGGCACGGTCGACGATCTCGTCGCTTTCGCAAGACGCTCGCGCGTCGATGTCGTCATCTTCGCGCTGCCGATCACGGCCGAGCAGCGCATCCTGACGATGCTGCGCAAACTCTGCGTCCTGCCGGTCGACATCCGCCTCGCCGCGCACGCCAACCACCTTCGCTTTCGGCCGCGGTCCTATTCCTACATCGGCCCGCTTCCGATGCTCGACATCGTCGACACGCCGATCGCCGACTGGAACGTCGTGATCAAGGTTCGTCTTCGACAAGATCGTCGGATCGCTGGCGCTGATCGCGCTGTCGCCCGTACTCATTCTCACCGCGCTCGCGATCAGGCTCGAAACGCCGGGTCCGGTGCTCTTCAAGCAGAAGCGCTACGGTTTCAACAACGAGCTGATCGAGGTCTACAAGTTCCGCTCGATGTACGCCGACCGGCTCGACGCAACGGCCTCGAAGCTCGTCACGCGCGACGATCCGCGCGTCACCCGCGTCGGCCGCTTCATCCGCAAGACCTCGATCGACGAACTGCCGCAACTCTTCAATGTCGTCTTCAAGGGCGACCTGTCGCTCGTCGGGCCGCGGCCCCACGCCGTTCAGGCAAAAGCGGCGGACCGGCAATACGACGAAGTCGTCGACGGCTATTTCGCCCGCCATCGCGTGAAGCCTGGCATGACCGGCTGGGCGCAGATTAACGGCTGGCGCGGAGAAACCGACACCCAGGAAAAGATCCAGCAGAGGGTCGAGCACGATCTCTACTATATCGAGAACTGGTCGATCCTGTTCGATCTGCGCATTCTCGCCTTGACGCCGATTTCGCTCGTCAAGGCGACCAACGCGTTTTGAACGCCATGGGCGCAACCGTTCCCGCGACGCGCCCGCCATTGCGGGGGATCCTGCGGGTCGAGACGCTGCGCAACGCGACGTTATGGCTCTTCGTCGTCTGCGGCGCGACCGCGCTGATCGAGCCGTCGCCCTACGAATTCATGTTTTTCGTCGCGCTCGCCGCCTACGCGCGCGGCGGCCTCAATTTCGATCCGACGATGGCTTCGCTCGTCCTGTGGCTTGCGCTGATGAACGCAGGCGGGCTCCTGGCGCTCGTTCCCGTCACCGACGACCAGAAAGCGGTCATGTTCGTCGCCATTTCGATCTATATGGCGACGACCGCGATTTTCTTCGCCGCGGTGATCGCGCGCGATCCCCTCCCGCGCATCCGGACAATTCGCTCGGGCTACGCCGTAGCCGGGGTGCTCGCGGCCACGCTAGGCATTCTCGGCTATTTCAACGTCGCGGGCCTGGGTCCGCTGTTCACCCTCTACGACAACGAGCGCGCCTCCGGCCCGTTCAAGGACCCCAATGTGTTCGGCCCGTTCCTCATCACGCCGATCGTGTGGATCGTTCAGGACCTGCTGTTGAAAATGGCGAGGAGACCGCTCATTGGAATCGCCGCCATCGGCGTGATGACGCTGGGAGTTTTCTTCAGCTTCTCTCGCGGTGCTTGGGGCGATTACGCGGGGTCGGTCGCACTTCTGTTCGCCCTGACCTTTCTCACCACGCCTTCGCCGCGGCTGCGACGTCGGATCGCGACGTCGGCAGTCGCGGGTCTCTTCGGGCTCGGCGTCCTGCTTACGATCGCGCTGTCGGTTCCGGCGATCCGCGACATGTTTTTCGAGCGCTTCTCGCTCAACCAATATTACGACGTCGGCGAAACGGGCCGGTTCGGGGACCAGGCGCGCTCCGTGCCGCTGCTTCTGGAGCGCATGTTCGGCTTCGGACCCTTGCAGTTCCATTTCGTCATGGGCCAGGACCCGCATGAAGTCTACTTGAACGCTTTCGCGTCTTACGGATGGCTCGGCGGCCTCGCGTTTTTCGCCTTCACCGCTGCGACGCTCTTCGTCGGCTGGCGCCTCGTCTTCAGACGGGGACCTTTTCAGACGGAGGCGATCCCGATCTGGTCATGCCTCTTTGTGCAGATGATCCAAGGGCTCCAGATCGACACCGATCACTGGCGCCATCTTTATCTCCTGTTCGGACTGCTGTTCGGGTTTGCGGCGGCCGATCGGGCGGTCCGGGGACGCAGGCTCGCCGCTCCGCCCGCTTTTGCCGCGACGCGCCCTCACTTGCGCCCGATCGTGTAGGCGTAGCTCGCGAGCCATCGCCAGTCGCGCGCCTCCGCGAGCGCGCTGAGAGCGTCGTTAGCGGACCTGACGCCAGGCAAATGCCGAAAATAGCGGTCGCCCCAGAAAGGCGCGCTCAAAACCTCGCGAAAGCCCGCGCGGCCGAGCGCCGGCTCGATGACAGCCGGGTCGGCGGTGCAGAGATCGTAGCGCGCCGGAAACTTCGGAAAGTCGCCATCGTGGCGATCGGAGAAGAAGAACTTCAGCACCGGCGCCGTGAGCCGTTCAGGGATCAGCCGGTTGATCACGAAGGGCGGCGCATAGAGCGTCGGATGAAAGGCGAGCGCAACACCGCCCGGGGCCAGCAAATTCGCCATGTTGGCCCAGGCCCGTGCGGCATCGCGCACGTGCTCCATCACCATGCGCGAAATGACGAGATCGTGCCGCCCCTGCTCTTCCGGATCGACATCGGCGGCGACGTCGAACAGGGCTTTGCGGAATTCCTCCGGCCCCATCGCAAGCTCGCGGGCGGAGATGTCGTTGACCGTATAGGTTATCCCCGCGGCCTGGGCCTGCTGAGGCGTCAGCAGGGGCCTGCGGCCGCCGCCGATCTCAATCAGCCGAACCTGCCCGCCCTCGTGCCGGCCGGCTTCCCGGCCATGAGCGGCGAAGGCGAGCACGGCGCTCTCATACGTATCCCACGCCCAGAGCTCCCGGCTGTCGTATCCGAGCGCGCGAAGCGGCTCAGCGAGAAAGGGCGACGGGCTCAGGCGGCGCGCCACGCGCCCCTGCCGTTCCGCATCGGGGACGACGGCTGCGATCGAAGCCTGCGCGGCATAGGTCATGGATATCCCTCCAGGTCTGACAGTTTGCGACGCATTTGGATTTCACATGAGACTATTAAGAATGCTCTTCGCGCCAGCCGAAAATTTGCCAAGAGCGCATTCCGATCAATTCGAATCGTGATCGTCATTCCGAGCGCAGCGGGTCAATCCCGGGCCAAGCTCCGCAGCCCTTCGACCACCTGGATTTGCTTCGTCGCTTCGCTCCTCGCAATGACGGCGCAACCTGTTCGAAAACCCGCTCTGCCGTCATCCTGCGCCAGCCGACGACTCTTCCAAAATGTGATAGGCTTCTTGCGCTCGAAGACCCGGCGTCCGGAGCGCCGTGAAAGGGAGAATTGGCGTCATGAAATCCGCCGCCGCACGGGTCACCTCGGCCGCCGAAGGCCTGCCGCGACGCCGCTTCACCGTCGCCGAAGTCGAAGCGATGGTCGCGGCCGGGGTGATGGAGGAGGACGAGCGCGTCGAACTGATCGGGGGGAGCTGGTTCCGATGTCGCCGAAGGGAAATCAGCATGATCTCGTCAAGACCGCCCTCGCCGAACGTTGGTATCGGCTGCCGCAGGGCGATGTCGATCTCGCCGTCGCGACCACCTTCCGCCTTGGCGAGTACACCTATCTCGAACCGGACGTGGTGATTTTTCCGCGCGCCAGCGGAATCCCCGACCTCGCCGCCGACAACGTCCTCCTCGTCGTCGAAATCGCGGATTCGTCACTGCAGTACGACATGGGCCGCAAGGCCAGCCTCTACGCCAGCTTCGGGGTGCGCGAACTCTGGGTCATCGACGCGGTGTGGCTCACCGCACGCGTCCACCGCGATCCGGCGCCCGACGGTTATCACGAGACGCTCGACGTTGGACCGGGCGACTTGCTCGCGCCGCTTCTCGCGCCGGAAGCCTTCGCGCTGCGACTGGACGAGCTCGAACTCGAATGAGCTTTCCCATCTCGGAGCACTTCACCAGGAGCGGGCGTCACGGCACGTTTTATCTCGCTTCTGGCGAGAAGGACGCCGCGCCGATCGTTTTCCTGCACGGCTGGCCCGAACTGTCCATGTCCTGGCGCGGCCAGCTGCCGGTCTTCGGGGCTCTCGGCTTCCGCGCCATCGCGCCGGACATGCGCGGCTACGGCCGCTCGGACGCCCCGCAGCGACACGAGGATTACGCCGTCGAACTCATCGTCGCCGACATGATCGAGCTCATCGACTCGGTCGGCGCCGAAAAGGCGGTTTGGGTCGGGCACGACTGGGGCGCGCCGGTCGCCTGGTCGCTGGCCCAGCATCATCCCGAGCGCTGCCACGCAATTGCGGCTCTCTCGGTCCCCTACATTCCCGAGGGCTTCAGCGTGAACGCCCTTTTGCCGCTGGTCGATCGCAGCCTCTACCCGGAGGACAAGTATCCCTACGGGCAATGGGATTATCAGGTCTTCTATCTCGAGAACTTCGCGCGCGCGACCGCCGGGTTCGAGGCCGACATTCGCGCCACCGTCCGCGCGCTGTTCCGCTCGGGCAACCCGGACGGACGCGGCAAGCCCAATCGCACGGCGTTGGTGCGCGCGAACGGCGGCTGGTTCGGCGCCGACAACAAGGCGCCCGCCGTGCCGCGCGACGAGCGCGTGATCGACGAGGAGGCGGAGGCCAGCTATGTCGCGGCGCTGTCGCGCAACGGATTTTCCGGGCCCGACAGCTGGTACTTGAACGGCGAGGCGAACGCCGCCTATGCGAAACGCGCCCGGGCCAACTGGCGGCTGATGATGCCGACGCTGTTCCTGCACGGCGCCTATGACTATACCTGCGAGACGATCGACTCGCCCCTGGCCGAGCCGATGCGCGCGTCCTGCGCCGACCTGACCGAGGCGACCGTCCCCTCCGGACATTGGATGGCGCAGGAAAAGCCGGCTTACGTCAACGCCGCGCTGGCGGGGTGGCTCGCCCGCAAGCGCCCGGATCTTTGGCTCCGCAGTCATGCCAAGACTCGGTCAGCGTGACCTGTCACAAGACGCTGGCAATCGTCATAGCCGGGCTTGTCCCGGCCATCCACGCGGTTCAACTGTGTTACAATGGCTCAGCTTCGCGCGGCCGCTTCCGCGAGACCACTTTCGACAGTCTTCCCTGGCGCACGGCGTGGATGGCCAGGACAAGCGAGGAGAAGCCCGGCCATGACACGTCGGTTTCGTGAACTCGCTCGACGAATGGCTTTCAACCGATGTTTATGAGGTCGCTTGTGGAAGCGATTGGAATCAAATGACTTTTCCAGCGGGTTAAGCGCAAACCGTCCGCGAGCGGAGCGACGCATTTTTGCTCACGTAAGACATGAAGCTCCTTTCGTAATCAATTGTAAAATAAGGCATTTCATCCCGCTGCAGCGGACCAAGAATAACGTCATTCCGCCCGGTTCCGGACAGTTTCAGGCGGGCGAGTATAGAAATTCTATACTTTCGCGCCCTCGGGCGGGCCGCGAAAGCCGGTCTCAGGCTTCGGTTTTCCCGATTGTCGTCTCCCTGTTATGAGGCCTAACAGGGAGATGCGCTCCCTGTTATCTCGCTCAACCGTTACATGAGAAATTCTTACGAAGTCGCTGATATCCAGCGCTTTCAAGCCTCCGATCCGAGTGCGGCTAGCCCCGCGGTCCCCTGTTAGCAGGGCAAAACAGGGAGAATTCCGGTTTTGGCGAAGTTCCAGGCGGCGCGCGGCGCGAAGCCAAGAGTATAGATTTTCTATCCCGGCGCCCGGCGCCGGCTCACGCCGGCTTCTTGAGCTTCACCACATTGTGCAGCGTATTGTCGGCGGTCTCGAAGAAGCGCCGGACGCCGCGCGCGGCCTGGCGGATGCGCTGCTCGTTCTCGACCAGCGCGAGGCGCACGAAATCGTCGCCGTGCTCGCCGAAGCCGATTCCCGGCGCGACGGCGACGTCGGCCTTCTCGATCAGAAGCTTCGAGAACTCGAGACTGCCGAGATGGCGGAAGCGCTCCGGCACGGGGGTCCAGGCGAACATCGAGGCGCTGGGTTTGTCGATCGGCCAGCCGGCGGCGGCGAAGCTCTCGATCATCACGTCCCTGCGGCGCTTGTAGGTCGCGCGCATCTCGCGCACGCAATCGTCCGGCCCGTTGAGCGCCGCCGCGGCCGCGACCTGGATCGGCGTATAGGCGCCGTAGTCGAGATAGGACTTGACGCGTGCGAGCGCGGCGAGGAGCCGCTCGTTGCCGACCGCAAAGCCGATCCGCCAACCGGCCATCGAAAACGTCTTCGACATCGAGGAGAACTCGACCGCCACGTCGAAGGCGCCGGGCGCCTGCAGGATCGACGGCGGCGGCTCGCCGTCGAAATACACCTCGGCGTAGGCGACGTCGGACAGGACGAAGATCTCGTGCTTGCGCGCGAAGATGACGAGGTCCCGGTAGAAGTCGAGTGAGGCGACCATCGCCGTCGGGTTGGACGGATAGCAGACGACGATTGCGATCGGCTTCGGAATCGAATGAACGATCGCGCGCTCGAGCGCGACGAAAAACTCCGGCGTCGGCTCGGCCGGCACGGAGCGGATGACGCCGCCCGCCATCAGGAAGCCGAAGGCGTGGATCGGATAGGAAGGGTTCGGCACCAGCACGACGTCGCCCGGCGCCGTGATCGCCTGCGCCATGTTGGCGAAGCCCTCCTTGGAGCCGAGGGTCGCCACGACCTGGGTTTCGGGATCGAGCTTCACCCCGAACCGGCGCGCATAGTAACCGGCCTGCGCGCGGCGCAGCCCGGCAATGCCCTTGGAGGCCGAATAGCGGTCGGTGCGGGGCTTGCCGACCGTCTCGACGAGCTTGTCGAGCACATGCTTCGGCGCCGGCAGGTCGGGGTTGCCCATACCGAGATCGACGATGTCGGCGCCGGCGGCGCGAGCCTTGGCCTTGAGCTTGTTGACCTGCTCGAAGACGTAGGGCGGCAGGCGCCGCACGCGGTGGAAGTCGCTCATCGTCGCCAAATGTCCCTGATCCATGTCCCGGGTTCCGACGCTCTTGGCGCCGTCGCGGCTCTGTACCATCGCGCCGGGCCGCCGCAAACCCGTTCCTATTGGTTCGCCGGCGGCTTCTGCGCTTTTTTGCGCTGGGCCTCCTGCTCCGCCAGCGCCTTGGCCGCGGGCGGGAAGCCCCTCCGGAGGGAGTCGTGACGCTTCTCGACCGAATCCAGGTCGCCTTTGAGCGCAGTCACATCCTTGTCCTTGAGCGCGGGCTTTGCCGGCTCCGGCGGCGGCTGAAAGACCGGAATGTACTCGAGGTCTCCATTGGGCCTGGACTGGAGGACGAAATCGGCGGGCGGCGCGACATCGGTGGCGAAGCCGAGGACCTTCGCCGCGCTCTTCAGCAGACTGTCCGTCTCCTGCGCGGAGGCGGCCGAAACCCACGCGCAGGCGGCGCAGGCCAGAACCCCGATCGTCGCCCTTGCCATCATCTGTCCTGACCTCGAACCCGGCCCGCGCCCCGGCCACGAACGGACTTCCCATCGAAAGTCGTTGTGGCGCCGCGCATCGGTAGTGACCTATTATGACGAAAACGGGACTGGGTCTTGCCCGGTGGCGACAGGAAGCGTCTTTTCATGACCAAGAGCGGCAAAAGCAGT
>CAVZJZ010000015.1:0-206008 GCA_963775665.1 uncultured Alphaproteobacteria bacterium | reverse complement strand
CGTCGAAGGCGATTCTCGCGTCTTCGGTCACGGTCAGTTCGCTCAGGAGCGGGAACGCGCCATCCTGCAGTTCGAGTGCGGTGCCTTCGGCCGCCGCCCTGCCTTGCGGGACCTCGAGCAGCCGCAGGTTGACGGGCGTATCCGGCCCGAGGAGCTGGCCGGATGCTGCGCGGAACAGCAGGGCGTAACCGATCTGCCCGCCCGCTCCGGTAACCGTCACGTTCACTGGTGTGGTGCTCATCCGTTCAGCCTATGACCGTCGCGCGGCGCCGTCTCGGGCAGGAACGCCCTGATATCGACACCATGTCGACACGGAGGCCCCCGCCCGCGCGTCAGTGGCCCTATGCTTCGGCCATGCGAACCTTCTATCCCGAGATCGAGCCGTACGATTCCGGCCTTCTCGACGTCGGCGACGGGCAGCAGGTGTACTGGGAGACCAGCGGCAACCCCGAAGGCAAACCGGTGGTGTTCCTGCACGGCGGCCCCGGCGGCGGAACCAGCCCGAACCAGCGGCGGCTGTTCGACCCCGAGAAGTACCGCATCGTGCTCTTCGACCAGCGCGGCTGTGGCAAGAGCCTGCCGCACGCCAGTGACCCCGAAGCCGACCTCAGCGCCAACACGACCTGGCATCTCGTCGCCGACATCGAACAGCTGCGCGAGATGCTCGAGGTGGAGAAGTGGCAGGTGTTCGGTGGCTCGTGGGGGAGTTCGCTGGCCCTCGCCTACGCCGAGACGCACCCCGAGCGCGTGTCGGAGCTCATCCTGCGAGGCATCTTCACGCTGCGCGCTGTCGAACTGGAATGGTTCTACGAGGGCGGGGCCGCGGCGCTCTTCCCCGACCTGTGGGAGGGCTTCATCGAACCGGTGCCGGTGGTCGATCGTGGCCACATGATCCGCGCATACAGCCGCCTGCTGAACGACCCCGACCCGGCGGTGCACGGCCCCGCTGCGGTGGCCTGGTCACGCTGGGAGTCGTCGACGATCACCCTGCGGCCCCGCCCGGAGCTCGTCGCCGACTTCACCGAAGAAAAGTACGCGGTCGCGTTCGCACGCATCGAGAACCACTACTTCATGAACGGCGGCTGGTTCGAGGAAGGCCAGCTGATCCGCAACGCCGGACTGCTGGAGGGCATTCCCGGCGTGATCGTGCAGGGACGCTACGACGTGTGCACGCCACCGATGACCGCGTGGGACCTGCACAAGGCGTGGCCGCAAGCCGACTTCAGGATGATCGACGACGCGGGGCACGCATTCGACGAGCCGGGCATCGTCCACGCACTGATCAAGGCGACGGACCGCTTCGCAGACCGGTAGGGCATCCCCGTACCATTTCCTTTAAGGGGCGCCAGTTCACGGGGCAGCAGCAGTCCCTTCAACGGGAGGTGGCGGATGCCCGAAATCGTGCTCAGGAACGTCCGGCCGTGGGGTGGCCCCGCTGTCGACCTGCGGATGGCCGGCGGCCGAATCACCTCGCTGTTCCCACACGACGACGACGATCCTCGTTCGCTCACCGGCGCCCCCGACACCGAATTCATCGACGGTCGCGGACTCCTCGCCCTTCCCGGGTTCGTGAACGCGCATGCCCACCTGGACAAGAGCTGGCTGGGGTTGCCGTGGGTGCCGTACGGCGGTGAGCCGACGACCGAGGGGCGCATCCGGCATGAGCGCGAGCATCGTGACGGCCTGGGCATCCCGAGCGTCGCCGCGACGACGACTCTGCTGACGAAGATGATCGCGCACGGCACGACGGCGTTCCGGTCTCATGTCGATGTCGACCTCGGGGTCGGGCTGGACGGCATCCGCTATGTTCGCGAAGCGGTCGCCGGTATCGGCGCTCCGATCGGCCTCGAGATCGTGGCGTTCCCGCAGGACGGCGTGCTGCGGCGCCCGGGCGTGCTCGACCTGCTCGATCGTGCCGCAGCCGAGGGCGCTGATCACATCGGCGGGCTCGACCCCGCATCCATCGATCGCGACCCGGTCGGTCAGCTCGATGCGCTCTTCGGGATCGCGGACCGGCGACGGGTGGGTCTCGACATCCACCTGCACGACGGTGGGGAGCTCGGCGCGTTCGAGTACGAGCTGATCGTCGAGCGGACCAACGCGCTCGGCATGGCCGGCCGCGTCAACGTCGCACACGGCTTTGCGATCGGTGACGTTGCGCGTGCCCGGCAGCGTGCGCTGATCGAGGCGGTGGCGGATGCCGGCATCACGATCACGACGGTCGCGCCGGTGAACGCGCCACGGCTGCCGCTCACCGAGCTGCGTTCGGCGGGCGTTGCGGTCGGGCTCGGCACCGACGGCATCCGCGATCTCTGGGGACCATACGGCGACGGTGACATGCTGCGCCTGGCGACGCGGATGGCGCAGCTCGCTGGGTGGAGGCGGGATGAGGACCTCGAGGCGGCCGTGCGGATCGCGGGCTGCGAGGCGGCCGGATTCGTGGGGCGGTCGGAGCACGACCTGGTGGTGGGGGCCGTCGCGGATGTGGTGCTGGTGGATGCGGGGAATGTGCAGGAGGCGCTCGTCGAGGCTCCGGCGCGGCGGCTCGTGATCGCGGGCGGGGTCATCGTTGCGGATCGGCTCGCGGAGGCTGCGGTTCCGGGGGAGTAACAGGTCGTTCTCGTCCCCCTTTGGGGGGTATGCGAGGAACCCTCATCTATGGGATCGTCGGTATGTGAGGAAAACTCAGAACCCGAATCTGCGTGCCTGGCCTCAAGGTTATTGGTCTACGCCTGTCGTCGCCACTGCTGCGGCGATGGTCGTGCTGCTCATCACCTGGCTGCTCATGGCGTTCGCCGCCCCCGCCGCTCACGCGGCCGCCGGCTGCGGTACCGCTCCCAACCCGATCGTGTGCGAGAACGCGCTTCCCGGCACCGATCCGTCCCTGTGGGATATCCAGGGCTCCGGCGACGATTCGATTCAGGGATTCTCCACCGACATCAGCGTGAACGTCGGCGGGACAATCGGGTTCAAGGTGGACACGAACGCCAAGGCCTATACGGTCCAGATCTTCCGCACCGGCTACTACCAGGGCCTCGGCGCTCGCAAGATCGCGGATGTGAAGCCGTCGGCGACACTGCCGCAGGTTCAGCCGCCGTGCGTGACGGACGCCACTACCGAACTGTACGACTGCGGCAACTGGGGGCTGTCGGCCTCGTGGGCTGTACCGTCAGACGCGGTCTCCGGCGTCTACATCGCCCTACTTACCCGTACCGACACGGGGGGAAAGAGCCAGATCACCTTCATCGTGCGCAACGAGGCAAGCCACTCCGCGGTGCTCTTCCAGACATCCGACCCTACGTGGCAGGCATACAACACGTATGGCGGTTCGGACTTCTACCAGGGCGCCGCGAACGGCCGGGCGTACAAGATCAGCTACAACCGCCCGATCTCAACCCGCGACTACTACGACGGTCGTGACTTCTACTTCGCGAACGAGTATCCCGCAGTCCGCTTCCTGGAGAAGAACGGCTACGACGTTTCCTATTTCAGTGGCGTCGACTCAGACAGGTTCGGAGCGGATCTCAAGAACCACAAGGTATTCCTGTCGGTCGGCCATGACGAATACTGGTCGGCGGCCCAGCGGAACAATGTCATCGCCGCGCGCGATGCCGGCGTCAACCTCCAGTTCCTCTCCGGAAACGAAATGTACTGGCACACGCGTTACGAGCCTTCTGTGGCAGGGACGCCCACGAACTACCGCACCCTCGTCTCATACAAGGAGACATGGAGCAACGCCAAGATCGACCCGTCGGCCGAATGGACCGGGACCTATCGGGATCCGAGGTTCGCTTCACAGGCGAACGGTGCTGGAATACCGGAGAACTCTGTCACCGGGACGATGTACCAGTCGACCATCAGCGATCTGGCCGTAACCGTGACCGCAGCTCAGGGCAAAGCGCGAATGTGGCGCAATACCGGTTTGAGCTCGATGGCCAGCGGCACGACCACCGCACTCGCTGCTCACACGGTCGGGTACGAATCGGACGAAGACGTCGATAACGGGTTCCGCCCTGCAGGCCTGGTCGATCTATCAACGACCACAGCGGCTGTCACTCAGGAGATGCTGGACTTCGGCAGCACGACCGGGCCCGCGACCACAACGCATCACGTCACCCTCTACCGTGCGGCAAGCGGAGCGCTCGTCTTCTCGGCGGGCTCGATCCAATGGACCTGGGGCCTTGACCAGGAACACGACGGTAGCGGTGCAGCGGCCGACCCACGCATGCAGCAGGCTCAGGTCAATCTGCTCGCGGACATGGGCGCCCAGCCCGCGACGCTCCAGTCCGGGCTGGTCGCGGCCACGGCAAGCACCGACCACACCCCGCCGACTGTGACCATCAACACACCGGCATCCGGCGCATCGATCGCCAACGGCGCGGCCGTGACCGTGACCGGAACGGCGGCGGATGTCGGCGGTGTCGTCGCGGGAGTCGAAGTCTCCACCAACGGTGGCACGATCTGGCACCCAGCGACAGGTACCACCTCCTGGACCTACACCTACTACCAGGCGGGGGTGGGCATGCAGGGCATCATGGTGCGCGCCACTGACGACAGCGGGAACTGGGCGGCCTCCCCGGCGACGCGCTCGGTGACGACCACCGGTCCGTACAGTGCTCTCGGCAACCTGCCTCCGGCGGTCGCGGATTCGGGAGACCCTGCTCCCGTTGAAGTAGGACTGAAGTTCACTCCGTCCCAGAACGGGTACATCTCGGGCGTGCGCTTCTACAAGAGCGCGGCCAACACGGGAACGCACAAAGGCTCGCTGTGGAATGCGAGCGGGACCCGCCTTGCAACTGTGACGTTCACCAATGAGACGGCGTCGGGCTGGCAGACAGCGACCTTCGCCTCGTTCGTCGCCGTCACCGCGGGGACGACCTACATCGTCTCGTACGGAGCGACGAACGGTCACTACTCCGCAACCCAGAACTACTGGTCGTACCGCGGCGTCAGTGCGGCCCCGCTCACCGTGGCAGGCGGATTCGGGTCCGCACCCGCAGGCGTCTACAACACCACGCCCGGCCTGTACCCGACGAGCACTTATAACCAGACCAACTATTACGTGGACGCTGTCTTCACGACTACGGACACGTCCCCGCTTTCCGCGTCCGGCCAATGGCCGCTCCCCCGGGTCGTCGAGCGTGCCCGCCACGACGACGATCGGTGCGGTCTTCTCCAAAGACGTTGTCCAGTCGACGATCGCGTTCACTGTGAAGGATCAGCTGGGAGCGACCGTTCCAGGAACGGTGTCATACGTGGCCGCGACACGAACGGTGACGTTCACGCCGACGAGCGCGCTCAGCGGATTCGTGACGTACTCGGTATCCCTGACGGCCAAGGACACGATCGGCCTGACGTTGTCGTCGGGCCAGACCTGGTCCTTTACCACAGTCAAACCGCCGGCGCCGGACGGCACCTGCCCATGCGGGCTCTTCACCGATGCAACAACTCCGACGACGCTTCAGGTCACAGAGGAGCCGGTCACCCTCGGCCTGAGCTTCCGGAGCTCGGTGGCGGGGGCGGTCACCGGAGTCAGGTTCTACAAGAGCGCAGGGAACACCGGTACGCACGTCGGAACCCTCTACTCGAACTCGGGAGTGAAGCTCGCCAGTGCAACCTTCACCGGCGAATCGACGGCCGGCTGGCAGACCGTCGCATTCAGCTCACCCGTCACGATCAACACAAATACGACCTACATCGTGGCGTACCGGAGCACGACGGGCAGCTACTCGGTCTCGCCTGGGGCCCTCACCTCGGCTGTCACCCGGGGTCCACTGACCGCTGACGCGAACGCAGGCGCCTTCAGTTACCCTGATGCCTGGCCGAGCTACACATCCACGAGCAGCTACCTCGTCGACGTCGTCTTCACCAAGGCGCCGGCTCCGATCGCGGTAGTGAGCCAGACGCCGGCGAACGGCGCCCTGGGCGTCCCGACATCGTCGCCGATCACCCTGTCGCTGACGGTGCCCATCTCGAGCGGCTACGCCGTCGCCGTCAGTAGCGGTGGCACGGCGATCGCCGGGGCCTCGGCTCTGAGCCCGGACGGCAAGACCATCACGTTCACGCCGGGTCAGGCGCTGCCGAGCGGCCAGGCGATAGCGGTCGCCGTGTCGGGGGTCGTGTCCACGGAAGGTGTCACCCTCGCGACCCAGAATTGGACGTTCACGACGCAGGCGAGCCAGACAACGTCGTACACCCTCTTCGGGAGCGAGGTTCCTTCCGTGCTCGCAGCGACGGACGATCCGGCCTCGGTAGAGCTGGGAATGTCGTTCTCGCCATCGCAGGATGGAACCGTCAGTGCGATCCGCTTCTTCAAGGGAGCGACGAACACAGGAACCCACACCGGTTCGCTCTGGGGCGCAGACGGGACGCGGCTCGCAACCGTCACGTTCACCAACGAGACCGCGAGTGGATGGCAGACCGGTCAGTTGGCCACCCCCGTCGCCCTGACGGCCGGCCAGACGTACGTCGTTTCGTACTTCGCGCCGAACGGCAACTACTCGTACACAGCCGCCTACTTCAGCCAGCCGAAGACGAGTGGCCCGCTTACGGCAGGCACATCCACGAACGGTCGCTACCTGTATAGCCTCACGGGCGGCCTTCCGACCTATTCCTGGAACGCCACGAACTACTTCGTCGACGTCGTCTTCACGCCGAGCGCCACGTCTGGTTCGGGGTCTGGTTCGGGAAGCGGATCGACTTCGACGCCGACACCATCGCCCAGTCCGACGCCGACGCCGAACCCTGCGGCCGGGGTCTCCATCTTCCCTGACGCCAGCGTTCCGGCCAACACGGCGTGGGGCGACGGTAGCCCGGTGCAGCTCGGCGTGAGGTTCACGAGCGCGCAGGCCGGCTCGGTCACAGGGATCCGCTTCTACAAGGGAGCGGGTGATGCGGGGACTCACACGGCGTCGCTCTGGTCGGCGTCCGGAACCCTGCTTGCGACCGCCAACTTCACAGCCGAAACGGCCAGCGGCTGGCAAGACGTGTACTTCACGACGCCTGTGTCGATCCAGTCAGGCGTGGAGTACCGAGCGAGTTATCACACGACCTGGTCCATGTATGCCGTGGATCCAGGGACACTCACGAATCCAGTGACGAATGGGCCGCTCACTACGCTCGCGAACGGTGGCGCGTACTCGTATTCGACAGGATTCCCCGATCAAGCGGTCTCGAACAACTACTGGGTCGATATCCACTTCGTCGCCTCGCCGTGATGAAGGAATGAACGACGGAGCCGTTGCCCGAACGGTTCCGAACTCGAAAGGTGTCTGGGGGCACAAAGTGACAGCACAATTGCGTATAGCCGTGGTCGGCGCAGGCTACTGGGGTCCGAATCTGGCCCGTAATTTCCGGAACAGTCCTGACTGGGACCTCGTTTCGATCTGCGACCTGGATCGGGAGCGGGCGGAAAGGCTGGCGGATCAAGTAGGCGGCGTTCGCGTCGTGACGGACCTGACCGAACTCCTCGCGTCTGCCGACGTTGACGCCATCGCGATCGCGACTCCGGCCCGGACGCATCACGCGATCGCGCGCGCCGCGTTGGCGGCCGGCAAGCACGTCATGGTGGAGAAGCCGCTGGCCGACACCGGCGAGCGCGGACGGGAGATGGTCAGTGATGCGAGCGCACGGGGACTCGTTCTCATGGCGGACCACACATACTGCTACACGCCGGCGGTCCTCAAGATCCGTGAGCTCATCGCAGAGGGAGAACTCGGCGACATCCTTTTCATCGATTCGGTGAGGATCAACCTCGGTCTGATCCAGCCGGACGTCGACGTCTTCTGGGACCTGGCGCCACACGACCTCTCGATCATCGACTTCGTCCTCCCGGGCGGGCTGAGACCGCTCAGTGTCTCCGCCCATGGCGCAGATCCGCTCGGCGCCGGGAAGTCCTGCGTCGGTTATCTGGTGATGCCTCTCGACAACGGCGCGATCGCTCATGTGCACGTCAACTGGCTCAGCCCGACAAAAATCCGGCAAATGGTGATCGGCGGGACGAAGCGAACACTCGTCTGGGACGACCTCAATCCGCAACAACGGCTCAGTGTCTATGACCGGGGCGTCGATCTCGACCTGCAGGTGCTCGATGGGGCGGAACGCAAGGCCGCGACCGTGTCCTACCGGCTCGGCGACACGTGGTCCCCTGCGCTGCCGGAGCGCGAGGCCCTCGGCTCGATGGCGACGGAGTTCGCCGAGAGCATCCGTGAGAGAAGGGCTCCACGGACGGACGGAAACGCCGGGCTCAGAGTCCTGGGGGTGCTGGAGGCAGCATCCCGAAGCCTGGAGACAGCCGGGTCGGCATCCGTCGACGTCGCTCGAATCGAAGAAGAGGTGCTGGCATGACCGAGCTCAAGGGAGCCAAAGTGCTCGTCACGGGTGGAGCGGGAACAATCGGATCCACGATCGTCGATCAACTTCTGGATGCCGGTGTCGCCCACATCGATATCCTCGACAACCTCGTCCGCGGCCGGCTCACAAACCTCGACTCGGCGATGAGCAGTGGCCGTGTCACCCTCGTCGCCGGGGATCTGCGAAACCGTGAACTCGTGCGATCCGTTACGCGCGGTAAGGACCTGGTCTTCCACGAAGCCGCAATCCGCATCACGCAGTGTGCGGAAGACCCGCGTCTCGCGCTGGAGGTGTTGGTCGACGGAACGTTCAATGTGCTGGAAGCTGCCGCAGCGGAATCCGTCGCCAAGGTGATTTCAGCCTCGAGTGCCTCCGTCTATGGGCTTGCGGAGGAGTTCCCGACGGGCGAACGCCACCATCATCACAACAACGACACCTTCTATGGCGCCGCGAAGTCGTTCAACGAGGGCATGCTCCGCAGTTTCAAGGCGATGTACGACCTCGACTTCGTCGTCTTGCGCTATTTCAATGTCTACGGTCCCCGCATGGATGTCCACGGTCTGTACACCGAAGTCCTCGTGCGATGGATGGAGCGCATAGCCGACGGCAAGCCGCCGCTGATCTTCGGCGACGGCCTGCAGACGATGGACTTCGTCTTCACTCGTGACATCGCTCGCGCGAACCTGCTCGCGGCGGAGAGCGACATCACAGAGGGCGTTTACAACGTCGCCAGCGGCACCGAGACCAGTCTTCTTGCCCTGGCCGAAGCGCTTCTCGACGCGATGGACTCTCCCCTGAGTGTCGAGCATGGTCCGGAGCGGGCCGTCAACGGAGTGACACGGAGGCTCGCCGACACGCGCGCGGCCGAGCTGGACCTGGGATTCGTCCCCGAGGTCGGACTGACCGAGGGACTGCGCGAGCTCGTCGAATGGTGGCGCCCGCTGCGGGAGGATGTGGCCGCGCAGCGTGCGCTGGTGGCGTCATGAGCCGGATCAACGTGATGAAGCCTTGGTTCGGCGAGGAGGAGCTTGCTGCGGTCCAGGCAGTGATCGAGTCCGGGTGGGTGGCCCAGGGGCCGCGGGTCGCTGAATTCGAGGCCGTGTTCTCGCAGGCGATGAACGCATCGCGTGCCGTGGCGACCTCCAACTGCACGACCGCCCTTCATCTGGCCCTTGTCGTTGCGGGCGTCGGAGCGGGCGACGAGGTCATAGTCCCCTCGTTCTCGTTCATCGCCACGGCGAACGCGCCGATGTATGTCGGAGCGCACCCTGTCTTCGTGGACGTCGATGCAGCAACCGGTAACGTGACCGCCGACACCGTCGCAACGGCGATCACCGATCGCACGCGCGCCGTCATCGCTGTCGACCAGGGCGGAGTCCCTGTCGATCTCGACGCGATCCGGGCGCTGTGCGACCCGCGAGGTATCGTCGTCATCGAGGATGCCGCCTGTGGCGCGGGATCCTCGTACAAGGGCAGTCCCGTGGGAGCTGCGGCGGACGTCGCAGCGTGGTCGTTCCATCCTCGCAAACTCCTCACCACGGGTGAGGGCGGGATGCTGACGACAGCACACTCCGCCTGGGCCGACCGTGCCGGCCGCCTTCGCGAACATGCAATGAGCATTTCCGCCAGGGACCGGCAGGCCAGCGTGCTCGCTCCGGCCGAAGAGTACCTCGAGGTCGGCTATAACTACCGCATGACGGACCTGCAGGCTGCACTCGGAATCGTGCAGCTCGGCCGCCTGCCTGAGATCGTGCGCCGGCGCCGTGAAATCGCCGCCAGATATGCGGATGAACTCGCCGGCATCGAAGGGCTCCGGCCGGTCCAGGACCCGGAGTGGGGCACAAGCAATTTCCAGTCGTACTGGGTCGAGGTCGAGAAGGCCTACGGAACGAGTCGCGATGGCTTGCTCGAAGCGCTCGCGCGAGCGGACGTCTCGGCACGGCGCGGGATCATGGCGGCGCACCTCCAGCCCGCCTACAGGGAAAGTCCTGCCTTCCGTGCGCCCCTTCCGAACACCGAGCGGCTGACCGCGACCACCCTGATCCTTCCTGTGTTCCACCAGATGACGGACTCGGAGCAGGAGCGGGTGATCGACGCCGTTCGTGACGCGGCGGGGCTCCGGGGTGCAGCATGAAGGACCTCATCATCATCGGTGCAAGCGGTCTCGCACGGGAAGTGATGTCGTCGGCCCAGCGCACGTTCAGGTTCGTCGGGATCATGGACGATGACGCGTCGCTGCATGGGTCTGAGATCGCCGGAGTCCAGATCATCGGAGAGATCGCTCTCGCGACCGAGTCCGACGCGACGCTCCTTATCTGCGTCGGTTCCGGAGCCGGTCGCCGATCGATCGCTGAGCGCCTGGATGCGCTCGGAATCGGTGCAGACCGGTTCGCGACCGTCGTCGACGAATCAGTCCGCATTCCGTCGACGTGTTCCGTCGGATCCGGGAGCATCGTTCTCGCGCATGTGGCGATGACCAGCGACGTCACGCTGGGAGACCACGTGGTCGTGATGCCGAACGTCACGCTGACACACGACGATCTCCTTGCGGATTTCGTTACGGTGACGGCAGGTGTGTCCCTCGGCGGGTCGGTCACCGTCGGCGAAGGCGCATACCTGGGAATGAATTCCTCTGTGCGCCAGGGCGTTCATGTCGGCGCTGGTTCGACGATCGGTATGGGGGCAGTCGTGCTGTCGGACGTCCCTGACGGCCAGGTCTGGATCGGCGTTCCCGCTCGTCCGATTCACGACAGGAGGATCGCATGATCACTTCGCAGTATGTGCCGATGCTCGACCTGGGCTACCAGAGAGACGTCATCGCCGACGAGGTGGCGGCAGGATTCGCGCGGGTGATGTCGGCCACCGCATTCATTCAGGGACCCGAGGTGGCGCGCTTCGAACAGGAATTCGCCGCTTATTGCGGGGTCGACCATGTCATCGGTGTCGGCAACGGCACGGATGCGCTCGAACTCGCGTTACGCGCGGCGGGTGTCGGAGCCGGTGACGAAGTGATCGTTCCTGCGAACACGTTCGTGGCAACGGCGGAGGCCGTGCTGCGGGCGGGCGCCGAGGTGGTCTTCGCCGACTGCGGCACCGACTACCTCATCGACCCGGCGAGTGTCGCTGAGCGGCTGACGCCGCGGACGCGCGCTGTCGCTGCTGTGCATCTTTACGGCCAGACCGCGCCGGTGGAACGTCTTCGCGAGGTCGTGGGACCCGCGACGATCATTCTCGAAGACGCGGCACAATCCCAGGGCGCGACCCGGTTCGGGCGTCGTGCGGGATCGCTCGGAGATGTTGCGGGGACCAGCTTCTACCCCGGAAAGAACCTCGGCGCGTACGGCGACGCCGGAGCGGTGATCACCTCGTCGGATGAGATCGCCGAGCGTGTTCGCGCCTTGTCGAATCACGGGGGAACGCACAAGTATGAGCACAACTCCCTGGGGACGAACTCACGGCTCGACACACTTCAGGCAGTGGTCCTCTCGGCCAAACTGGCCCATTTGGACGCCTGGAACGCGGAGCGCCGGGAACAGGCCGCTGCGTACCGTGAGCTGCTAGGTGAGGTCGAACGCGTCGTGCTTCCCACCGTCGCGGAGGGCAACGTCCACGTCTATCACCAATTCGTCGTGCGCGTTCCCGATCGCGATCAGGTCGTCACCGAAATGCACGCGGCCGGGATCGGAGTCGGCGTTCATTATCCGTTGCCTGTCCACTGGCTGCCTGCGTTCCATGACTACCGCGCGTCCGCCGGGGCACTTCCGGTCGCCGAGGGCACCGCGCACGAACTGTTGTCCCTGCCGATCTATCCCGGCCTGAAAAGGCAGCAGCAGGAGTTCGTCTCCGAGGTACTCGTGTCGTGTCTGTGAGGAGTATGACTGAATCGCAGGGCACCGGGCTCGACGGCGAGAAGGGATTCGCCGATCGGGTGCGTACCGGTGCCTTGTGGGCGGGCGGAAGCACCCTGCTCCTGCGATTCGCCAACATCGCCGTCATGGCGGTGGTCGCTCGAATCGTCTCGCCCGATGAGCTGGGCGTCTTCGCCCTCACGCTGGTCGCCTATGGCGTCGTGGTCAGTGTCGCTGAACTGGGTGTCGCGTCGGCCATCGCGAGGTCGGACCTTGATGAGGCCGCCATCGCGCCGACCGTCCTCACGATCTCGGTGGTCACTAGTCTCAGTCTGGCGTCCATCATGTTCGCCTTCGCCGAACCGTTGGCCGTCGCCCTGGGCTCTGCTCAGGCCGCAGGCCCCTTGAAGATCATGGCTTTGTGCGTCGCAATGATCGGTCCGTTCGCGATACCCGGGGCCCAATTGCAGCGGACGTTTCGGCAGGACCTGATCTTTCGGGCGAACATTGTTTCATTCATTCCCTCCAGCGTGGTGCTCATTCTGGTGGCGCTTCTGGGCGACGGTGCGATCGCATTCGCATGGTCGCGGGTCGTCGGCCAGCTGATTGTTGGGACGATGATGTGGGTGAGCGCCGGTAAACACTCTGGCCCGGCTTCAGCCGTCAAGCGGCCCGGACGGTGCTGGCGTTCGGAATTCCTCTTGCTGCAGCGAACCTGCTGGGTCAGGTTCTCCTCAATGTCGACTACGTCTTCGTCGGTCACCTGCTCACGATCTCGGACGTGGGACTGTACAACCTGGCCTTCAACGTCTCGGTGTGGTCCACGGCCGTTATCGGTTCCATGCTGAACGGGGTCGTCCTCCCGGCCTTCTCGCGGGTTCGTGCCGTGGGGGGAGATGTTCACGCGGCCCTCGGTCAGGCGGTACGGACGGTGGCGCTGGTGGCAGCCCCGATCGCCGCACTCACCTTCTGTCTCGCCTCCCCGTTGATCGTGACGATCTATGGGGCGAAATGGCAGGGTGCCGCGCCCGTGCTCGGAGTGCTTTCGATCTACGGCTTCGTCTCGGTGATCTGCTTACTCCTGGCAAACGTGATCGCGTCGACGGGGCGGACCGTGGTATTGCTCATCGTGCAGGTCATCGCGCTTGCGGTCCTCATCCCCGTGATGTGGTTCGGTACGATTGTTGGCGGTCTCGTCGGCGTCGGCTTCGCACACATCGCCGTGATCGTATTCGCCACCTTCCCGATCTACCTGTGGGCCATCCACCGGACCGTCGGAGCAGGAGTCCTCGTCATCGCCCGTGCGATCTGGTGGCCGGTTACCGCGGCCGTGGTGGCGGGTGTCGCCGGCTGGGCGGTCTCGCTTCCCCTGGAGTCACGCCCGTCGAGCTCCTGCTGGGCGGGGTCGTCGGTGGCGCAATTTACCTCATCCTCACCGCTCCTTTGCTCAGTACTCTGATGCCGGCCGCACTTTTGCGGCGACGTCCGGTCGCGCTGATCCTCAGGGTCCTCGGCGCTCCGCTTCGCGCTGCAGGCGTGGCCAGGATCAGGGGAGGGTTGCCTGGTGAGAATCGGACTCCTCTACCCGATCGGGATCCCACCTCGCCAGCGATCTGGTCGGGTACACCGCACGGGCTTGCGACCGGTTTCCGCAATCTCGGTGTCGACCTCGTGCCTCTCGGATCGGGCCTCCCACCGGTCGTGCGCCAGGCTGTTGCCGTCCTTTCACGGGCCGCGGGCAAGAGGGGTGCGGTCGCTGACCGGACGACAATTCGTTGCAACGGTCCCGGACCTGGGCGCTCGAGCGCAGAATCATCGAAGCCGGACCATTGCACGGCCTCGTTGCGATGGGCACAGAGATGTACGACCTCGCAGCCATTCGACCGGCCTGCCCGGTGATGACATACGACGATGCCACATTCGCGCAGACGTGGCGTAACCCTGACTCCGGCCAGACCATCGCGCTGGTCGGCCCGACCGGAGCGGGCAAATCGACTGCCATCGCCCTGCTGCACCGCGCCTTCGATCCGCAGTCCGGTTTCATCAAGATCGACGGTATGGATGTACGCGGCCTGACGCTGACGGCGCTGCGGCGAAATATCGGCGTGGTGTTTCAGGAAGCGCTGCTGTTCAACCGCTCGATCGCCGACAATCTGCGCGTCGGCAAGCCGGACGCCACCCTGGAGGAAATGCGGGTCGCCGCGGCCCGCGCCCAGGCGCTGGAGTTCATCGAGCGCAGCGAGCAGAAATTCGACACCAATGCCGGTGAGCGCGGGCGCATGCTGTCCGGCGGCGAGCGGCAGCGGCTGTCGATCGCGCGAGCCATGCTGAAAGACCCGCCGATCCTGATCCTCGACGAGGCCACCAGCGCGCTCGATGCCGTCACCGAGGCCAAGGTCAACGCCGCACTCGACGAAGTGATGAAGGGACGCACCACCTTCGTGATCGCGCACCGGCTCTCGACCATCCGCAACGCCACGCGTATCCTGGTGTTCGACAACGGACGCGTGATCGAAAGCGGAACTTTCGATGAACTGGTGGCTAAAGGCGGCCGTTTTGCCGAACTGGCGAGGGCCCAGTTCATGGTCCAGGAGAATGCGCGGGCCGGCATGGCCCCACCAGGAGGTCAGCAACGATACTGTCAAGATTTAGGCACGGCCGAACTTCGGCCTATTTCGTCACCATGATTTAATCTCGCAGCCTCTGTTCCCGGGCCGGCAAGCCGGTATAGGTTCGCTCCGCCTCAAGCCACGGTGCCGGACACGCTTGGAGCCCGAATATTACACGCCAGGACCTCCGCTCGAAGGCGGGTCGCAAAGGACCGGAATCCGATAGTGCACTTTCTTCGCCCGTTGCTTCGCAAGTCATGGTTGAACTGGATCGTCCTGGTCGCTGCACTCGTCCTTGCCGCGCCGCGCCTTGCGCATGCCGAAGCGCTGCTGGTGGTCGAGGCCGATACCGGAAAGGTGCTGCAGGCCGAAAACGCCACCTATCCGTGGTATCCGGCTTCGGTGACCAAGCTGATGACGGCCTATGTCACGCTCAAGGCCGTCAAGGAAAGGCGGATTTCCCTCGATACCTTGTTTACGGTGTCGCCGGTCGCAGCCTCGCAGTCGCCATCGAAAATGGGGTTCCGGCCAGGACTCAGGTCACCGTCGATAACGCGCTCAAGATGATGCTGGTGAAGTCGGCCAACGACATGGCCGTGGTGCTCGCCGAGGGCGTCGGGGGTTCGATCGACGGTTTTTCGGCACGGATCAATCAGGCCGCGCACCGGCTCGGCATGACGCAGACGAGCTACGTCAATCCGAAACGGTCTGCCCGCCGACGGTCAGATCACTTCGGCGCGCGATCTGGCGATCCTGGCCCGCGCGATCATTCGCGATCTGCCGGAATACGAGTATTTCGTCCACATTCCCTCGATCCGGTTCGGCCGCAAGGTCACGCAGAATTTCAACAAGCTGATCGGACGCTATCCCGGCGCCGACGGCTTCAAGACCGGGTTCATCTGTGCCTCCGGCTACAACCTGGTGGCGTCTGCCACCCGTAACGGCAGGAGGCTGATCGCCGTGGTGCTGGGCTCGTCATCAGGCCAAATGCGCGCGGTAAGAGCCGCGCAATTGCTGGAGCGCGGCTTTTCCAACAACCGCTGTCATGGCTGCGCCCTTCGCTCGGCATGGTCGACAACCTGGCACCGATCGACGCCTCGCCGCCAAACCTTCACGACGAGATGTGCGGCCCCAAGCACAAGCGGCCGGCCAGCGACGAGGATGAGGAAACCATCGCCAGCGGTTCAAGCACCGGCAAATCCGCCATCACATTTTTCGCGGCCGGGCTTCAAGCGCCGAATATGAAGCCGTCGGAGCTGCTCGGCGGGGGCGCCTGCGGCCTCCGAGCCGATCCCGGTTTATACCGGCCCGACCCGAACCGGAGCCGCATTGATTGCGGCCGTGGCCGCCGATGTCGAGCAACAGACGCCGCGGCGTCACGGAAAGAAGTCGCGGCTTGCGTCGAAAAAGCCGGACGCCGCGGCTGAGTCGAACGCCAAATCCAAGGACGCTGGCAAGGGCACCAAACCCGGCAAACGTGCCGATGCAAGCCGGATGCGGCTCCGAAAGCCAACCAAAAGCCTTCGGCCACGACCGACAAGCCCGCCGCGAAGCCGACCAAACCGAAGACAGCCGCCAAGCGTTCGACCAACCCCGCCCCAAGCCCGCAGGCTAAACACAGGCCCGCACGCCATTGCCGCGCTGTTTCCGGGGCCGGTGAGAGCGGCTTTCCCGGCCAGCATTCGCCCGCCAAGCGCTGCCGCTTGCCACGGGGCGCCGCATTGCTCAATACTGCACAAAATCAATACAGCCCGAAACGAGGCGGCTTGTCCCGGTAAGCGGGAAAAAACCCAGAGGGGAATGAGCATGGAGCGCATCTGGCTCAAGCAATATCCAGCCGGCGTGCCCGCCGATATCGACGTGACCCAATACGGATCTCTGGTCGAGTTGCTGGAAGAGAGCTTTGCGAAGTTTCGCGACCGCAAGGCCTTCATCTGCATGGACAAGTCGATCAGCTTTCTCCCGGCCCGTCCGGGAGAGAGTCTGGCCGGTTCGTCGCCTTATCGACGCTGGCGGCGAGGCGATCGGGGGCCCCATGCTCGTCATCGCGGGACTCGGCAATCCGGGTGAGCGCCATCGGCGCAACCGCCACAACATCGGCTTCATGGCGCTGGCGGAGATCGCCAGAGCCCATCGCGTCGGCCCCTTCCGCGCACGCTTTCCGGGCTCACCGCCGAAGGCGTGATCGGGAGGGAGCGCGTCATGCTGCTCGCGCCGCAAACGTTCATGAACGAATCCGGCCGCAGCGTCGGCGAGGCCCTGCGCTTCCATAAGCTCGACCCGGCCGCGCTGATCGTGATCCACGACGAGCTCGACCTCGCCGCCGGCCAAGGTGCGGGTCAAGGTCGGCGGCGGCAACGCCGGCCACAACGGCCTGCGCTCGATCACCGCCCATGTCGGCAACGACTACAAGCGCGTGCAGGCTCGGCATCGGCCATCCCGGCGACAAGGCGCTCGTCCACAATTTCGTCCTGAGCGACTTCGCCAAGGCCGAAATGGGCTGGGTCGAGGCCGTCTGCCGGGCGGTCGCGGACGCCGCGCCCCTTTTGGTCGAGGGCCAGGACGCGAGCTTCCAGAACAAGACGCATCTGGCGATCGAGGCGGCCGGGTTCGGCGAGAAGGCCGCGCCGCCATGAGGTCGGCGGAATTGGCTCCGCGGCAAGACTGATCCCATCCAAGCGAAACCGGCCGCGTGGCCAGTCACGCGGCCTCGACGGGGTCCGCCCGCTTGCGGCCAAACCGCGGCTTCCTCGGATGCGCCCGATCCCGGCGGGGTCCGCCCGCTTGCGCCCGAACCGCGGCTTCCTCGGATGCGCCGCTCCCGGCGCCGGCTCGAGCGCCTCCATCACCCGCTCGGGCGGGAAGATGACGACCGCCTCGGTGCCCTCGCGCAGCTTCGAGGTCAGGCGGAACTGGCCGCCGTGGAGTTCGATGAGACCCTTGACGATCGGCAGGCCGAGCCCGGTTCCCTCTTCGGCGTTCTTGTGGGCGAGCGCGCCGCGGCCGAACGAGGAGAGAACGACCGGGATCTCCTCGGGAGGAATGCCCGGCCCCGTGTCGCGAATCGACACATATTGGCCGCCGCTGCGGGTCCAGCCGACCTTGACGACGATCGAGCCGCCGTGGGGGGTGAACTTGATCGCATTGGTGAGCAGGTTCAGGACCGCCTGGCGCACCGCGCGGTCGTCCGCCCACAGTCGCGGCAGATTGGGCTCCAGCGCTTCGGTGACCGTGAGATTGCGGCTCTTCGCCCGCATCGCCAGCAGCCGGCAGCAGTCCTCGACGACCTCCGGCAGCGACACCGGCTCTTCGTTCAGTTCGTAGCGCCCCGCCTCCACCCGCGAAAGGTCGAGGATCTCGTTGATCAGCATCAGGAGATGCTGGCCGCTCACATGGATGTCGTTCGAATATTCCTTGTAGGCAGGCACGCCGTGCGGTCCGAACAGCTCCCCCTTCATCACCTCGGAAAAGCCGAGGATCGCGTTGAGGGGCGTGCGCAGCTCATGGCTCATCGTGGCGAGAAACCGGGACTTGGCCAGATTGGCGCCTTCGGCCCGGCGGCGCGCCTCGTCGGAATTGAGCCTGGCCTGCTCGAGCTCGGCGATGAGCGAATCCTTCTCCTCCTGAAACGAGATGTTGCGCTTGGCCGCCGCATGCAGGCGCTGGACGACGACGAGGAAATAGCCGATCACGCCGACCGCGATCGCCGCCGCGGGCAGCGTGTTTCCCTGCAGGCGGGAGGCGTAGAGAACGACGACGCCGACGATCATCGGCAGCATGCCGGCGACGAACGCGGCCGGAATGGCCGCCGTCAGCAGCGACATCACCGTCGAAACGAGCAGCATGACCAGCGTGGCGAAGGCCTGCGCGTTCGGCTCGGGCGACTGAAGCAGGGCGAGGACGAGATAGGCCCAGGCGGCGCCGCAAAAGCCGGTCGCCAGCACGAACTTGCGCCGCCATGCGCCGGCGGCCTTCTCGCTGTCGGCGCCGTCGAGAAAAGCGATCGGCAGCGCGTAGATGAGCGCGATCGCGCAGACGATGAAGGCCGACCAGGTGGCGAGCGCGCCCGCGCCGATCCAGGCAAGGGCTGCGGCGCAAAGTCCGAGCGCCACCAGGCCCAGCATCGGCGCGGCGCTGCGGTTGATCTCGGCGAAGAGCCGCACCATCGCGGCCGAATGGCTCGGAATTGCGTCGGGGCCGACAACGGCGCGCCGCGCGCGCCGGACGAGGGCGGCCATCCTCCGGCGGCTCGCCGCCGGACCCGGCTCGCGCCGGCTCCCGGCTACGCTCTGCGCCCTCAACTCACTCATAACCGCCCGACACGCACCGCCACTCGCGCCTGCGATTATGCTGTTCAAATCCTTAACGAGCCGCTGACGGCGGGGGCCTCGGCGCAGGGATTTTTGCCGGGAACTTGACTAAGGTCAGCCCTGAGCCGGCTCAGCGCCGGGCGGGAGGGACGTGTGAGGCTCTACAATTCGAACTTTGCGCCGAACCCGCGCCGGGTGCGCATCTTCCTCGCGGAGAAAGGCGTCTCGATCCCGCGGGTCGAGGTCGATCTCGGCAAGCTCGAGCACAAGACCGCGCAATTCTCCGCGCTCAATCCCTTTCAGACGATCCCTCTGCTCGAACTCGACGACGGGACGAAGATCAGCGAGTCGATGGCGATTTGCCGGTACATCGAGGAGCTCCATCCGGAGCCGAATCTGTTCGGCGCGACGCCGCTCGAACGCGCGACGATCGAGATGTGGCAGCGTCGCGTCGAGTGGCATCTTTTTCTGCCGATCGCCCAGGTCATGCGTCACACCCACCCGCATATGGCGAAGATGGAGGAGCCCCAGGTCGCCGACTGGGCCGCCGCCAACCGTCCGCGGGCGTTGCGCAACATGCTCGTTTTCGATGAGGTCTTGGCGCGATCGGCTCTTCGTCGCCGGCGATCGCTTCACCGTCGCCGACATCACCGGACTCGTCGCGCTCGACTTCGCCAGGCCGGCCCGAATCGCGATCCCGGCTGAGCTCGTCCATCTCAATCGCTGGTGGAATTCGCTGAAGGCGCGCCCGAGCGCGACGGCCTGATCGTTCCCGGAAAAATCGAAGCCGCCGCCCGAAGGCGGCGGCTCCGCTCGTCGGGGCGAGGTTCAGTTGCAGACCCGCACGCCCGCGCGCCACCAGCAGTGGCGGGCGTAAGGCCGGTAGCCGTAGCCGTAGACCGGAGGGGCGAAGCCATAGACCGGAGGGGCGACGTAGACGCCGCCCCTCGGATGGCAGCGGCCGTAGGGCCCGCGCGTCCATCCGGGGCCGCAGCCCATCGCCACCGAGGTCACGCCCGAAGGCGGGTCGCCGAGCGGCGCGATCGGCATCGCGCTGGCGGGGGCCGCCGCGAGCCCCAACAGGGCGATTGCTGAAGCCACAGAGAATTCTTCGCATGTGTTCACCTCTCGATTCGCAGTGAAGCCAAACTATGATCCCGACGTTGAACGTCCGCTGAACGGTCGGGGCAAGCGCGGGGCAGACGTGCGTGGTCGGCGCCGCCGTTGGCGCAGGCCTCGTGGCGATGGAGACAAGGCCGTCTTGCGGGCGGAGCGACCAAAATAGAGGCGCTATTTTTGTTCACGCAACGCATGAAGAGTCTTTTCGTAATCTATTGTAATATCATGATTTTCATCCCGCCACAGCGGGCCAAAATGGCTCCACTCCGCCCGGTTTCAGGCGGTTTCGGGCGGCAGAGTATAGAAATTCTATACTCCACCGCCCTCGGGCGCGCCCACGAAAGCGGTTCTCCGGCTTCGGTTTTCCCGATCGTACTTCGACCTGTTATGGGCCATAACAGGGAGAGTGGCTCCCTGTTATCTTGCTCAACCATTGCGTGAGCAATTCGTCTGAAGTCACTGATATTCAGCGTTTTCATGCCTCAAGTCCGAGTGCGGCGAGGCCTCGCGCTCCCTGTTAGCAGGGGATAACAGGGAGAATTCCGGTTTTGGCGAAGTTGCAGGCGCCGCCCAGCGTGAAGCCATGAGTATAGATTTTCTATCCCGTCGAGGGCGTCTTTCAGCGCGGGCGCCTAGCGCCTCTTCCGCGGCGCCCGGTTCGGCCATTTCACGATCCGGTCCGGCCAGAGTTCCTGGTCGAGATCGTCCTCGCTGGCGACGACCCGGCCGCGCACGGACACGCCTGCTTCATGGACGCTGTCGGGCGAGCCCGAGACCAGCGGATGCCAGTCGGAGAGATCCTTCCCCTCCGCGACGAGCCGGTAGGCGCAGGTGACCGGCAGCCAGGTCAGCGTGCGAACGGCCTCCGGCGTCAGCTTGACGCAATCGGGAACCCTCTGCTTTCGGCGCTTGTAGTCGCGACAGCGGCAGGCCCTGGCGTCGAGCAGCGTGCAGCCGATGTCGGTGAAATGGATGTCGCCGGTGTCTTCGTCCTCGAGCTTGACGAGACAGCAGCGGGCGCAGCCGTCGCACAGGCTCTCCCATTCGCTGGCGTTCATCTCCTCGAGCGTCTTGCGCCGCCAGAACGGCGGAGCCTCGGCGTCCTCGATGGTCATTCGCGACGGCTCCGGCGATCTTGCGCGGGAATATGGACGCCCGACATCTTGGCCGGGCTTGCATGGTGCCTTGCGACGCCGCCAGAGGCCGGCGCCGGCGCCGCCGCTTAGGCCAAGGGTGAACTTATGATAAGTCCTCCCAGTCCGATCGGCCAGCCTTTTCGGGCATAGCGGCAATCGAGGACATTCGTGTCGAGGACGCGGATCACGAGGCTTCTGAAGTGCGGCGTCGCGGGCCCTGCTCGCCTTCGACGCCTTCGTCAATTCGTCGATGTTCAACGCCCGCCGGACGCTCTCGAGCGCCTGGAGGGCGATCGACGCCGCCTCCGATCGGCTGCACGTCTCCGGCGTCGCCGCGCGTCCTCGTCGAACTCGCCTGCGAGGCGTCTGACGCTCGGCCTCGCCGGCCTCCTCGTCGTGCTGACGCTCGCCATCCCGGCCTTCCAGGAGACCGCGGACGACGACTGGCTGAAGCGCAGCGACCTCGCCGTGACCTTTCAGGATCGCTACGGCGTCGAGGTCGGCAAGCGCGGCATCAAGCACGACGACGCCATCCCGTTCGAGGAACTGCCCGACTATTTCGTCAAGGCGGTGCTCGCGACCGAGGACCGCCGCTTCTTCAGCCACTTCGGCATCGACGTCGTCGGCACGATCCGCGCGCTCACCGTCAACGCGAAGGCCGGCGGGCGTCGTCCAGGGCGGCTCGTCGATCACCCAGCAACTGGCCAAGAACCTCTTCCTCACCAACGAGCGGTCGATCCAGCGCAAGATCAAGGAAGCCTACCTGGCGCTGTGGCTCGAGCATCATCTGACGAAGAAGGAGATTCTCAAGCTCTATCTCGATCGGGCCTACATGGGCGGCGGCGCCTTCGGCGTGCAGGCGGCGGCGCAGACCTATTTCGGCAAGTCGGCGCGCGACATCAATCTGGCGGAAGCGGCGATGCTGGCCGGCCTCTTCAAGGCGCCGACGAAATATTCGCCCCTCGTCAACCTGCCCGCGGCCCGCGCCCGCGCCAACGACGTCCTGAGCAACCTCGTCGACGCCGGCTTCATGACCGAGGGGCAGGTCTATGCGGCCCGCCGCAACCCGGCGACGCCGGTCGATCAGACCGCCCACGACAGCCCGGACTGGTATCTCGACTTCGCCTATTCGGAGGTGCAAGGCGCTCGCCGCCGCCGGCAAGCTCGGCGACGAGCGCACCGCTCATCGTGCGCACCGGCCTCGACAGCGCCCTGCAGACCAAGGCCGAGACGGTCGATCGAGACGATGCTGCGCGACAAGGCGCCGGCCTATCACGCCCATCAGGCGGCGGCGGTCATCGCGACGACCGACGGCCTCGTGCGCGCGATGGTCGGCGGGCGCGACTACGGCGCGAGCCAGTTCAATCGTGCGACCGACGCCGCGCGCCAGCCCGGCTCGTCGTTCAAGATCTTCGTCTATATGACCGCGCTTCTGACCGGCAAATATCACGCCGACACGCCGGTCGACGCCTCGGGCGTCTGCATCGGCGACTATTGCGTGCACAATTATCACGGCGAGAGCGGCGGGCATCATGCCGCTCTACCGGGCGCTGGCGGAATCGCTCAACACCGCCGCGATCCGCATGTCGATCAAGATCGGCGAAGCCTACTGGCCGCCGAAGCAGAGCTATCACCTCGCCAAGATCGCAGCGCTCGGCCGCTCCAAGATCGTCGCGACGGCGCGCGCGATGGGCGTGACGACGCCGCTCGTCGACACGGTGTCGCTGCCGGTCGGGGCGGACGAGGTCAAGATGATCGACATGGTCGGCGCCAACGCGACGCTGGCGAGCGGCGGCATGCGCGTGACGCCCTATGCGGCGATCGAAGCGCGCAACTCGAACGGCAAGCTGATCTACACCCACGCGGCGGACAGCGGGGCGCCGGTGCGCGTGCTTCCGGCCGACAAGGTCGCCGAGATGAACAACATCATGACCCATGTCGTGACCGAGGGCACCGGCCGCGCCGCCCAGATTCCGGGCCTCGTCGATCTCCGGCAAGACCGGCACGACCAACAACTCGACCAACGCCTGGTTCAACGCCTTCACCGGCAATCTTGTCGGCAGCGTCTGGTTCGGCAACGACGACAACACGTCGATGGAGAACATGACCGGCGGCACGCTTGCCGGCGATGACCTGGCGCGAGATCATGGTCTTCGCCCACCAGGGTCTCGAAGCCAAGCCGCCGTTCGGCGTGGCTCCCGCCGCCGGCGCCTGCGCCGAGTGCGCCCGCCGCGGGCCCTGTCGCCAAGGCCGCGCCGGAAGCCGCCGAGGCTTCGCCCGCGCCGATCGGCCTTTCGCCGCGCGCGACCAGGGCGATCCTCGACATCGGCGATCTGGCGCGCGAGGCGCTCAAAAGCAGCCAGACATCGGCCGCGCCCGAGGCCGAGCGCGCCGCCGTTCCTGGCGGCGTCGCCGTCAATCGCGAAGGCGTCGCTTCGCCCTGAATCACGTGTCGGCTGGCGGCTTGACAGCGCGCTCGGGCGTCGCGCTTATCGGCTCGACTCTCGGAGACCGGCGTCGCGTGACGGATTTTGTCAAGGTCTTGCTGGTCTGCGTCGTTGGCCTCGGCCTCGGCCTGCTGGCGAGCGCTTACGCCCTCAGCCGGTCCAGTCCCTTCGACCGCGTGCGGCTCGGTCCCTGGGAGATCGCGGCCCATGCCGGCTCGACCGAGGCCGATCCCTATACGCGGGCCAATCTGGAAAGGAGCGGCGAGATTCCGCTGGCCGTCGGCGAAGGGCTGCAGCTGATCGCCCGGGTCGACGACGACGGCCGCCCGCTCGACGCCCGCTGCGTCTATGAGGTCGGCCCACGCGTCCCGGCGGCGCGCTACTGGACGCTGAGCCTGGTCGATCCGGACGGCTGGCCGGTCGACAACCTGGCCGGGCGTTACGGCTTCCGCTCGTCGGAGATCGTGCGGGCCGCCAACGGCGACTTCGCCATCACTGTGGCGCTCGACGCCCATTCCGGGCAACTGGCTGCCGATCGGCCGGTCCGGCCCCTTCGCGCTCGCCCTTCGGCTCTATGATTCGCCGCTTGGCGCGACCGCGGGCGAGATCGACAAGTCTGCGGCGCCGCGGGTGACGAAGGTCGGCTGCGGATGAGACTGCGGTTTGCGGCGGGCGGGGTTGCCGTTTATGTGGCCGCGACGGCGATCCTCGCCGCCCTCGTTCATCTGCTCGTCGTGCTGATCGCGCCGCTCGTCGCGACGCGCGACGCCTTTGCCCGGCTCGAACCGCTTGGGGCGCTGAACGAGACGGTCCTTCTGCCGCGCGCCGGCCCGAACGCCTCGCTGCTGCCCTTCGCCGATCCCGCCGTGGCGATGAGCTTCTGCCGGTACGACCTTGCCGAAGGTCCGATTCGGGTCACCGCGCCATCGGGCCGCGCCTTCGCCTCGATCTCGTTCCACACCCGTCGCGGCCTCGTCTTCTATGCGCTCACCGACAAAGCGGCGACACATGGGGTCATCGACATCGTGCTCGCGACGCCGAAGGACGTTCAGGCCCTCGCCGCGCACGACGACGAGGAAGATCCCTCCCGCGATCTGCGCGTTGCGGCGCCGGCCCGCGAGGGTTATGTGGCGATGCGGGTGTTCAGCGAGCTGCCGAGCCTCTATGGCGAGGCCGAAGCCGAGGCCAAACGGCTGACATGTAAGCCGGAACCGGTCGCCGCACTAGGCGCGGCGGTGGACTTTCGCATCGGTTGGCGCGAGAGTGTCGCGCGGGCTGGGAACGCATTTGCGAGGCGGGACAGAAGTCGGTGACCACGCTGCTCATCACCCACCCGGCATGCCTGGCGCATGACATGGGCGAGGGACATCCCGAGCGGCCGGACCGGCTGCGCGCGATCGAGCGCGCCTTCGAGAGCGAAAACTTCCAGATGCTGGCGCGCGACTCGGCGCCGCGGGCCGAGATTTCAGCGATCGCGCGCGTCCACCCGCTCGACTATATCGAAGCGATCCGCGCAGCCACGCCGACGCAAGGGCTCACGGCGATCGATCAGGATACGTCGATGTCTCCAGGAACGTTCGAGGCCGCCCTGCGCTCGGCCGGGGGCGCGATCTTCGCCGTCGACGAGGTCATGACGCGGAAGGTGCGGAACGCTTTCGTCGCCACGCGCCCGCCCGGCCATCACGCCGAACTCGCGACGCCGATGGGCTTTTGTTTCTTCAACAACGCCGCCGTGGCCGCGCGCCATGCGCAGGCGGTCTATGGCGCCGAACGCGTCGCGATCATGGACTTTGACGTCCACCATGGCAACGGCACCCAACACATCTTCTGGAATGACCGCAACGTCATGTACGCGTCGACCCACGAAATGCCGCATTATCCGGGAACCGGGTCGCTGTCCGAGCGGGGCGAGCACGACCAGATCGTCAACGCCCCCCTGCGCGCGGGCGACGCCGGCGAGACCTTCCGCGAGGCCATGGAGGTCGCAATCCTGCCGCGCATCGACAATTTCGCGCCCGATCTCATCATCATTTCGGCGGGCTTCGACGGCCATCGGCGCGATCCGCTCGGCAATCTCAACCTGGTCGAAGCGGACTATGTCTGGGCGACGCGCAAGCTCATGGAGATCGCCCAGAGGCGCTGCGCCGGCCGGATCGTTTCGGTGCTTGAAGGCGGCTACCATCTCGACAGTCTCGCCCGCTCGGTCGCCGCGCATGTCTCGACGCTGATGGACGGGTGAGCGCTGGAGTGAAAGGCGATCGGCGTCCTTATCCGTCGATCGGCTCCACCGCCGCGATCTCGATGCCGAAGCCCGAGAGGCCCACGTAGGTGCGAGGGTTGTCGGTGCGCAGGCGGATCGAGGTGACGCCGAGGTCGCGCAGGATCTGCGCGCCGAGGCCGACCTCGCGCCATTCCTTCGCCCGCGCGCCATCCGATTGTGTCGACTCCGCCCCGCCGAGGTTGGCCGGCACCCCGGCCGCGCCGTCGCGCAGATAGATGAGCGCGCCGCGGCCGTCCGCCTTGAACTGTTGCAGAACTTTGGGGATCGCGCCCGCGCCGAAAATGTCGTTGACGATATCGCAGCGATGGAGGCGCGCGGGAACGTTCCGGCCGTCGCCGATCGCGCCGTGCACAAAGGCGAAATGCATCACCGGATCGAAGGGCGTGCGATAGCCGTATCCCTGCATTTCGCCAATTGGCGTGCGAACCGGAAACGTCGCGACGCGCTCAATGAGCTTTTCGCGCATCTGGCGGTAGGCGATCAGGTCGGCGACGGAAATCCGCTTCAATGTATGCCTGTCGGCGAAGGCCGCGATTTGCGGCCCGACCATCACCGTGCCGTCGTCGTTGGCGAGTTCGCAGATCACCGCGACCGGGGGCAGCCCGGCGAGCTTGCAGAGATCGACCGCGGCTTCGGTATGGCCCGAGCGCATCAGAACGCCGCCGTCCTTGGCGACCAGCGGGAACACATGGCCCGGGCGGACGAAATCGCTCGCGCCCATGTTGCCGTTCGCGAGCGCACGCGCCGTATTGCAACGCTGCTCGGCCGAAATGCCGGTCGTCATGCCGTGTTTGACGTCGACGGAAACGGTGAAGGCGGTGCCAAGCGGCGCCTCGTTCGAAGCCACCATCGGGGCGAGGTGCAACCGGCGCGCGTCGTCCACGGTCAGCGGCGCGCAGACGATGCCGCAGGTGTTGCGGATGATGAAGGCCATCTTTTCCGTCGTGCAGAGCGAGGCCGCGACGATCAGGTCGCCCTCGTTCTCGCGGTCGTCGTCGTCGGTGACGACAACGATTTCGCCCCGGGCGAAGGCTTCGATGGCGTCCGTGACGGGGTGATGCATGCTGTGTCCTTTCGGGCCGTTGGGAGCGGCGAGGAGGAAATCGTTGGGCGTGACGGCGCCGGCGGTTTCGGCGACGATCCGTTCGGCCGTCTCGCGCGACAGCCAGGCGCGGCCCTCGCGGCAGATCAGCGTCACCGCGCCGGGCGACACGCCGATGCGGCGGGCGAAATCCGCCCGCTTGACGCCGTTGCGCCTGAGCCAGTCGCCGAGCTTCATGAGATTGGAGACGCTCCGTTTCCGAGGGCCCGTCTTTAGGCGAAGCCCCTCGCCAACGAGCCCTCCGGGATGGCATCTAGAGCGCGCACAAACAGATTTCAACATGGCTCAAGGCGATCGAGCATTTGAGTCTAGCTCAATCGACCCTCACCAGCATCTTGCCGAAATTCTCGCCATGCAGGAGGTCGACCAGCGCCTGCGGCGCTTTCTCGAGCCCGTCGCGGATCGTCTCACGCCAGGTCAGCCGTTTCGCGGCCACATGATCTGCAAGTTCCTCGATCGCCCTGGGCCACAGGTTCATGTGGTCCGAGACGATGAAACCCTCCATTTTGAACCGTTTGACGAGGAAGATGCGCATGTCCGGCAGCGTCGTCGGCGCCCCTTCGTAGGACGCGATGAGGCCGCAGATGGCGACCCGGGAAAAGGTGTTGAGCCGCCGCAGCGCCTGCGCGAACGGCTCGCCGCCGACATTCTCGAACAGGCCGTCGACGCCGTTCGGCAGCGCCGCCTTGAGTTCCTCGGCGAAATGCGCCGACTTGTGATCGACGCAGGCTTGGTATCCCAGCTCATTGACGGCGTAGGCGCATTTTTCGGGGCCTCCGGCGACGCCAACCGGCGCCGCGCCCGCGAGTTTGGCGAGTTGTCCGACCACCGAGCCGACCGCGCCGGTCGCCGCGGAAACGAGCACCGTCTCGCCGGCCTTCGGCGCGATGATCGTATTGAGGCCATACCAGGCGGTCACGCCCGGCATGCCGACCGGGCCGAGATAGGCCTGGACCGGAATGGCTCTCGCGTCGATCACCCGCAGCCCACGCCCGTCGCTCAACGAAAAGCGTTGCCAGCCTCCCTCGCCAACGACCGCGTCGCCCGCCTTGAACTTCGGATTGTTGGAGGTCTCGACGATTCCAACTGTGCGGCCCTGCATGACGGCGCCGACCTCCTGGGGATTCGCATAGGATTTCGCGTCGTCGAGTTGTCCGCGCATATAGGGATCGAGCGACAGAAAATGATGACGCACCAGGACCTGCCCCGACCCGGGCGTCGGAACGGGCGTTTCGACGGCGCGGAAATTGGCCGGTGAGACCTTTCCGGCTGGACGGTGGTCGAGCAGGATCTGGAGATTGGCGGTCACAGAACGCCTCTGTCTCGAATCGGCGCCCCCGGGCGCCAAGTCTAAAGTCAATCGCCGCGTTGCGGTAACACTGTATTCACGATTATCTAACGCATTCGTCGACTGGCCAAGCCCCGACACTTTGCCTATGCTCGGCGACAATCGCCGCGAGAGGGCGGGTCATGACTATCGGCGAGTGGCTTCATAGCATTGGGCTCGGCCAATACGAAGCCAGGTTTCGCGAACTCGAGATCGATTGGGACGTACTGCCGGACCTGACCGAAGCCGATCTCAAGCGGCTCGGCGTCGCGCTCGGGCCCCGCAAGCGCCTGATCAAGGCGATCATGGCGCTGGAGACGAGTTCGTCTCGCCTTCCAACGGGAGACGCTGTCACCGCGCACGACGCCGTCGAGCGGCGTTTCGTGACTTTTTTGTTTTGTGCTTTGGATACGGCGAATCTTGTCGCTGAATTCGATGCAGAAGATTGGCGCAATATTATCGTTCCGTATCTCGAAGCGGCCTCGGGGGCCCTGCGCAAGTTCGACGGGCACGTGTTCCCGGGCCTTGGCGACAGCCTGACGGCGGTGTTCGGTTACCCCCAGGCGCGAGAAAACGACGCCGAGCGTGCGGTGCGCGCGGCCCTCGCGATCCAAAAGGCGATCGGTGACCTCAACGACCGGCCAGGCAAGCGCCGCGCCCCCAGGCTTTCGGCTCGAATCGGTCTGGATGCCGGCAAGGTCGTGGTCGATTCGATGGGCGGCGTTTTCGGGAAGGCGACCAGCATCGCCGCGCGCGTTCACGCGGCGGCGGACCCGGGTTCGGTGCTCGTCACCGCCAACGTCCAGCGTCAGGTTGCAGGGTTGTTCGTCGCCGAGGACCGTGGCGCCCGTGAGCTGAGAGGCGTGCCACAGCCGGTCAATCTCTACCGCATCGTGCGCGCCGTGGCCGGCCCGCGAAGGATTGGCCTGCGGACACTGACCCCGCTTGCCGGCCGCGAACAGGAACTGGCGCTGCTGATGCGTCGCTGGGAACGCGCCCGTTCTGGCAAGGGTCAGCTGGCCTTGATCGTCGGCGAGCCAGGCATCGGCAAGTCGAGACTTCTTGAAGGAGTTCCAGACCCGGCTGTCAGAAACCCCGCACACCTGGATGGAGTGGAGCGCTTCCCAGCTGTTGCAGAATACCCCGCTGCATCCGATCGCGGAGTGGGGCCGCCAACGCTTCGACATCGGCGAGGCGCCGGCCGAGCGGCTCGCTGAATTTGAAAAGGTCTTGAAGGCAGTCCGGCTTGACGCCATCGCACCCTTGGTCGCGCCGTTGCTAGACATTCCCTTGCCGCCTTCCCGCGTCGAAACTGGCGCCCCCGATGACCTGCGCCGGCGCCAATTGGCCGCGATCGAGTCCTGGATCTTGGCAGGGTCGCGGGTGCAGCCGCTCGTCCTGGCCTTTGAAGACCTGCAATGGTCCGATCCGACCTCGCTCGACCTTCTCTCCGCCGTCGCTGAATCCGGCGCGCAGGCGCCGCTCTACATCCTAGCGACCGCGCGGAGCGAGTTTCAGGCGCCCTGGAGGCCGCGCGCCCATCACGCGTTGATCACGATCCCGCCGCTCAATCGCGCGAACGTCCGCCGGATGATCGGCGCGCTCGCGGCCCGGGCTCCGCTCTCGAAGCACATCATCGACACCATCAGCGAACGCTCGGGCGGCGTGCCTCTTTTTGTCGAAGAAGTCACCCGGCTGCTTCTCGAGCGCAGTCAACAGTCGGACGTCGAGGCGATCCCGCCGACCCTTCAGCAATCGCTGTCGGCGCGGCTCGACAATTTGGGCGCCGAGCGCGAAATTGCCGAGATGGGCGCGGTGCTCGGGCGGGAGTTTTCCTACGCGCTGCTTCGCGACGTTGCGGGTCTGCCGGACGCGTCATTGCAGGCCTCGCTTGCGCGCCTGACCAACGCCAACATCCTGTTGGGCGATGGCGCAGCGCCCGAGGCCCGCTATCGCTTCAGGCATGCGTTGATCCAGGACGCGGCCTACGAAAATCTGATCAGGAGCGACCGCCAGGCGCTGCATATGCGCGCGGCGGAAGTTCTGCGCAATTCCGCCGGCGCGCCGAGTTCCCATGAGCCTGAAGCGATCGCGCATCACTTCACCCAGGCGGGCGAGGAGGATCTCGCAATCGAATGGTGGGGAAAAGCGGGAGATCAGGCGTTGCGCCGCTCAGCTTTCCGGGAAGCGATTTCCCACCTCGGCAAGGCGATCGAACTGGCCGACGGGCGGGCTTCGGACTCCGATCCCGCAATAGCTGCGGTTCGACGGCTGAAGCTGCAGTCCGACTATGCTCAGGCCGTGATGTGGTCGAAGGGCTTTGCGGCCGAAGAGACCCAGGCTGCCTTCGCTCGCGTTCGCGAACTCGCCGCGCTTTGCGGAAATACGGAGGAGCGGTTCAATGAATACAACGGCCGGTGGGTGCGAAGCTATACGCGCGGCGAATTGCGCGCGGCGCGCGACACGGCCGAAGCCTTCCTGCGCGAAGCCGAGGCTGAAGACCGGGCGATGGAGGCCGGCGCCGCACGGCGCGTTCTCGGCCTGACCTGCCTTTCCCAGGGTGAGTTAGCTGCCGCGCGAAGCCATCTCGAACGAACGCTTCACGACTACGATCCGGAGCGGGACCGTGAGTCGCGCTTCCGGTTTAGCGTCGACACCGGATCCGTCGCGGCAGCCTATGTTGCGCTCGCGGCATGGCATCTCGGCGACGTCGACTGCGCCGCCGCGATGATGGATCGCGCGGTCGCCGCGGCCCTCGAAATCGGCCATATCCCGACCATCGTCAACGTGCACGCGTTCAAGACGAGGCTGGACGTGCGGCGCGACGATCCTGCCGCCGCGCTGCACTCCGTCGGGGTCCAGGTCAGGCTCGCAAAGGCGCACGCGATGTCGCTCTACGTCGTTTTCGGCGATGTGATCGCGTCTTGGGCGCGCGTTCGAGAGATTGGTGGAACCGAAGGCGTCAGGCACTTTCGGCGCGCTCTGGCGGTTTACATGGATCAGGGCGCCAAGGCGGATGCTCCTTATCTTCACGGCCTTCTCGGAAAATTTGTCGCGCAATCGGGCGACCCGGCCGGCGCGCTGTCGCTGGTCGACGAAGGCCTGCGTCTGGCCGACGAGACGGGCGAGCATTGGTCCGACCCGGAGCTCTACCGCTTTCGCGGCGAAATCCTGCAGGCCGGCGGCCTCGCAGCTAGCGCGCGGGCCGAGCAGGCTTTTGAGGCCGCGATCGCCATCGCCCACCAGCAGAAGTCGCGAAGCTTCGGCCTACGGGCCGCGCTGGCGCTGGCGAGATTGCGGCAGTCGAGCAACCGCCGCAGTGATGCGGCGGCGGCCCTCATGTCGGCGCTGAAGGGCTTCTCGCCGACAGAAGCGATGCCGGAGATGGTCGAGGCCAGCGCGCTTCTCGCGGCGCTCAATGCGCCCCTACTTTTGACCTGAACCCGAGATGCTATTTCTGGGTTCGCGCGCCAATCTGACGCAGGTCTGACCGCGATCCTTGCTGGCGACTCCTGGTCGCTCCGTGTTACGCGACCTCCAGCGTATCGAGGGGCGCCATGCCGAACGCTGAGGTTCACTTTGTCCATCGCGGCCAGTGGCTGCGCGCTGCAGTGTTGGGGGCGAACGATGGGATCATCTCGACGGCGAGCCTCATCGTTGGGGTCGCCGTCGCGGGCGGAGCGCGCGGCGAAATCCTGACCGCTGCTTTCGCCGGATTGACGGCTGGCGCGATGTCGATGGCGGCGGGCGAGTACGTTTCTGTGAGTTCGCAGGCCGATTCCGAAGCAGCCGACCTCGAGCGTGAAAGCCGCGCGCTGCGGGAGGAGCCGAAAGCTGAGCTGGTCGAGCTGACCCAGATCTATGTCAATCGCGGACTGTCGCCTGCGCTGGCGGGGGAGGTCGCGGAACAGCTCATGGCCAAGGATGCGCTGAGCGCTCACGCGCGCGACGAACTCGGCTTCTCTGAAGGCATGGGCGCCAATCCGGTTCTCGCCGGCGGCGCTTCCGCTGTCGCTTTCGCCGCCGGAGCGGCGCTGCCGACGCTTGCGGCCGTCTCGGCGCCGCACGAGGAGACCGTCGTCGCCGTCTCGGTTGCGGCGTTGATCTTTCTCGCAGTGCTCGGCGCGCTCGGCGCCTGGCTCGGCGGAGCGCCAGTCGGGAAGCCCACCCTTCGGGTCGCTTTTTGGGGCGCCCTCGCCATGGCGGTCACTGCAGGCATTGGGGCGCTGGTCGGCAGGGCGGTCTGAAGCGTCGCCGTCGAAGCGCGTGTCGAAAGCGCAATGGGGATGACGCGCTCTTCCAGGCAATACTGAGTCTCCCGAAGGCCGACGCCGCTCTCAGAAAAGCGGACTTTCTCTTGCCAAAATACCGAAGTCATGGTTTACTTTTGAGAAACGGCGCAGCCAGCTGGACCGTGCTTCAGGCGGAACAGACCGAATCTCGTTGAAAGTATCAGAATATAGTGCTTAACTAGTTGAAAAATAAGGATTTGGTTGCGGAATTGATGGTCGGCGAGAGGCGTCTTTGGGCGCCTTCCAGGTATACGCGTCCCTGGATTGGCGTGGCGAGGATTCCAGTCCGTTGATTGGACGCTCGCTACCTCAGGTCCGTCCAGCCCAGTTGCTGGCTTGGGTCCCGGTCAAGGCCCCAATACTCGCGACGCCGCGCTCTTGGACCGCGCGCGCGAGCCCTGCAAGTATCTCCTCGACGACGCCCACGCCCCTGAGCGCCAGGCTTGTGTAGAGCTGCACCAGGCTCGCGCCGGCCTCGATCTTGGCGAGCGCGGTCTCGGCGTCCTCGACGCCACCGCAGCCGATCAGCGGCATCGCCCCGCCAACTGCAACGTATGCGCGCGCGAGCAGCCGGGTGGACGGCTTAAACAGCGGTCGGCCCGACAGGCCTCCGGCCTCGCCGCGATGGCTCGAGCGCAGCGAAGCGGGCCGCGCGACCGTCGTATTGGAGACGATGAGGCCGTCGACCCGGCGCCCGAGCGCCGAAGCGACGATGTCGTCAAGCCCGCGCTCGTCGAGATCGGGCGCGATCTTGATGAGCAGCGGCCGGCGCGGCTCGCTTTCGTCGCGCGCGTCGACGACCCTCGCGACCAGCTCGTCCAGACCCTCGCGCTTCTGCAGGTCGCGCAGGCCCGGCGTGTTGGGCGAGGAGATGTTGATGGTGAAATAGTCCGCCGTTGCGGCGAAAGTTTTGACGCCGAGCACGTAGTCCGCGATCCGGTCGGGCGCGTCTTTGTTGGCTCCGACATTGACGCCGATTAGACCCTTGGGACGTCGCGCAAGACGCGCCTGCGCGGTCTTGTAACCGACGTTGTTGAAGCCGAAACGATTGATGACGGCGCGGTCTTCGGGAAGGCGGAACAGCCGGGGGCGCGGATTTCCGTCTTGCGGGCGAGGCGTCAGCGTGCCGACCTCGACAAAGCCGAAGCCGAGGTTCAGCATCGCCCGGGGAACCTCGGCGTTCTTGTCGAACCCGGCCGCAAGGCCGAGCGGGTTCGGGAACCTGAGGCCGAGCGCCTCGACCGCCAGGCGGGGATCGCAGGGGCTGGCCGATCGTGGGGGCGCGATCTTCAGTCCGGCGATCGCGGCGCGGTGCGCCGTCTCCGGCGGCAGAAGCCTGATGAGGGGCTCAGCAACTTGGGCGAGCCTCACCCCTCGAGGCTCCCGAAGTCGTGGCGGCCGTCGGATCCGAGCGGCAGCGGGCGCGACCAGACGACAGCGCTCATCGGCAGACGGGCGTAGAGATGCGGAAAGAGCGCACCCCCGCGCGATGGCTCCCATTTGAGAGCGGCGCCGAGCCCCTCCGGATCGACCGCGACCAGAGTGAGATCCTCCCGACCGGCGAACCATTTTGCCGCGGTCTCCGCCGCCTGCGCGGCCGTCGAAAAATGGATGTAGCCGTCTGCGCGATCGGGCGCGGCGCCCTCGAAAGCGCCAGCCGATTCGGCGGCCCGCCATTCCTTGGTCGCGACGAGCTTGAAAATGAGGGTCGTGCTCACCGGACTAGCGGGGGACCGGGGATCCGACCCGCCGCGTCGTCCTCGAGACCCTCGCCTCGCGAAACGCGTTCACTCCTGCAGCATTCGCTTCAGGAGGTCGAGTTCCTCGCGCAGCGTTCCGTCGCTTGCAGATAAGGCCTCGATCTTTCGGACGGCGTGCAGCACGGTGGTGTGGTCCCGTCCGCCGAACCGCCGTCCGATCTCCGGCAGCGAGCGCATGGTCAGCGTCTTGGCGAGAAACATCGCCACCTGGCGCGGCTTGACGACGACCGCGGTGCGTCGGGACGAGAGAATGTCGGCGCGGGATACGTTGTAGTGGTTTGCGACGAGCTTCTGGATGTCCTCGATCTTGACGCGTTTCGGCTCATGCGCACGGATGAGATCGCGTATGGCTACTTCCGCCGCTTCGACAGTGAGCGGCGCCCCGCTAAGCGTCGTGTGCGCCAGCAACCGGTTGACAGCGCCTTCGAGATCGCGGCCGTTGGAGCGGATCGAATGGGCGACAAAGGCGAGCACGGGGGGGGAAAGCTCGAAGCTCGGTTGGAGCGCCCGCGCAGCAGTGACGCGCGCCTCCAGGATCTTTAGACGCAGCGGTTCGTCGAGTGGACCAATCTCGACGCAAAGGCCCACGCCGAGGCGCGAACGCACGCGTTCATCGAGGGATTCGAGGTCGTTCGGCGGCCGATCGGCGGCGACGATCACGTCGCGTCCGGCATCGAGCAGCGCGTTCAGCGCATGACCGAATTCGGCCTGGATCGACTTGCCCTGCAGGAATTGGGCGTCGTCGAAGATGAGAAGATCGATCGCGCGGAGCCTTTCCTTGAAGGCGATTGAGGTCTGCGACTGCAGCGCGGCGACGAATCCGTACATGAATTTTTCAGCGGTCAAATAGATCGCCGAGCGCCCTTGGCTCGCCGCGGTATGCGCGACGGCTTGCAGCAAATGCGTTTTTCCGAGACCGACCGCCGAGTGGACGTAAAGGGGACAGAAGGCTGACGTCCTGCCGCTGCCGTGCTCGGCGACGCGCTGAGCCGCCGATAACGCCAGCTGATTGGACCGGCCGGCCTGAAAGGTCGTGAACGTCAACCGGCGATCGAGGGGCGAGCCGACCAAAGGCTCGCCAGACGAAGGCGCAGGCGCTCTCGTCGCGGCGCGACGTGCAGCAGGGGTGGAGCGGTCCTGTTCGCTCAAAGCCGCGGCCTCTGGCTTGGGCGATGACGCTTGCGCACAAGGGGGCTGGTTCATCATCGTTTCAGGCCGCGTCGACGAGCGCACGGCGACAACGATGCGTGCAACCGGACCGATTTCAGCGGTCAGCGCCGTGGTGATATGCCCAACATAATGGGTGTCGATCCAGCTCTTCAAAAAGCGAGTGGGAACTGAGAGGCGGGCCTGACCCCCGGCGACCGATTCCAACTCCAAGCGGCCGAACCAGGAGTTAAAGATGTCCTCGCCGAGTTCCGCCCGCAACCTTTCGCAACAGCGCCGCCAGGCCGTGAGGAACGGGGGAACACCTGCGCCCCCGCGATCGAAGACGTTGGCGTTGGTTTCGTTATAGATTTCCATGGGCGTGACCGGGGAGCGAACAGTGTGAACGGGATACGTTGGGGGGGGCAGGGAACGGGACGCGCTCATGGGCGTCTACGGCTGCGTCCAGGGGAGACCCGCCGCCTTCCAGCCGCCGATTACGCTCCTGTGGCGCGATGAATCCAGCGGCCCCTCAAAGCCGTCCGAGATATTGAAGCAGGGCGTCCAACCGGCGTTCGTCATCGCGATGGCGGTATGGCGCGAGCGGACTCCGGACCGACAGAGAAATATCAACGGGGCTCCATGCTTGACGCCCGCGCTCTCCAACATGCCGGTCAAACGCGAGGGGAAGTTTCCGTCGACCTGCATCGAGGGAAAGCTCTGCCACTCCAGATAAAGCGGGGTTTTGCCCAACGCCTTCAGATCGGGCACGCCGACCCAAGCCCACTCCGCCTGCGTCCGTACGTCGATCAGGATCGAAGTGGCGTCTCTTGCAAGCAGCCCGTAGGCGTCGGGCGAAAGCAAATCTCCCGCATATCCGACAACGCTTTGATCTGACATAGTTTCTTTCCCCCGCAGTGGAAACTACGGATGTTTGACCGGTTCGAGAGTTTGACAAATCTCGGGGCCGACTATGTCGCGATTGGCCCCGCACCCCGCTTGGCGCCCCCGAGCCCGGCCCCGATACTGCCGGACCTTTAATAATATCCTCTTATATTACTCTAGTTCATCCAGACAATACCAAGCCGTTGACCCTTTATTCTCGTGCGTTTCTTGAAGCGATAAAGACTATGGCATGGCGCCGGCAGCGAGGCAACCGCGTTTCTTGACTTCGGATTCCGCCGCAGAGAGGCTCGATGACGATAATTTTTACTTAACTACTACGTAATTATGCAAGGGATTGATTTGAGACCCAAGATTAAGGCCGCATCGGACTCAAACGCCCGATTCTGATGCCGCAGGCAGCTCAGCGTTCAACGCAGGCCTCCGGTTGCAACGCGCTTCGCGAAGCGCCTCTTTCCGAGCTTGGCCAATAAGGAATTGTTAACTATGGAATTTTTGTGTTCGGCAAGTGTCCGCAGTCCGTCGTCGTATTGTTGCATTAGTGTAATGTTGCAACGCGACAACCGGGCTATGACCCCGGGTCAAACCTCGGGGACGACTTTATCCACAGCGATGACACCAAAAAATGCGGGGAGCGCCAGAAAGTAGGCGACCGCAGCGACCTCGATGACGGCCCCAAGGCCGAAATTGGTCGCGATGACGGGCGCCGCGGCTGCCCCAATCACTGAAAAGCAGCCATTGACGCCCCATGCCCAGATGAACATGTGGTCCTTTCCTAGACGACCCAGGGTTGTCATAGCGATCGGCATGGGGAAGCCCATCAGAAAGGCCGGCGGCGCTATCAGCAGAAAGCAGGCGACAAGACGCTCGCCGTAAGGCAGCGCCCCTATCCCGTTGAGCGCGTGATTGATCATGATCGCGTAGAGCAGCAGCAATCCTCCGATCGCAAGGAACACAGCCGGCATGAGGGTCCGCATCTGGGGCAGGATGCGCTCCGAAGCCAGCGCGCCGAGGCCGGAAAAGACCAGCATGCCGGTGATCAGCACCGAGGCGGAGATCGTCGGATTCCCGAGAGCCATCACGAAATGGGCGATGAGCCCGACTTCGACCATGATGTAGCCGGCGCCGAGGCAAGCGAAGTAGAGAACCGTGAGCGCCTTGCCGCGCGAATGCGAGAAGATCGTCCGCCAGCCCCAGAGGACGGGAATCACCAGAAGCACTGTCGCCGTCAGACAAGCGACGCCGAGCGTGGCCCAGATCAGGAGGTAGCCCCACTCATCCTGCAGCAGTTCGAGACGATCGAGCACTCGCGGCAAGTCGGTCGTTTTGACGTAGGCTGCGAAATAGGGCTCGTCGTTCGTGAGCGCTCGCGTGTCGAACACATAGCGCGAGGCGATGTCCGACCACTGGCCGGACATGAGGGCGCGCCAGGCGAGCCGGCCCATCACGGTCGCCGGCAGCACCCCCTCATCGGGCTTGCCCGAGGGAGGCGCAGCGTCAGACGCCTGGTCGGCAGCCGCGCTCGCGTCGGCCCCTTCGCTCGATCCCGGCGCGGCCGGCGGTCCGCCGGCCGCGCCGGCGAAGATCTGCTGGATATAGCCATCGAGCGTCGCGTCGGTCTGCGAGGAATCGTAGACGAACCCGGGCGAGTAGATCTCGTCGAAGGACATGTCGCGCGTGTGCGCACGCAGCTTCTCGATCTCACCCGGGGTGAAACCCCCATTCTTGTAAAGCACCGTCGCGGTGGAGAGATACATGGATGAGACAAAGAACGAGCTTGCGAGATGCGCCGGATCAACCTCGCGCGCCGCGGCCGCCATCGTCGCATAGAGCTTCAACACCGATTTGGGCGGCTCCTCCTTGTTCCAAAGAGTGACCGACAAGACGCCGCCGGGAGCCAGCGCGCGCATGTAGGTCTCCATCGCCTCTTTCGTGTAGGAGAATTTCTCCACGATGGCGAAGCCGCCCGGATTGGAAAGACCGACCGAATCCGCCAGGCTCAGGTCGATGACGTCGAAGCGCTCGTCGGTGTGCGCGAGGAAATGACGGCCCTCGTAGTCGATCACTCGAACCTTCGACAGAATGTCGCCCGTAAAGTTTCTGATGACGTCGCTCCGGAACGCCTCGAGCACCGCCCGATTGCCCTCTGCGATCGTCACGTCCCGCGCGCCCGAATGCAGGGCGACTTCGGTGGAGATGCCGCCGCCGAACTGCGTGATGAAGGTCTTGGGCGACGACTTGATGATGTAGGGGTACACCATCGGCAGAAAGCGGAAGTAGGCCGTCTCTTTGTCGGTGAGGTCGCGCATGATGCCGATCGGGCCGTCGCTGTCGATATAGAGGCCGAGATAGGCGTTGACCGGCATGGTCGGCAGGCTGAAGCCCGCGTTGTCGGAGAGGCCGGGCGCGAAATGCAGATACGAGCTCGAATAAGCCTCGAGATAGCCGAATGGCGATGCGCTTTCGTAGACCCTCTTCGCGTCGGGGAATTTGCGGGCGTAGGAGACCCCCTTGTAGTCGTTGACTGCGAGCGTCTTCAGGCCCAAAGCCGGCGCCAGCGCAAAATGGCTTCCGAAAGCCAGTACGCCCGCGAGCCCGTAGGGAACGAGCGCGGCGAGGCCTCCGGGCCCCAGCGCCCAGGCGAGGCATGCGGCAAGCCAGAGCGCCAGCGGCGCCGCAATCAAATTGGCTGGGACGAACACATACATCGCCAGGAGAAAAATGAGGCCGCACAGACCCGCGCCCGCCAGATCGGCGAAATAGACGCGTCCGAACGTGCGGTTGCTTTTGAGGAAGACGCAGCCGAGGAAGACCGCGCCCGCGAGGAATGGCGTCAGCTCCGCCAGGAACATCTGCAAAAGCTTCCACTTCTGCGCCGGGTCGGAAACGATGAATATGGCGTTGAAGCCGAGTTGCTGGACATAGAGATTGGCGCCGACCGCGAGCGGCCCGAGAAGCCCGAGCGCGATCGTCGCCGCGCTGCGCCAGTGTCGCGAAAACCAGTCCTTGGATATGGTCATGACCGCGCTGGTGAGCCCGAAACCGAGCATGGCGAGGCTCACGACCAGCGAGCCGAAATGCGCCCAGCTCCCCACCGCGAACACGCGCATGATGTCGATCTGGAGCGCGATCACAGACCCCGCGCCGAGCCCGACTGCGAAATAGAGGCCGACGCGTTCGCGCGCGCTCAGCGCCGCATCGCCGCTCGCGTCTTCGGCGCTCACGCGCCCGACGATGGCGTCGGCGGTCGGAATGGGCCTGGCTTCGTTCATGCGCTCTTTCTGGACAGCGGCCGCTACGGACAAAACCGGCGCTCAGTTAGGACGGAGCTCCGCCCGACCGGAGAGCAGCGGATCGCTGTCAGTTGTTGTGCGTGCCGACGATCTGATCGCCTTCGAGCTTGGTGAAGGGCACGAAGGGAACAATGCGTCCGCCGTAGATGTCGGAGCGCGCGACCGTCATCTGACCGTCCGATCCTTCCGTCTTAACCACCTTGAGAACGCGTTGCGCGCCAGGCGGGCCGACCGGGATGACCATGATGCCGCCCGGTTTCAGTTGTTGCAGCAGGGGCGGAGGAACGTGATCGATGCCGCAGGTGACGATGATCTTGTCGAACGGAGCGAATTCCTCCCAGCCGTAATAGCCGTCCGCAGCCTTGGAGGTGATCGCGGAGAATTCGCCATATCCGTCCTTGACAAGCTGGTCGTAAATTCCGCGGGTGCGTTCGGCGAGCGGCTTGATGATCTCGATCGTGTAGACCTTGTCGGTCAGGTGCGAGAGATAGGCGGACTGGTAGCCCGACCCGGTGCCGATCTCGAGCACCTTCTCGCCCTGTTTCGGATCGATATTCGAGGTCATGCGGCCGACGATGTGAGGTCCCGAGATCGTCACTCCGAAACCGATATCGAGAAAGGCATGCTCATAGGCGCGGCCCAGATTCTGCTGAAGCACGAATTTTTCGCGCGGAGTTGAGCAGGAAGGCGCGCTTGTGACGGTCGTTGAGCAGATCTTCGTTTCGCACCATCGCCTCGAAGCGGTCGAAACGTTCGCCCAGAAATTTCGGATCCTCGCCGCGTTGGGCCACGCCCCAGGCGATGAACTTCTCGCGACTGTCCATCGGCGGATTCAAGTCGAACGTGAACGGCGTCGGCACATTGGCCAGCGCAAAGCGGGGCGCGAGAGCGCCCGCGATCAGCCCGGCTGCGCCGGCCAGGAATTGACGTCTCTGCACCAATGGCCTCCTCGAACGACATGCGTCGGTCGGCCTGATATCCCAATCAGAGGGAAAACGCGACACCCAAACGCGCGTCTTGCCGGGCGAAACTTTCGCCGGCCTTGCGGCTTGGTCTATCGGCCGCTTCAGCGTGCGAGCGGATTGCGCGCCCATTGATTGAGCGTTCGGGCGTGATGGACCGGCGCATAGCCGAGCGCGGTTTCGCTCCGATGGCCGCTGTGCGCGATACGGACTTCTGGCGATCCGACGATACGGATCTGCGCCCCCTGGGTCTGGACTATGGCGAAGAGCGTCGCGGCATTCTGTGGCGACAGCCGGATGCACCCATGCGAGGCCGGGCTGCCGAGCGCGCCGACCGCGTTCGTGCCATGGATTGCATACTGGCCGTAGAAAAAGATCGAATGGGGCATCGGCGCGTTGCCGTACTTGGCCGAATGAACCATCGTGTAGAGCGCCCGCGGCCGGAACACCCCGCGCGGCGTCAAGTGGCCGCTTCGACCCGAGGATATCGGCCAGACGTAGCTTTCTCCCGAGCCCGAGCTGACGTGCATCGTCTGCGAACTGAGGTCGACGTCGATATGGACGAACGCGAGAGCGTGGCTGTGCGCCGCCAGGACGACGCCGAGCGCCAGCAGGAATTTCAAAATGGAACGCATGGCCCGCTTCTCCCCTCCGAGAGCGCAACAAGGCGCGCCAGAATGGCTCACCCCAAGCGTCGGCGGCTCTGGTCATGCAACTGGCGCGCCGCCGCCGACTGGGACCCGGGGCGACTGACGACCCGGCATCGCGGCCCCCGAGGTCCGCGGGAAGCGGACCTTGTCGAAATCATGGCGCAAGTTGGGCAATCGCGCAATCGTGGTCCTGGATATCTTCGGCGTGCCCGCCCCCCTCCAGCGAAAAGCGGTCCGCGAGCAGAATGAAGCCGGGCTTGCCGTCGAAGGTCGCCCCGACGGCGGCGAGGCTATAGGCGTGCAGATTGGCTTTCGCCCCCCCGAGGCCTTCGGCCAGCAGGCGAATCGGGTCGTGGTCGGCAAGATCGGTGGAGTTCGAGCCGGCGGGCGAAGTAGACGCGCCCGGCGAGCGGGACCGTCATCGCGCGCCAGTTTTCGTCGAGGGCTGGGCGGTATTCGGCAAGCGCGGCTGCGACCGGCTTCGCGACACAATCCACATGGACGTGCAGCTGGTCCTGGCTGCGCGCCCATTTCGAATTGAGCGCCAGCGCCACCGCCTCGCGCGGCAGCGGATGATTGAGGCGCGCCTCGACCAGCGCCTTGGCCTTCCAGCCGTCGGCGAAAACGGGAGGCGCGTCCGGCGCGAGCATCTGAGGGTCCTCGATGCCGCTGATGCGGCGGGTCGGGATCGCGAGCATCTGGGCGACGCCGACGAGGTCCTTGAGGATGGCGACGCCTTCAGTCACGCCCTTGGCGAGATCGACGCTCTCGCAGGGCCTCGGACCCTGCCCCGCCTCGGCGTGGGGCACGCAGGCGTCATGGACGATGCGCCACAACGCTGAGGGGTCGGCTGAGACGGAGAGCGGGGCGAAGGCCAGGCCCGCCGCAAACGCCAGCACGAACCCCGGGACCCGGGCGGCGCACTTTTGGCGCCAGAACCGGCTTTTCAAGGGGTTAGGCGCCATAATCTGTCCACCCGTCCACCCAAAGTTGCAGTTCTTGGCGCCTAAGTCTTTGAAATCGCATAAGTGCGAGCGGATTTGTTTGGGCGGCGGCCAAGGTCATCCGGCGGGCTGGGCGTTTCCTCGGGCGCAAGCGCGCGCCGCACTCCGCCACGCTTCGACCGTCGGCGCCTGCATCAGCCCCTGAACGAACGCCCAAGCCGCCTCCAGCCGCCCGCGCGCCTCCGCCGACAGGCCCTCGCCGAGCTCAAACCGTTCGCCGGGTATGCAGAGCGTGAACGACGGCGGCGGCGTCCGGCCGAGCGAGCGCTGATAGACGTCGAGCACCGCCTCGGGGGCGAGCGCGTGCGTCGTATGGCTCATGTCGCGCTTCGGCCCGATCTCCGCGAACGTGAACGGCGCGGCCGTGTTCCTGCCCGCGTCGAGAAAGAGCGCCGCCTCCGCGCCGTCGAGATCGAGCGCGTGCTCGATCTGCAACTGAAAATCCTCGATCGCCGTCACGTCCCGCCAGCCGGCGGCGGCGATCCGCGCCAGCAGCAACGGCCCGAGCCCGTCGTCGCCCCTCGCATCGTTGCCCCAGCCGAAGACGACGAGCCGCAATTGTCAGCCCTTGCGGACGCGCGAAATGAGCGCGCCCTCCGCGTCGATGAGCTCGACCTCGAGCGGCATCTCGCCGAGCGCGTGGGTCGCGCAGGAGAGGCACGGATCGTAGGCGCGGATCGCGACTTCGATGTGGTTGAGGAGCCCCTCGGTCAGCTCGCGGCCCGAGAGATAGCGCGCCGCGACCGCGCGGATTGCCTCGTTCATCGCCTGGTTGTTGTTGGTCGTCGAAACGATGAGGTTGCAATAGGTCACGAGGTCGTTCTCGTCGGCGCGGTAGTGATGGAAGAGCGTGCCGCGCGGCGCCTCGATGACGCCGACGCCCTCTTCGCGCCGCGGCCCCTTGTCCGCCATCAGGTCGGTCCCGACGATGTCCGGATCGTCCAGCAGCTCGCGCGCCATCTCGGCGGCGTGCAGCATCTCGATCATCCGCGCCCAGTGGTACATGAGGGCGCCATGCAGCGGCTTGCCTTCGCCGACATTGAGGAACGTGCGGCGTTCGGCTTCGGCGAGCGGAGTCGGCATGACGTCGCAGATCTGCACGCGCGCGAGCGGCCCCACGCGATACCAGCCCTTGTCGGCGCCGAGCGTCTTGATGTGGGGGAACTTCATGTAGCTCCAGTTTTTCACATCCTCCTGGAGCACGCTCTTGTAGGTCGCGTAGTCGACGTGGTCGAAGATCGGGCCGCCGTCGGCGTCGCGGGCGCGAAGGCCGCCGTGATAGAAATCGATCGCGCCGCGCTTGTCGACCAGCCCCATCATGTTGGCGCGCGATTCGCCGAAGACCTTATAGAACTCGGGGTTGGTCTCGTGCAGCTTGATCACAAGGCCGACAGCGGCCTTCGACCAGTCGACGATCTTGTCGATGCCTGCGCGCATGGAGTCGCGGTCGGCGGCGCTCAGCGCCTTGTTCATCCCACCCGGAATGACGCCCGTGCCATGAATGCGCTTTCCAGCGATGTGGGCGATGACTTCCTGCCCGAACTTGCGGGTCATGACGCCCTGCACGGCGAGATCGGGAAAGGCCGCGGCGACGCCGATGATGTTGCGCTTCGCCACCTCGCTCTCGAAGCCGAGCAGGAGATCGGGCGAGGAGAGATGGAAAAAGTGCAGCGCATGCGACTGCACCAGCTGCCCGTAGTGCAGGAGCCGGCGGAGCTTTTCAGCGGTCGGCGTCAGCGGGCCATAGCCGGCGATGATATCCATCGCCTTGGTCGCCGCGAGCAGGTGGCTGACCGGGCAGATGCCGCAAAGGCGCTGCACCGCGACCGGCACCTCCCAGTAAGGCCTGCCCTCGATGAAGACCTCGAAGCCTCTAAACTCGACAATGTGCAGCCTGACCTGATGGATCCGGTTCTCCCCATCGAGGAGGATCGTCACCTTGCCGTGGCCCTCGACCCGAGTCACGGGTTCGATGGCGACGCGGCGCAGCTTCTGTGGGGATTGGGCGGTTTCGAGGTTGAGCATTGGCACAGCCTTCAATCATAGTGCATCAGAGCGTGATCGAGACGCGGCATGCGTCCCAGAATCAGATCGTTGAGATATTTCCAGATCGCGTCGGCGGACGGCGGGCAGCCGGGAATGAAATAGTCGACCCGCACGACCTCGTTAACGGGATACACCTTGTCGAACAGAAGCGGCAGTTCCGGGTCGTTCGGCACATGCGCCCGCGCGCCGTCCGGATCGCGATAGACCTGATTCAGGACGTCCCCGACGTCGAGACGGTTGCGCATCGCCGGCAGGCCGCCGTTGATCGCGCAGGCGCCGATCGCGACCAGGATCTTGGCGTTGGCGCGGAGTTCCCGCAGCACGTGAACGTTCTCGGCGTTGCACACCCCCCCTTCGATCAGCGCGATGTCGCAGGGGCCGCAGTGCTTGATGTCGGTGATCGGCGAACGGTCGAACTCGGCGATCTTCACGAGGTCGAGAATGCGCTCGTCGATGTCGAGAAAGGACATGTGGCAGCCGAAGCAGCCGGCGAGCGAGGTTGTCGCGATCCGCACCTTCGGCAGCGCGGCGGTTTCAGCGGGCGCGCTCATTTGGCCTCCTCCACCGCGCAGCGCGTCGCCTCTTCGCTGATCGCCTCAAGGTCATAGCGGCGCTCTCCGATCGGGACGGCGTAGCCGACGCGCTTGACCAGGATTGCGCCGACCGGACAGACATGCGCGGCCTTGTCCGTCACCGAGAAATTCGTGTCGCCGAGCCTGCCGCTCGGCGAATTGACGATGATGTGCGAGGCCATGCCGCGTCCGGCCAGCGCGAAGACGGATTTGCCGTCGACGTCGCGGCTCGCGCGCACGCAAAGCTCGCACTGGATGCAGCGATTGAAGTCGAGCAGCACGTCCGGATGCGACGCGTCGACCGGGCGGTGCGGATAGAACTCGACAAAGTGCGGCGTCATCATCTCGCTGTCGTAGGCCAGCGCCTGCAACTGGCAATTGCCGCTCTTTTCGCATCCCGGGCAGAAGTGGTTGCCCTCGACGAACAGCATCTGCACGAGCGTGCGCCGGTAGGCCTGCAGGTCGGGCGTGTCGACCTCGATCTCCTGGCCGGACGAGGCCTTCATGGTGCAGGCGGCCGCGTTGCGGCCGTTGACGATGACGTTGCAAAGCTTGCAGCTGCCGTGCGGCGCAAATTCCGGATGCGCGCAGAGGTGCGGAATATAGACGCCCGCCTCCAGCGCGGCCTCGAGAATCGTCTGTCCCGGCTTGAAGGTAACGGGCATGTCGTCGATGACGATCGTGGTGTCGGTGGCGCTCATGCCTCGGCTCCGATGTGGGCGCCCGCGTCATCGCGCCCGGCGATCTCCCGCGCCCTCGTGAGCGCGGCGTCGAGATCGACCGCAGGATCGAAATCGCCGCGAATGAGACGCCGCTCGTAGGCGGGGCGGAATTTGAGCCAGGTGTCGCGCACCGGATTGCCGGCGGTCTGTCCCAGGCCGCAATGGCTGGTCCGGCGCAACAACTCGGCAAGCCGCATCAGCTCGTTGATCTCATAGCGGGAGCCGCGTCCGTCGGCGATCTTGTCCAGCGCGTCGCGCATCAGCGTCGTGCCGACCCGGCAGGGCGTGCAAAAGCCGCAGCTCTCGTGGGCAAAGAAGTGCGCGAAATTGCGCGCGACCTCGAACAGGTCGCGGTCCTTGCCGAAGATCATCAACGCGCCCGCGGTCGGCACGTCCTCGAAGGCGATGTGGCGGCGGAATTCGTCCGGCGTCAAGCAGACGCCCGAAGGGCCGCTGACCTGAACTGCGGCGACGTCTCCCGCGCCGCAATCTTTCAGCACCTGCTCGACCCGGACGCCAAAGGAATATTCGTAGAGGCCCGGCCGCGCACAATCGCCGGACACCGAAAGGATCTTGGTTCCGGCGGAGTGCCGCGTGCCCTGACCGGCGAAGATACGTCCCCCGAGCAGGGCCACGGCGGTCGCGTCGGCAAGCGTCTCGACGTTGTCGACCACGGTCGGCTTTCCGAGATACCCGACGGTAACCGGGAACGGCGGGCGGATGCGCGGCTTGCCGGGCTTGCCTTCGAGCGACTGGATCAGCGCCGATTCCTCACCGCAGATGTAGGCGCCCGCCCCAAGATGGATCTCGATGTCGAAGTCGAAGCCCTGCGCCCCACAGATGCTTGCGCCGAGCAGCCGATCCTTGCGCATCGCCTGGAGCTTCGCCTCCAGCGGCTCGAGCAGATACCGGTACTCGCCGCGCAGATAGAGGAGGCCGCGCGCCGCGCCGACGACATAGCCGGCGATCGCCATGCCTTCAAACACGCGTTCGGCGTAGGACGTGAGGAGAACGCGATCCTTGAAGGTGCCGGGTTCGCCCTCGTCCGCGTTGCAGACGATGTAACGCTCCGCGCCGGGCGCGTTGCGGCAGCTCTCCCATTTGACCGAAGTTGTGAACCCCGCCCCCCCGCGCCCGCGCAGGTTCGAGCGCTTCATCTCGTCGAGCATGCCCTGGCGGCCGAGCGCGATCGCGGCGCGCACCGCCGACCCCCGCTCGTAGCGTGAGCCGAGCAGCGCATCGGCGCGACGGATGTTGTCCTCGACACGAAAGTAGTCCGCAGGCCATTCGGCGAGCGGAACGCCGCCGCGCACAAGATCGCAAATCTCGTCAACGCGCCGCGCGGTCAGCCGCGTGACCGGCCGGTTGTTGACGAGCAGCGCCGGCCCCTGGTCGCACATTCCGGTGCACGACGTCAGATCGACGCTGACCCCGCCGTCGGCAGAGACCTCGCCGCGTTTCAGCTTCAGGCGCTTGAGCATGTGCTCGAACAGCGTCAGACTTCCGAGCATGCGGTCCGTGATATTATCTGAAAACAGAATCCGAAAGCGGCCGCGGGGCTGGTCGTAGAGAAACGAGTAAAACTGAACGACACCATCGACCTGCGTCTTTGGAATCCCAAGTTTGATAGCGACTGAATCAGCAGTCTCGGGCGAAATCCAATCGACCTCTTCCTGAATCTCCCGCAGGATTTGCAACAGCTGGCCTGATTCTGCATGGCGACGCTCAACCGCTCGCCCCACGACATCGCTCGTCTCAGACATGACGACTCCGTTCCCTTCGTGTGTTCATTATCCCGCTGGGGCCCGATCCAGGATTGACGCCGATCAATTCGGGGCAGCAAACTCGCCTATTTCAGCAGAACGTAGATATTGACCTCGAGGGTCGGATCGTCGGCGTCCTTCACGTCGTTCACGTATTCCTCAATGAACGAATCTTGCGCGTCGATCCCCTTCTCGTCGAGATAGGCTGTGATCGCGTCGTAGGTCGCGTCGATGTCGGCGTAGGAGCCGATATGCTGGAACCGCATCGCTTTGCCGCTCGGCGTCTGTCCTAACTTCACCGCGTCGGAAAGGCTTGTCTTGCCTTCGGGCGCCGCCTCGAGCGGGAATCCCGCGTGATATCGAAAGCCGCTCTCGTCCGATTCGACGAAAACCGCCAGCGGCCGGCCGGCTGGCTTCACGCCCGCCTTGTCCATGTCGCGTTTGACGAGACCGAGCGACCCGAGGATGGCGCCATAAATCTCGTCGCGATCGGCTTTGCCCTCGATATACGCGAAGGGTCGCGCAGGAAGGTCGACGGTCTCGCCGGTTGACCCCTCGATCTGCGGCTTGGCCGGTTCGCCCGGCTTGGCGGCTTCGGGAGCTGCAGGAGGCGCATTCGCGGCCGGAGCTTGGGCCGCCGCCGGTGGTTGTGCTCCCGGCGCCGCCGGCGCGCCAGGCGTCTGCGCAACGGGCGTTTGAGCAGGGGAAGCCGGCGGCGCAGGCGTCTGCGCTCCCGGGGCTGCGGGCGATTGCGCCTGCGGCGCCGACTCTTCGGCCCAACCGGCGTTCGACAGCCCGGTGACGGGGACGGCGGCCAGAATTCCGGCGAGCGCAAGGCGGATCAGTTTGTTCGGCATTGTCGCGCTGACCTCCGGCGCAGGCGGGCGGAATTCGCAGGGGAATCACCCTAAGGCCATTTGCGCTTCAAAAGAAAGGCGGCGACATGCCGCGCCCTCAGGCCGGCGTCGGCCTCGTCCAGCCCAGCACCGGCTGACGCGCGGCGCGCGTCTCGTCGAGGCGGCGGCGAGGGGCATGGACGGGAGCGGAGAGGAAACGCTCGCGGTCACCCGCTTTCACCGCGAACGCGAGATCGCGCAGCGTCATGATGAAAAGGTCGAGGCTGGCTTTCGACTCCGATTTCCGTCGGTTCGATGAGCATCGCCCCGTGCACGATCAGCGGGAAATAAACGGTCATCGGGTGATAGCCTTCGTCGATCATCGCCTTGGCGAAGTCGAGGGTCGTTAATCCCGTGTCCTTGAGCCAGCGGTCGTCGAACAGGGCCTCGTGCATGCAGGGGCGGTCGCCGAAGGGCGCGCTCATGACGTCGCCGAGCGAAGCCCGCACGTAGTTGGCGGACAGGACCGCGTCCTCGGAGGCCTGCCGCAATCCGTCCGCGCCATGCGAGAGAATGAAGCTCAGCGCGCGCACGAACATGCCCATCTGCCCATGGAAGGCGCTCATGCGGCCAAACGACGCGGAGCCCTCGGCATGTTCGACGAGGCGCAGCACGTCGCCTTCCCGAACGACGAACGGAACCGGCGCGTAGGGCGCAAGTCGCGACGACAACGCCACCGGCCCAGCCCCTGGCCCCCCGCCGCCGTGCGGCGTCGAGAACGTCTTGTGTAAATTGATGTGCATCGCGTCCACGCCGAGGTCGCCCGGGCGAGTCTTGCCGACGATTGCGTTGAAGTTTGCGCCATCGCAGTAGAAATAGGCGCCGGCCTCACGGACCGCTTCGGCTATCCCGACGATCTGCCGCTCGAACAGCCCACACGTGTTGGGATTGGTCAGCATGATCGCGGCCACGTCTGGCGCGAGAGCGCTCTTTACCGCATCGACGCCGACGTTCCCGTCCTCGCCGGCGGGAACGGGACGCACGGAAAGGCCAATCAGCGCGGCGGTGGCCGGATTCGTGCCGTGGGCGGAATTGGGCACGAGAACCACGCGGCGCGTCTCCGCTTCGCCGCGCGCCTCGATCGCCGCCTTGATCGCCATCATCCCGCACAATTCGCCATGCGCCCCGGCTTTTGGCGACATTGCAACTGCGCTCATGCCGGTCATGGTCAGCAGCGCGTTGGTCAGCGCTTCGACGATGGTCAGCGCTCCTTGCGCGGTTGACATGGGCTGAAGCGGATGCACGTCGGCGAAGCCCGGCAGGCGCGCCATCTTTTCGTTGAGGCGCGGATTGTGCTTCATCGTGCACGATCCAAGCGGGTAGATCCCGGCGTCGATCGAGTAGTTGTTGCGCGACAGGCGGACGTAATGCCGTATCGCCTCCGGTTCCGTTAGGCCGGGCAGATCGAGCGCGCTTTGGCGCGCATGCGCGCCCAGCCTCGATTGAAACGGCGACGGCCCTTCGATGTCGACGCCGGTCGCATCGAAGCGACCCGTCTCGAAAATCAGCGCCTCCTCCATGTCGAGCGCGCGGTTGCCGGTAAAGGTCCCGCGCGCGATCGCGGCGCCGCTTTCCGGGCGGGTCGGACGGCCTTGGCTGTTCATCGGCTCTCTCGCCCCCAAATCGATGTTACAGGCATTCGGTCAGAGCCTTTGCGTAGGCCGTGCGGTCGTCGTCGGTGTTGACTTCCGTGCTGGCGACGACGACGCAGTGATCAAGTCCTGCGTCTGGCAGAAGCCGTGAGACAGGCAGACCGCCAATCACACCTCGTTGGGCGAGCGCCTCGATCAGATCCGTCGCCGGGCGGGGTGTGCGCAGCGTGAATTCGTTGAAGAAATGAGCGTTGAGGATTTCGACTCCCCGAATTGCGGAGAGCCGGTTTGCAAGCTGAACCGCATTCGCGTGGTTGACCTCAGCGAGGCGCCGGAGCCCGCGCTCCCCCAGGAGCGCGAGATGGATCGAGAACGCCAGCGCGCATAGCCCGGAGTTCGTGCAGATGTTGCTGGTCGCTTTCTCACGGCGGATGTGCTGCTCGCGCGTCGAGAGGGTCAAGACGAAGCTTCGCCGGCCCGCCCCGTCGACGGTCTCGCCGGCCAGACGTCCCGGCATCTGGCGCACGTTCTTCATCCGGGTTGCGAAAAGGCCGAGATAAGGGCCCCCAAAGTTGAGCGCGTTGCCGAGGCCCTGGCCCTCGCCGACGGCGATGTCGGCGTCCATTTCGCCGGGCGAACGCACCGCGCCGAGCGCCACGGGATCGGTGAAGACGGCGATCAGGAGCGCTCCGCGTTCATGCGCGGTGGCTGCGATCCGCTTAAGGTCGCGCGGATTGCCGAAGAAATCAGGGCTCTGGACGATGACGCAACTCGTCTCATTATCGATCGCCGCGGCGGCGTCCTCGCTCGCGGCCGGGTCGGGCGGGAGCCGCACGACCGTGTCGCCCGCCATATGGGCGAGCGTCGCGGCGACGTCGGCATAGTGCGGATGGAGGCCGCCTGAGAAAACCGCCTTGCGCCGTTTGGTCAGGCGGTGGGCCATCAGCATCGCTTCGCCGCAGGCGGTCGAGCCGTCGTACATTGAAGCGTTGGCGACCTCCATGCCGGTCAGCGCGGCAACCTGGGTCTGGAATTCGTACAGGACCTGCAGGGTCCCCTGGGCGATTTCCGGCTGATAGGGCGTGTAGCTGGTCAGAAATTCGGAGCGCTGGATGACGTGATCGACGGTCGCGGGGATGTGGCGCCGATAGGCGCCCGCGCCCAGGAAGAACGCGGTCGAGCCCGCCGCGACGCTTCGGCCGGCCATCGCCGCCATCGCCCGCTCGACCGCCATCTCACTCATGGCGAGCGGCATATCGAGGAGATCCTCGACGCGTTTGTCGGCCGGAATATCGGCAAAGAGGGCCTCGATGTCCGGGACGCCGACCCGCCTCAGCATCGTCTTACGTTCGCTTGCGTCGAGCGGCAGATAGCGCATCGGTCAATCCAGCGTTTTCAGGTAGGCGGCGTAGGCGGCCTCATCCATGAGGCGATCAAGCTCGCCAGCGTTGGCGAGCTTGATGCGGAAAAGCCAACCGCGGCCGAGCGCGTCCTCGTTGATGAGACCCGGCGTCGCCTCCGCCTCGGAATTGACGGCGATCACCTCGCCCGAGACAGGCGCGAAAACATCGCTCGCCGCCTTGACGCTTTCGACCACTGCGGCCGGATCGCCCGCCTTCAGCACTTTTCCGACCGAAGGCGGTTCCGCAAAGACAACGTCCCCAAGCTGCTGCTGGGCGTGTTCGCTGATGCCCACAACGCCCTCGGCGCCTTCGATGCGGACGTATTCGTGATCCTTGGTGTAGCGCAGCTGCGACATGGGGCGCTCCTCCTTAACTGCGATAATAGGCGTGTGGTTGAAACGGCATTGCGGCGATGCGGGCACTCAACGGCTTTCCGCGGACGATGAGAGCCACAGGCGTCCCGAGCGCGGCGTAATCGCGCTGAACGAAGCCCATGGCGATCGGCGCGCCGACGCTCGGGCCGAATCCGCCGGAGGTGACGACGCCGATCGGCGCGCCATCCGTCGACACGATCTCGGTCCCTTCCCGCGCGGGCGCGCGACCGTCCGGGCGCAGTCCGACGCGCTGGCGCTTCGGCCCTTTCGCCAGCGCGTCCTGAATGCGCTGGGCGCCGGGAAAGCCGCCCTCGATCCGCCGCCGCTTCTGGATCGACCAGGCGACCGCCGCCTCCACCGGGTCGACCGTCTCGTCGAGTTCGTGGCCATAGAGGCAGAGGCCGGCTTCGAGTTTGAGCGAATCCCGGGCGCCGAGCCCGATCGGAGCGACATCGGGCTGGGTCAGGAGCAGGCGGGCGAACATCTCCGCCTGCGCCGCTGGAAGCGAAATCTCGTATCCGTCCTCGCCGGTGTAGCCGGATCTCGAGACGAACGTCTCGAACTCGGCGATCCGCGCGGGCCGGGCGCCCATGAAAGGCAGGGCCGCGAGTCCCTGGTCGGGCGCAAGGCGAGCCAAGGTCGCCGCGGCCAGCGGCCCCTGAACGGCGATCAGCGCCGCATCGCCGAGCGGCGTGAGACGGACGCCTTCAGGCAGACGCTCGCGAATGAGCGCAAGATCGACGGCCTTGCGCGAGGCGTTGACCACGAGCCTCAGCGCGCCGTCCGCCGACGGCGGACGTGTAACCATCAGATCGTCGACGATGCCGCCGCTCTCGTTGAGCAATTGGGTGTAGCGCTGCCGCCCCGGCGCGAGATTGACGAAGTCGGCAGGGCAAAGCGTTTCGAGAAAGGCCGCGACGCTCACGTGGTCCCCGCCCTCGAGCAGCGCCTGCCCCATATGCGAGACGTCGAACAGTCCTGCCCGGCTGCGCGTGTGAAGGTGCTCGGCGAGGATTCCGGCCGGGTACTGGATCGGCATGTCGTAGCCGGCGAACGGCGCCATGCGGGCGCCGAGCTCCTTATGCAGAGCGTGAAGGGGCGTCTCGAGAATCGCGTCTTCGCTCATCGGGCCACCGGTCAAGAACAAGCGTCCGCCGGAACCCCCGGTCCAAAAAGACCGAGATCTTCCGGAGACCCCCTCTGTCCCATGACCTGAGAGATTTCCCGCCCGGCTGGCGGTTACCCCATCGGTGGGCGCGCGTCGAACGGTCGCGCGCCGCTTTCCAGAGCGTCATCACCGCCGCGGTCCATGGGCCTGAGCGTTTCCGGGGCGGTTGCGCCTTCGGCGCCGGCGGCGGACCGCCGGACTCTTCCGCGAGGTGTCTTCGGCTGACGAAACCCGAGCTAGCCCGACCGGGCGAGCTTTGTCAAACGGCGGGGCGCGACCGCTAGCCGGCGCCCTTCTTCTGCCGATGGCGCCTGGGCGGAGGCGCGCCGCCGCCGCCTCCGGTGAAGCCAACGGTGATGGAATATTCGTCCGCGAGCTGGAGGGTCGTCAGGGGCAATTGGATCGGCTCGGTTACGACCCGGAAGGCGCCGGCGGTCACGCCGTCGGTCGTCGCCTCGACCTTGTAGGTCTTGGAGAAGATCTCCTTCTTGTCGGCTGCGTTGGTGACCGTGATCTTCAGCGGCGCGCTGAAGGTCCCGGCCGCGCCTGCCGGCCCGATCACGACGTGGCCCGAGACGCCGATCTTGAGCGCGGCCTGCCCCGGTCCCGCAGGATCGCATTCGCGCGCCGTGTCGGCGATATTGAACTGATAGCGCACCGAGGCGTTGTCTTCCCCGCCGACCCGGGCCGCCGCGCCGCCCTCGGCGATATCCACGGTCGGGCAGCTGATGTCCTGCCTGGCGACCGGCAGGACCTTCACCTTCTCGCTCGGATTGACAACGGGCTTTGCCGCGATCGGCGGGTTTGCGCCGAGGCCAAGGGAGCTCGCGTTCGGATCGGGATGGGGCAGCAGGTTCTCGACCGAACCGCATCCGGTCAGGGCGCCCAGCGCCGCAACCAACAGCACGAATCGAATGGAGAGCGCGTTCATTGCGGGCAGTGCTTACGATGCTCGCGCCCTCATGGCAATTGCTCGTAGGCTTCCTTGAATCCGCTGAGCGGCGCGAGCACGCCGACGCCCTGCTCGGGAGTCTGGAAAATGCCGAGCGTCGCGGTCTTGCCAGTCTTCAGCTTGTCGAGCAGCTTGTCGTCGATGGCGAGCTGGGCGACGCAGCCGTTGGGGAGGCATTGCAGGAAATTGAGCCGGCCGAAATCCTGATCGTCGATTCGCAAGCCCACCCCCGCGGGCAGGAGCACGCCGAGCGGTGCGATCACCCGCATCAGCTTCGCCTTGCGGTCGGCGCTGTTGAGCACGATGACGACGAGCGTCACGTTCGGCCGTTCCTGGTCGACGACGCTCAGCACAATCGCGCATTGCTCGTAGGCCGCGCCCGGCGGCGTTTCGCAGCGCGTCTCCCAGTCGCCGTGCTTGTCCTTGATCACGCCCTGCTGGGCCACGGCCCCTGCGGTGGGAAAGACCGCTGCGGCCAGGAGCGCCAGGCCCGGGAGCAGGTCCGCCAAAATGCGAAGAGTTCGATCGTCCCTTGCCGTTCATGAACGCGGTCGTTCCCGGATTGCTGGATGACTCGCCCGCCTCGGGCCCGCGGCGCGACGTCATGGAGGGCAGGAGATGGTGGGCGCTACAGGGATTGAACCTGTGACCCCTACCATGTCAAGGTAGTGCTCTACCGCTGAGCTAAGCGCCCATCTCCGAATACGCTCGTGCGGCGGCCGCCCGAGAAGCGCCCGGCGGTATAGACGCTCGCCGCACAGGGCGCAATGGCGAATCTGAAGAGGGGCGAAGCGGACTTTGCGACCATCGGCGACCGCCATCGCAGACCCCCCTCCGCTCGCCCTCCGCGCGGCCTCGGCCGACGATCTCATCGCGATCATGGCGATCGAGCGCATGCCCGGGTTCGAGCGCCAGGTCGGGCGCTCCGAGGAGGCCGAGCACCGCGCGATGCTCGCCTCTCCGACCTTCGCCTATCGGCTCGGCGTCGGCGCGGGCGGCGCGGTCGAGGCCTTCGCCATCCTCCGCGGCCTCGGCGACCCTCACCGCAACCTCTACCTCAAGCGCGTCGCCGTGGTGCGGCCCGGCGAGGGCGTCGGAACCGCGTTCCTGAGGCTCGTCGTCGGCGAGGCGTTCGGGCGGCTCGGCGCCGAGCGCTTCTACCTCGACTGCTTCGCCGACAACGCGCGGGCCCAGGCGGCTTACGCCAAGCTCGGCTTCACCCGCGACGGGACGTTGCGCAAGGCCTACCGCGGGCCGGACGGGACGCGGGCGGACCTTACGCTGATGGCGCTGCTCAAGAGCGAGTGGCTGTCGGCTCCCGCGGGAGGGGGCGCCCCTTGATTTGGAAAATCTTGGATTCGTCCGCTTTTCTCCGCTTTCCTTGGATATTGCTTGGATTTCAGCCTTCCGTTGGCTTGGATTTTCTTGGAATTTCTCGTCCGAAACTGGACTTTTCAATGGCTTACGGGGCTTGAGCGTCGAAAAATAATTCCTGCGCCTCTCCCCGGCAATTGAATCTGCGCCAGAATGTGAAACCCGCGCGCCGGGCGGCGGTTTCGAACGACGGAGGATTTGGATCTTCGGTCTGCACATCCACAGGGTACAGCGTATTCTGTTTTTTCGCAAGAATTTTCGACCCGGCAATGTCGGCAGCAGACGGTATGCCTCGTTCAGGCAGCACACGGTCTGTGCGGTCGCGGCCGCCTCCCCGCGGCGCTCACGCCCAAACCCGGCAAAATTTCGTGCGGTCGACAGGTCGCTGACGGGACCGCCCGCTCGTCCCCAGCGCGAGAAGCCAAATCATACCGGCGCCGAACAGGACGACGGAGGGCGGTTCTGGCACGGTCACCTGGTCGACGTCCGCGGCGACTCCGATTCCGTAATCGAGGTTCTGGTAGGTCGGGCTGGCCCAGTCCTCCTCGGTGGCGAGCGTGAAGGAATCCGCCGCTGAAGCGAACTGGTACCCGACATCGAGCTCGCCGCTGCTGATGATCTCGCCGAGGATTTGGGACAGGATCGAATCGGGAATCGCGATCTGATAGTCGCTTCCGCCGCTGTTCCCCATCAGGATGTCGCCGATGAAGAGCCCATCCACGGAAACGCCGACATCGTCCGAACCGATAAAGGATTCGGCCAGGGTCGAGAAAAAGAGGGTCGCCGGCCCGTAACGCGCGATGGTCGGATCCTCATAGTAGTCGCCGCCGCCGGGTTTCGGAAGGTCCTGGCCGAGTTGCGCCAGCGCCACCGGGTCGTTGACGGTTATGGGCAGCACTGGATTGGCTGCGCTGACGACGGCGCCGCCGCCGGCCTGACCGAATTTTCCGGGCGCATAGGCGACGGTCTTCTCCGCCTTGCCCCCGTGCGCCTGGATGTCGATGAAGGCTTTCTCCTTGCCGGGATTGGCGTCAATCTGCTTGCGCAGGGCGTCCAGGGCCTCGCCGAAACCTGCCCAAGTCAATTGGTCGTCGGGCATCTGATTGATCTCGGCGTTGGTGTAACCGGCCGCCTGCAACGCGGAAACGACGCCGTTGAGCACCTTGGTGTAGCCCGTCGTCTGGAAGAGGATCGCGTGGTTGCTCTTCTCGCCGCCATGCAGGGTCATGTTGTCGGCGACGTTCCCCGAGGAATTATATTGCGGCGTGCTGCCTGGCAGAATTTTCTGCTTCTCTGCCGTGGCGTAGTCGAACAAAGCCTTGTTGGATACTTTGTTGCCGTCCGCCGTTAGCTTGCTGATCCAGGCCGGCAGCCAGCCATTGAAGACGCTCCCGCCAATGTTGAAGTTTCCGCCGTCTTTTTTATTGCCTGAAATCGTCGTATTGCAATGGTCGATGTCGGTCGAGGTGGAGACCGACCAGTTGCCCGCGAGCCCGTTCGCCCCGCCGGCCCGGCTCGCGACCTCCCCGCCGCCGCAGGAGGTGACCACGAGCTCCAAATCCTGATAGGCGGTGTCCAGTTTGTCCTTCATGAGCTTGATGAGCGCCGAACTGCTGAGCTCTGCGCGCTTCGAGTTGTAGATGACGCTTTGCGTCTCGACCTTGTCCGCCGCCTGCGCGCGGGGGGCGACGGCGAACACAAGCAAGCCGGCGAAAACGAAGAGGAGAGTCCTAACCATGCGAGGCGTCTCCCGGTATTGAGAACAGTGTGTAAAAGGCGGCGCGGGCCGTCAACTGTTTTCCGGGTCAGGCGAGGAAGGTGGGAGGGCCAGCGCAATTCCGCGATCGGCGCACGCACCCTCACCCCAACCCTCTCCCGCGAGCGACGCAAGCGGGCGAGGGGAGCAAGCGGGCGAGGGGAGAAAGCGCCGCATTGACAACCTGCCCGCGCCATGGTTTTCCAAAAGCCTGTCGCGCGCGCCTCGCGCCCGACGCCGGAACCGTTCTGATGCCCCGTTTGTCGAAACCGACGACGACAACGCGTCGCCCGCTGAAAGGCGGGACGAACGGCTGAACGCGCCTTCCGCTGTCCTCCCCCGGCGGGACGCCGGGTCAAAGGTCCGCTTCGAACGGGCCGCGCGCGGGGAGGGGTTCAAGAGCTGAGAAGGAATTCTTGCCATGTCAGGCTTCAAGGTCGCGGTCGCCGGGGCGACCGGCAATGTCGGCCGCGAGATGCTGGCGATTCTCGCCGAGCGCCGGTTCCCCGTGTCCGAGGTCGTGGCGCTGGCCTCGCCCTCCTCGATCGGCCGCGAAGTCTCGTTCGGCGAGAAGACGCTCAAGTGCAAGGCGCTCGAGCACTACGATTTCTCCAACACCGACATCTGTCTCATGTCGGCCGGCGGCGCCGTGTCGAAGGAATGGTCGCCGCGGATCGGCGCGAGAGGCTGCGTCGTCATCGACAATTCCTCCGCCTGGCGGATGGACCCGGACGTGCCCCTCATCGTGCCGGAGGTCAACGCGGCGGCGGCCAAGGGCTTCGGCAAGAAAAACATCATCGCCAACCCCAATTGCTCGACCGCTCAGCTCGTCGTCGCGCTGAAGCCGCTGCATGACCGCGCCACGATCAGGCGGGTGGTGATTTCGACCTACCAGTCGGTCTCGGGCGCGGGCAAGGACGCGATGGACGAGCTCTTCTCGCAGACTCGCGCGGTGTTCGTCTCCGATCCGGTGGAGCCGAAGAAGTTCACCAAGCGCATCGCCTTCAACGTCATTCCGCACATCGACGTCTTCATGGACGACGGCTCGACCAAGGAAGAGTGGAAGATGGTCGCCGAGACCAAGAAGATCCTCGATCCGAAGATCAAGCTGACGGCGACCTGCGTCAGGGTGCCGGTGTTCATCGGCCATTCGGAGGCGGTCAACATCGAGTTCGAGAAGCCGCTGAGCGCCGACGAGGCGCGCGAGATCCTGCGCCGGGCGCCCGGCTGTCTCGTCATCGACCGGCGCGAGCCCGGCGGCTACATCACCCCGCACGAGGCGGCCGGCGAGGACGCGACCTATATCAGCCGCATCCGCGAGGACCCGACGATCGACAGCGGCCTCAACCTCTGGGTCGTCTCCGACAATCTGCGCAAAGGCGCGGCGCTGAACGCGGTGCAGATCGCCGAAGTGCTCGTCAACCGCGGCTGGCTGAAGCCGAAGCTGAAGGTGGCGTGAACCTCCTGTCATGGCCGGCGTAGCCCGTCGAAAGACGGGCGTCTCCCGGCCATCCACGCGGTCCCGCCCGCACGCGGCCGCAAGGCAATCACAGAGTCCTCAAAATCATATGTGCTCAAACGCTTGCGCTGCCGGTCGACGCCATTCCGGGGGCAGTTCTGATTGCGTTTCGGCGGGGATGGCCGGGACAAGCCCGGCCACGACGGACTCGGGAAGCCCGAACGCCCTTCTGCTCGGCCCGCGGCCCCGGTCTCCTCGCCATCATTAAACTTGCTAAGGTCGCGACATGCGAATATCGGCTGTCCCGGTGAACTCCCGCCCGGCGATCCATGGCTGCTGAATCGGATATTCGTCTTCTCACCTCCCCGCGCATTTTTCTCGTGGGGATGGCGGCGTTTCTGGCGCTGGTCGGATTCGTCGTGCTCATCTTATGGAAGCAGATCGCGCTCGCCTTCAGCGCCAATCCGGGGCTCAACGGGCTGATTCTCGGGGTGCTGGCGATCGGTTCGCTGTTCGCCTTTCGCCAGGTCATCCGGCTCTTTCGCGAGATCCACTGGGTCAATTCCCTGACCGGCGCGGCGACCGGCGGGACGGTCAGCCAGCCCATTCTGCTCGCGCCGATGGCGGCGATGCTGAACGCGGGGGCGGGGGCGCGGGGCCTCTCGACCATCACCACGCGCGCCATCCTCGATTCGATCGCGACCCGCCTCGACGAGGGCCGCGAGCTCAACCGCTATCTCATCGGCCTCCTGGTGTTTCTCGGCCTTCTCGGCACGTTCTGGGGCCTCCTCGAGACGGTGCACTCGATCAGCGGCGTCATCGACAGCATGAAGACCGGCGCGGACACCGCGACCATGTTCGACGATCTCAAGAGCGGCCTTTCGGCGCCGATCGCCGGCATGAGCATCTCGTTCACCTCGTCGCTGTTTGGCCTCGCCGGGTCGCTGATTCTCGGCTTTCTCGACCTTCAGGCGGGACAGGCGCAGAACCGCTTCTATTCCGAGTTCGAGGAATTTCTGGCGAGCCATGTCGAAACCGCCCCGCCGGTCGACGTGACGCCGGAGCCCGTCGTCGTCGTCCAGCCGCATATCGAACATCAGCGCAACGCCGCGGCGATCGCGACGCTCGCCGAGGGCATCCAGTCGCTGGTCGGGCACATGCGCACCGAACAGCAGCAGATCCGCAACTGGGTCGACGTGCAGGCGGCCCAGCAGGAGGACATCGGCAAGCTCCTGCGGCGGCTGCTCGACGAATTGGGGACGCGGTAGGCGGCGACCTTTGGCCGCGTTCGCCCCTCTCTCGACGGGCTGTGGACCGCGTCCGGGTGTCTGTAGCCGCGTTCGGTGAACGCGGCAGACGCGGTCAGCGACCGCGTCTACAAAAGGAGTTCTTTCGAATGGCGCTGTCGCGCGGACGACGGTACGAGGCTGTGAACTACTGGCCGGGCTTCGTCGACGCCCTGTCGACGATGCTGCTCGTCATCATCTTTCTGCTCTCGGTGTTCATGCTGGCGCAGTTCTTCCTGTCGCGGGAAGTGACCGGAAAGGACGAAGCGCTCTCGAGGCTCAACCGCCAGATCGAGGAACTGACCAACCTGCTCGCGCTCGAGCGCACGCAAAAAGGCGCCGAAGAGAGCAGGGTCGCGGCGCTGACCGCGACCCTCGATACGGCGGAGCGGGAGCAGCAGCGGCTCAAGGACCAGGTGGCGCAAGGCGCGGCGGCCGCCGCCGACGCGGGCCGCGTATCCGCTGCGCAAAACGCGCTCGACGAGCAGAAGCAGATTTCCGCCCAGGCGCTCGCCCAGGTCGACGTGCTCAATCAGCAGATCGCCGCGTTGCGCAGGCAGCTCGCGGCGATCGAGGACGCGCTGGCGGCGTCCGAGGCCTCCGGCAAGGAGGCGCAGTCGAAAATCGCCGATCTCGGGGCGCGGCTCAATGTCGCGCTGGCGCAGAAGGTGCAGGAGCTCAACCGCTACCGCTCCGACTTCTTCGGCCGCTTGAGGCAGATCCTGGGCTCGCGGCCCGACATCAGGGTCGTCGGCGACCGGTTCGTGTTCGAATCCTCGGTGCTCTTCGACGTCGGCAAGGCCGACATCAGCCAGGCCGGACAGAAGTCGCTCGAGACGCTCGCCTCCGCCGTCCTCGATCTCGAGCGCGAGATCCCGCCCGACATCCCCTGGATCCTGCGGGTCGACGGCCATACCGACAGCCGCCCTTTGAGCGGCGGCGGCCAGTTCAAGTCGAACTGGGAGTTGTCGGCCGCCCGCGCCGTGGCGGTCGTGCAATATCTGATCTCGAAGGGCGTCGAGCCCGACCGGCTTGCGGCCGCCGGCTTCGGCGAATTCCAGCCGATCGACCAGGGAACGGACGACGACTCGCTCGCCCGCAACCGCCGGATCGAGCTCAAGCTGACCGAGCGGTGAGCGTTTCGACCCGGCCTTTGCGCGACTTTGCCGAGGCCGACCTCCCGGCGCTGGTCGACCTTTGGGCCGCCGCCTGGCGCGAGACGGGCCTCGCGGTCGATTTCGACGCGCGCCGTCCCTGGCTCGACGGCCATTTGCGCGCGCTTCGCGACGAGGGCGTCGCGATCGTCGTCGGCCTCGATCATGAGGGTCGGCCAGCCGGCTTCGTCACCGTCGATCCGAGAACGGGCTATCTCGACCAGCTCTGCGTCGCGCTTGGGGAGCAGGGCTCGGGGCTCGCCGTCGCGCTCCTCGACGAGGCCAAGCGCCGGTCGCCGGGGTTCGTCGATCTCGACGTCAACGAAGCCAACGCCCGCGCGCTGCGTTTCTATGAACGCGAGGGATTCGTCTTCGTGACGCGGGGCATGAGCGCGCTCTCCGGCCTGCCGACGATGAGAATGCGGTGGAAGGCGGACTGAGCGGGCTCGCGGCAAAGCCTCAGGCGCACCGGGCTTGCGGCGGACGCGCTGCGTCGGGGGCGGCCTGATCGTTTGCACCCATGTCCTGCGTCTTGCCGCGGCGGCGCTGGCGTCTTAGTAGGGGCGACGCGCACGCGTTCCCTGTCAGGGGCCATCTCCCGTGAGTCCGCAACTCCTGGCCTTCGCCGCCAACATCCTTCGCATGGCCATATGGCTGGCGATCCTGTCGGCGGTGTTCGTGCCGATCGAGCGCCTATTCGCGCTGCATAAGCAGAAGATATTGCGCAAGCAGATCGCGGTGGACGCCGGCTACTATTTCATCAACGGCCTCGTTCCAGGACTGATCCTCGGCGTTCCGATGGCGCTTGTCGTCCGCGCGGCTCACCACGTGATCCCGGGCGCAGCGACGGATACGATCGCCGCCCTGCCGATGTGGGCGCGCGCCATGGCCGCGATGGTCGTCGGCGAGACGGCCTATTACTGGGCGCACAGGCTCAGCCACGAAATCCCGTTGCTGTGGAGATTCCATGCGATCCACCACAGCGCTGAGGAGATTGACTACATGGTCAGCACCCGCGCCCACCCGATCGACTTCGTCTGGTCGCGGCTCATCATGCTGACGCCGCTATTCGCCCTCGGCCTCGTCAACCCGATGCGCTTCAGCGACGGGTTGATCCCTGTCATGATCCTGATCGCCGGAAGCCTCTGGGGCTTCTTCGTCCACGCCAATGTGCGCTGGCGGCTCGGGCCGTTCGAGTGGCTGCTGGCCACCCCCGGATTCCACCACTGGCACCATACGATGGGGTTGCAGCGCAACTGCAACTACGCCTCGATTTTCCCCTGGCTCGATCGCATCTTCGGCTCGCATTACCTGCCGAACGTCTGGCCGCCCCAATATGGGATCCCCGAGCTGACGGCCCCGACGCTGATCGGCCAGCTCGTTCAGCCGTTCAACCAGCCCCAGGCCGTCCCGCCCGCCGGACAAAGCCCCTCGACGACGAGGGTCTGACCCGCTCTCCGAACGCGCGCGGCCGGTGTCAGGCGCGGCCGGCGCCGACGCGCGCATGACTCGATCGACCGGCGCGGGCGATGAATGGCGCGAGCGATCCCTGTTCTCGCCGACCTTGCAGCGAGTTGGCGCCGCCATAGCGCCGGCGCCGCATCCGCTTGGCGCCCGCGCTCAGGATTTCTTGCCCCGGGGTTCACGCCGCCCGCGGCGTTCCCTCTTTCGAGGCGGCGATGAGGTCGACGAAGCGGCGGAAGAGGTAGTGGCTGTCGCGGGGTCCCGGCGAGGCCTCGGGGTGGTACTGCACCGAGAAGGCCGGGCGGTCGGTCAGCGCCACGCCGCAGTTCGAGCCGTCGAACAGCGACACATGCGTCTCGGCGGCGTTGGCGGGCAGGCTCTCGCGCTCGATGGCGAAGCCGTGGTTCATCGACACGATCTCGACCTTGCCGGTGGTGAAGTCCTTGACCGGATGGTTCGCCCCGTGATGGCCCTGCGGCATCTTGATGGTGCGTGCGCCGACCGCCAGCCCCAAGAGCTGATGGCCGAGGCAGATGCCGAAGAGCGGGATCTTCGTCTCGAGCAACGCCTGGATGGTCGGCACGGCGTAGACGCCGGTCGCCGCCGGATCGCCGGGGCCGTTCGACAGGAACACGCCGTCGGGCCGCTGCGCCAGAATCTCCTCCGCCGTCGCTGTCGCGGGGACCACCGTCACCGAGCAGCCGCAGTCGTTGAGAAGGCGCAGGATGTTGCGCTTGACGCCGTAGTCGACCGCCACGACATGGAAGCGCGTCTCGAGCCGCCTGCCGTAGCCGCTCTCGAGCGTCCAGCTCGTCTCGTCCCAGTCGTAGCGCTGAGTCGCGCCGACCGAAGGCACGAGATCCATGCCGTCGATGCCGGGCCAGCGGGCCGCCTCGGTCCGCAGCGCGTCCAGATCGAACGCGCCGTCGGGCGCATGGGCGATGACGGCGTTGGGCATGCCGGACTTGCGGATGAGCGTCGTCAGCGCGCGGGTGTCGACGCCGGTCAGGCCAATGACGCCGCGCGACTTCAGCCACGCGTCGAGCCGCCCGCGAGCGCGAAAATTCGACGGCGCCGAGAGATCGGAGCGGATGACCGCCCCGACAGCGGCAGAGGCGGCGGCGGCGTTGACGACCTCGATGTCCTCGTCGTTGACGCCGACGACCCCGATATGGGGGAAGGTGAAGGTGACGATCTGCGCCGCGTAGGACGGGTCGGTCAGGATCTCCTCGTAGCCGGTCATCGCGGTGTTGAAGCAGACCTCGCCGACTGCCGAGCCGACGGCGCCGACGCCGAAGCCCTCGATCACCTCGCCGCTGGCCAGCACGAGCACGGCCGTGGCGACGCGCGGGCGCCAGCCCGAGCCTTCGTTCGGGCCAGTCCCTGCGTCGTCCGGCCGTGTTGCGCTTGACATGCGGCTGTGCTTAAGCGCCGCACTCGCCGCGCGTCAAGGTTGACGGCCGAGCACTTCGAGGAGCCCCATGGCCGACACGGCGCCGTTGCGCGATACAGTGGCCGCCCTGATGAAAGAGGCGATGAAGAGCGGCGACAAGGTTCGCGTCGGCGCGCTGCGTCTCATCATGGCGGCGCTCAAGGAGCGGGAGATCGAGGCGCGCGGGGCGGGCAAGATCGTCAGCCGCGCCGACGAGCTGGCGCTCCTCACCAAGATGGTCAAGTCCCGGCAGGAATCGGCCGCGATCTACGAGAAGGCCGGGCGGCCGGAGCTGGCCGCCCAGGAAAACGCCGAGATCGCCGTCCTCAACCAATTCCTGCCGAAGCAGATGGACGAGGCCGCGGTTACCCACGCCGCCAAGGCAGCGATCGCGGCGACCGGCGCGACCGGCGTCAAGGACATGGGCAAGGTCGTCAACGCCCTGAAGGAGGCCCATCCTGGCCAGATGGACTTCGCCAAGGCGAGCGCGATCGTGAAGGGCCTTTTGACCGGGTAGTTTCGCGCATCCGCCTCCGCCAGAGCGCGCCCGGCTGCCGGAGGCAGCACGAGCTCGACCTCGCACGCTCCCGGGCTCCGCCAACAACTCAACTCCGAATTGCGCCGTTTTGCGCGCCGTCCTGCTTTCGCGCTCGCGGGATGAATGAGCAACGCTCAAAATTGGACCAATATCTGTTGCAGAAAGGATACAATCGATAACAATTGCGAGCGATCCGCCGCAGCAGGAATTCCGCCCCGCGCCGGCCGGTTCCGCAGATTCTCCTCACAAACCTCTACGATCCAAGAGGTTTTCCTGTTGCTGGGACGATAAAAGACCGCCGGCCTTGCAGGGCGACCGTGCCACCGCTGTGCGGCGCTCATTATGGAGTCTTCAACTAGGAGTTGTGTAGCTGTAGAGATGCAATCTATTTCGGGTGCGAGCTCGTCCTATGGGGCAGTCGATGAGGGGACTTGGCATCGTTCTGGCGGCGACGCTTGGCGTCTCCTGCTTCGCCCATGCGGCGGATCTTCCGACCAGGAAGGCCGTCGAGGCGCCGGCCGCATCGTCCAACTGCTTCGGCAGTTTTTGGAACTGGCTGAACGCGTCGGCGGACGAGTGCCCGCTGAGCTACGCCGGCGTTACGCTATATTCGACCATCGATGTCGGCGGCGACTACATGACGCATGGCGCGCCGTTCAACCCGAGCTACCCTTACGGGGTCCCATTCGGGATCCAGAAGTACAGCCGGAATTCAGACTATTATTGGGCAGGAAACCAGCTGACGACCTCCATGGTCGGCGTGAAGATCAACGAGCCGATCGCCTATGGCTGGTCCCTGGTCGGCGCCATCGAATATGCCTTCAACCCTTACTCGCTCATGGCGGCCAATGGACCCCGGTCCCTGACGGACAACAACGTCAATCCGCTGTCCAGACAGACAACGAACGGCGACTCCAGCCGCGCGGGCGCGTTCAGCACAGCGCAGATGTATGTCGGCGTCAGCAACAAGACCTACGGAGCGCTCACCTTCGGCCGCTTGAATTCGCTGTCCTACGACCTGATCGCTCCCTACGATCCGCTCAACAGGGCGAACGCGTTCTCGTTGCTCGGCTTTTCCAGCTCGTTCGCCGGCTTCGGCGACACCGAAGCGGCGCGCATCAACACCGCTTTCCGATATCAACTGCAATATCAAAATTTCCGCGCGGCCGGGATGGCGCAGGTCGGGGGCTACGGCGCCGGCAATCCGACCAACGGTTTCTATCAGGGACAGATCGGGGCGGATTTTTTCGGTGGCGCCCTCTCGCTTGACGGCCTGGTCAGTTGGGCGAAGGACGCCGTATCTTTGGCGAACTACGCCGGGGCGAACGTCGCCCAGTACGATCACAGCGGCGAATATTTTATCAAACTCAATAACGTCTATTACGATCCCAACTCAATCCTCAAGGCGACGCTGTCCAACGACTTGGGCGTTATGCTTGTCGCCAGGTACAAGTGGAACAAGTTCACCTTCTATGGCGGCTATCTCTACGCCCGCCTGTCGAACCCGTCCGATGACTACCCGAACGGATTCGACACAATCGCCCGCGGCGTTTTCGTTCCCCCGGGACAGGTCACCTCCAACGCCTATAACTTCAACAGGATCAACAATACGTTGTGGACTGGCACGAAATACTCGGTTTGGGACAATCTCGACGTTGCTGCCGGGTTTTATTATCAGACCCAGAACGACTATAATTTCACGGTGAACAAGCATGGCTACACTCTGGCCGCGGCCTGCACCGGCAGCAGCATCACCATCAGCAGCAGCAAATGCGCCGGAAGCCAGGACGGCGTCGGCTTCCTCATCGATTACAGGCCCGTCAAGCGCGTCGATCTCTACGCCGGCCTGATGATATCGAATGTGTATGGCGGACTGGCGAGCGGCTTCTTTCATACCCAGAACATCAATCCGGGCGTCGGCCTCCGCGTCAAGTTCTGATCGCGAAGCGTTCGATCGATCTGATCGAGGGCTCTTTGGCGGCCGTTGAGCCCTCTTCGGCTAGCAATTCTTGTTGCAAAAAAACCACATCGCGCCACAAATGGCGCTTTTTCACACCGTCAACATGGTGCACCATCGCCGCGTTGAAAAGGACCATTCGGAGCGGTGACCAAGCAGCATATCATTTAAGCAACGACGCTTTTGCTGTCACGAAACCGCCACATTCGAAATGAGCGGGAAAGCGGCGGCTTCAATTGAAGGCGATCGCCGTTTTTTTAGGCGAATCAGGCGCTTGCCAAACTCTTAAAATCGACTCTACTCTTTGGTTCACCCGCGCCGTGCGGCCCGGATTTGGCCTAATTCGGACCGGCTTGGACCAAATCGGACGGTTGACAAGATAGTTCGTCCAGTTATGAGATAGACTTTAAGGTTTCGGCTGGGAGTGAGTTATGAAGAGACTTGGTATCGTTCTGGCGGCGACGATCGGCCTGGCCGGACTCGCCCAGGCGGCGGATCTCCCGACCAAGAAAGAGGCTGCGCCCGCGGCTGCGCCGAACTGCTACGCGAGCTTCTGGACCTGGCTCAACTCGTCCGCCAGCGACTGCCCGCTGAGCTACTACGGCATCACGCTCTACGGCACCCTCGACGTCAACTACGGCTACCAGGAATGGGGCGCGCCGCGAGGCTGCGAGCGCCGGACAAGCTCCAATACGGCATCCGAAGCAACGCCTACGAGCACATCTGGCAGGCCGGGTACAACGGGCTCAGCACCAGCGTCATCGGCCTGAAGATGAAAGAGGATCTTGCGCCGCTCGGGCTTGCGGGGTGGTCGCTGGTCGGCGTGCTCGAAGCCGGGGTTAATCCCTACAACGGCATGTTTTTCAATGGGCCGCGATCGTTGGCCGACGCCAATACGATCGAACAACTCGGGCTTGGTCACGATCAACGGCAAGAATTATTACTTTCAAAATCAGAAGACGAACCTCGATTCGAGCCGCGCCGGCCAGTGGGACAACTCACAAGGTTATCTCGGCGTCAGCAGCCCGACCTGGGGGACCCTGACGTTCGGCCGAACCAATTCCCTCACCTTCGACTCGCTGGCCGCCTATGACCCGATGGCAGGCTCGCCCGCGTTCTCGCTGATCGGCTTCTCGAACGCTTTCCCCGGCTACGGCGACACCGAGATCGTCCGCATCAACACCGCTCTGACCTATAAGGTCGCGATCCCGAACGTCGCCGGTATCTTCAACTCGGTGCGGCTGGCGGGCCAGGCGCAGATTGGAGGATACGGCGTCGGAAACGGCGCCATGGCGCACTACGAAGCTCAGTTCGGTTTCGACTACGGCAACTTCTCCTTCGACGGCATCCTGGGCTGGGCGAAAGACGCGGTGTCGCTCTCGACCTTCAACGGCGGCAACCTGGGCCAGTGCAGCGCTGAAGGGGCCGTACGCGCCCTGGTACATCAAGGTCAACAACGTCTGCTATGACAGCAACGATGTCCTGAAGGCGACGCTGGGCAACGAATTCGGCGCCGAGCTGATGGCGAGCTACAAGTGGGACCGTTTCAAGTTCTATGGCGGCTACATCTACGGGAAGACGTCAAACCCGTCGGATTCCTTCGCGGGCGGCTTCACGACGATGTACCCCGGCGTTTTCGTTCCGCCGACCTCGGTCACGTCGACGGCGTATCTTCTCCCCAACGGCACATTCAACAGCCCGGGCTTCGCTTTCAACAAGGTCCTGCAGACGTTCTGGACCGGCGCGAAATGGTCCGTTCCGGATGAGTGGATGCACGGCTGGGGCGCGCTCGATCTCGCAGCGGCGTTCTACTATCAGACCCAGAACGACTATAATTTCAGTTGGACGACCGGAAAGACCCATGGCGTTCCTTTTGGCTACGCCACAGCGGCGGCCTGCACGGGCACGGGCGCATTCACCAGCAGCAACAAATGCTCCGGCAGCCAGGACGGCATCGGCTTCCTGGCCGACTGGCGGCCGGTCAAGCGGGTCGATATCTACGCCGGCGTCATGATCACCAATGTCTATGGCGGCCTCGCCAGCGGCTATCTATCAGGTCATCCCGGTCTCCAACGGAAAGAAAATCATCAACGTCCAAGAAGCGCACACGCAGAGCTATGACCCGACGATCGGCATCCGAATCAGGTTCTGATGCGAGCCAGCGGGCGCGGCTACTCGTGGTGGGCTAGACCAGAAGGCGCTCTTATCGCGGCCTCAGGCTGATAACCTCAGTCAGCGCAGCTTGCGTGCTTGCCTCCTATGCACCGCGAGGCGCGGCGAAACGAGCGGGAGGATGGGCTCCCGCCGGCCCCGCTGAGCCCTGGTTAGGCCGATCGCTTCAGCCTCTCAACGCCGACGGATTTCATCAGGAAGCGTTCGTACCCGGGCTCGCTCGATCCGTTGCGCACCTTGCGCAGGAAATACTTCTCGAATCCGACTTTCGCCATATGCACCCAGTAGCCTTGGCCGGACCAGTTGACGTTGCGCGGCGAAATTTGCGGGATTGCGAGGAATGCGACGCCACTGTCGCCGAAATCCGCAAGACAAACCGCATTCCATGAGGGAACGTGGGTCGGGGCCTTGCCCGCGACCAGGTCCCGGATGTTGTGCGCGGTCGCCGTCACCATCGATTCGATCATGTATCCGGTCTTCGGCATGCCAACTGCGAGAGGCGTCGCCTCGTAGGGCGGGATCGCGACGCAGACGCCGACCGAGAAGACGTTCGGGTAGTTGGGATTGCGCTGATGCTTGTCGGCGAGAACGAAGCCGCGCGGGTTGGTGAGACCCTCGATCCATTTGCCGTCTTCGCCCCTCAGACAATCGACGCCGCGAAAGGCCGGGATGAACATCGTGTATTTCGACGGCAGTTTGTAAGCCTTCTTCAGTGAGCCGTCTTCGTTGACCTCCGTCGCCTCGACGCCGTCAGGGGCGATACGGTCGATCTTCGCATTCGTGATCCACTTTATGTCGCGGTCGCGCATGACGGATTCGAGCAGGCTTTTCGTATCGCCCACCCCGCCCAGGCCGAGATGGCCGATATAGGGCTCCGGCGTCAGGAAGGTCATCGGCACGCGATCCCGGATCTTGCGCCGGCGCAGCTCGGTCACCGCCAGCATCGCGTATTCGTAGGCGGGCCCGTAGCACGACGCGCCCTGAACGGCGCCGACGACCATCGGTCCGGGGTCCCGGCAGAACGCCTCCCACTTCTCGCCCGCCTGGGTCGCATGCCCGACGTCGCAGATCGAATTCGTGTTGGCCTGCGGCCCGAGGCCCTCGATTTCGTCGAAGGCGAGCTTGGGTCCGGTCGCAATGACCAGAAAGTCATAGTCGAGACTGCTGCCGTCGCCGAGGTGGACAACGTTGTTGGCCGGATCGATTCGCTTTGCCCCCGAAGCGTTGAACCCGATGTTGAGCTTGGCGAATGTCCTGGGCAGATGGACCTTGACCTGGTCCGCGGTTCGCCAGTTGACCGCGACCCACGGATTCGAGGGAACGAATTGAAACCATTCGGAATCGGAGACGACCTGGACGTCCGCCGACTTTCCGAGCATCTCCTTGAGCTCGAAGGCCATCGGAACCCCGCCGATGCCGGCGCCGATCACAACCACTTTGGTCATCGCATAATCCTCCCGGTGGGCGGCGCGCCTCGGCGCCGCCTTTGCTCTTTTGTCTATTGACAGTCTTGACTTGGCTCCGCGCGCGCGTGCGGCCCTTAATTACGCGGGCAGGTCGAAATCCCTGCGATGCTGTAGAGCGGACATGAGCCGATCAGCGCCGTCAGAAACGGGATGAGGCCGATCCAACCGACGGCATTCCAGCCTGTGTGCGGAAATCCGAGCGGTATTGCGTAGGCGATCAACACGAGCCCGAGGAGAATTCGCAGGATGCGATCGAGGCCGCCGACATTCTTAACCATATGCTTTCCCTTCCAGTTCGCGGATTGATGTCCTGAATTCACGTGAAGCATTTGCCCGCCTTAACGCCGAGCCGTTTGAAAACAATCGCGGCCGGGCAAAAACCGGTGAACGAGGCCTGGATCAGATTCAGCCGCGACGAAGGCCGTCAGCAGGAGCCAGGCCCCGCTCAGCGTCTCGGTGAGCGCCAGGCTCACCAGAACGACGAGAGCCGGCAAAAGCCATAACCGCGCGATCGATGGTCATGATGCGGCTCTCCTCGGGGGCTTGGCATGGATTCCCGCTCCTGGCGGGCGAACAGAAGAGCTCGTAGAGGGTTTCGATCACGGTCTTCGCCGGCTCGCTGGCAATCGAATAATGGATCGTCTGCGACTCCCGGCGCGTCGCCACGAGTTCATCCGCGCGCAGTCGGGCCAGATGCTGTGAAATCGCAGACATGCTGAGCCCGACGGCCTGCTGCAGCGCCGTCACCGTCCGCTCGCCCTTCAGCAATTCGCAAAGGATCATCAGTCGCGGCTGGCTGGCCATCGCCTTGAGCAGCCTCTCCGCCGCGTCGGCCCTTATTTGCAGTTCGTCTAAATTCATGCTTGCTAATTTAGAGATAACCTAACATATAAGTCAAGCCTGCTTTTCTTGGAACCGTCCCGATGCGCCTTGCCGTCCCCCTGATTGTTGCCCTCCTCGGCGCCCGCGCAGCCTTGCGCGGCCGACAGTTTCATCGTGCATGCGACCGATGTCGCTGACCGCAAGGCTGTCGTCGCCACAGTCGAACCGGTCCACCAGCTCGTCGCCCGGGCCCGGATCGGAGGCACCATCGCTTCGCTCGCGATCAAGGAAGGGGATGTCGTCGCCGCGGGGACGGAGATCGCCGTCGTCGCCGACCAGAAGCTCGCCCTGCAGATGCAGGCGCTCGATTCACGCATCGCGTCGCAGCAGTCGCAGCGCGACCAGGCGAAGACCGATTTCGATCGGGTGTCCGAATTGCAGAAGCGCGGCGTCAGCACGCAGACCCAGCTCGATCAGGCCAGGACCAACCTCGATGTCGCCGAGCGCAACCTGACCGCAATGCGCGCGGACCGCAGCGTGATCGCGCAGCAGGCGAGCGAGGGTGCGGTCCTTGCGCCGGGTTCTGGTCGGGTGCTGAAGGCGCCGGTCTCGCTGGGTCAGGTCATCTTGCCGGGCGAAACGATCGCGACCCTGGCGGAGGATCAATTCATCCTTCGCCTTCAGTTGCCGGAGCGCCATGCTCGGTTCATGCGCGCCGGGGACGCGGTGCTGATCGGCGCGAGGGGCATGCAGGCCGAGGCGAGCGAGACCATGCGCGAGGGAAAAGTGCGCCTGGTCTATCCCGAAATTCAGGGCGGCCGGGTCATCGCAGACGTCGAAGCGCCCGGCGTTGGCGACTATTTCGTTGGCGAGCGCACGCGCGTTTACATTGATACGGGAACGCGTCGAGCCCTCGTCGTACCGGCCTCGTATGTGTACCGCCGAGCCGGGGTCAGTTACGTCCGCCTTGCCGGCGGCGACGAAGTCGTCGTTCAGCCCGGCGAGCCCCGAAACATCGGCGAGGCCGAAGGCGTCGAGATCCTGGCCGGCCTCAAGGACGGCGACACGCTGGCGGCGCCATGAAACTGGGGCTTTCCGGCGTCCTCACACGCGCTTTCATCAATTCCCCGCTGACGCCGCTCCTGCTGCTGGCGGCGCTGGTCGCCGGGGCATTGGCGGTATTTTCCCTGCCGCGCGAGGAGGAGCCGCAGATCAGTGTGCCGATGGTGGACATCATCGTCGCAGCCAACGGCTACAAGGCGGACGAGGCGGTCGAACTTGTCACCCGACCCCTCGAAGATATCGTCAAAGCTATCGACGGGGTCGAGCATGTCTATTCGCAGACCCAGGACGACCGCGTCGTCGTCACCGCGCGCTTTCTGGTTGGGACCGACCAGGACACGGCGGTGCTCAGGGTACACGAGAAGATTCGCGCCGCCATCGGCGACATTCCGAAGGGCATCCCCGAGCCGCTGATTGTCGGGCGCGGGATCAACGACGTCGCAATCTTGGTTCTGACGTTGTCCGCCAAGGGGGACAAAGCCGACGAATGGTCGGCCGGCGGGCTGCAACAGGTCGCCGAAGAGCTCCAGCACGAACTCACGAAGGTCGACGGCGTGGGCTCGACCTATATCGTCGGCGGAGCGCCGAGCGAAATCCGGGTCGAACCGGACCCGGAGCGAATTGCGCTCTATGGCATCACGCTCGCCCAACTGACGGACAAGCTCGCCAACGCCAACCGGTCCTTCCTTGCTGGCGCGTTCCGCCAAGACGGCAAATCCGTTCCCGTCGTCGCGGGGCAGACGCTGCAGGGCGTTCCCGACATCGGGCTGCTGCTGCTGACATCGCGTGACGGCCGCCCCGTTTATGTCAAGGATGTCGCCGACGTCGTCGTCGGTTCGGCCGAGCTCGAGCATCGCGCATGGACGATGACGCGCGACGCGAGCGGCGCTCTCGAACGGCGGCCGGCGGTCAATCTCGCGGTCGCCAAGCGAAAGGGAGCGAACGCGGTCGTCGTCGCCGAGGACGCCATGAAGCGCCTCGAGACGATCAAGGGCCGCATCGTTCCTGCGGGCATCGACGTCACTGTCACGCGCAACTACGGCGAAACCGCCAACGACAAGGCGAACGAGCTCCTCTTCCATCTCGCGCTCGCGACCGCATCAATCGTCATCCTCATCACCGCGGCGATCGGCTGGCGCGAAGGCGTCGTGGTGCTGATCATCATTCCGACCACGATCCTCCTGACGCTCTTCGCCTCATGGATGATGGGTTACACAATCAACCGTGTCAGCCTGTTCGCGCTCATTTTCTCGATCGGCATTCTCGTCGACGACGCGATCGTTGTCGTGGAGAACATCGTCCGGCATTGGTCGATGCGCGGCTCGCGCGGCCTGGTCGAGACCGCAGTCGAGGCGGTCGCCGAAGTCGGCAATCCGACCATCGTCGCGACACTCGCCATCGTCGCCGCGCTTCTGCCTATGATGTTCGTCAGCGGCCTCATGGGTCCCTACATGAGCCCCATCCCCGCCAACGCCTCGATTGCGATGCTGTTCTCGTTCTTCGTCGCGGTGACGGTGACGCCCTGGCTCTTGCTTCGCCTCGCCGGCCGGCGCTTCGCCAGCATGCCGGCGGGAGATGAAAGCCAACACGACATCGGCGCCATGGGACGTTTCTACATCCGCATCGCCAAGCCTCTCTTGAAGGGTCGCGTTCGCTCGAAGATCTTCCTGATCTCGGTGGGGCTTGCCACCGTCGCTGTTTGCGCGCTGTTCGGCACGAAGGACGTCGTGGTCAAGCTGCTGCCGTTCGACAACAAGTCGGAAGTTCAGGTCATCGTCGATCTGCCGCAGGGCTCGTCGCTTGAGGAGACCGATCGGGTGTTGATGGCGGCGGCCGGGAGGTTGACGGACCTGCCCGAGCTGACGTCGATCCAAGCCTATGCGGGAACGGCCGCGCCGTTCAACTTCAACGGGCTCGTGCGACACTATTATCTTCGTTCCGATCCCCAGATGGGCGATCTTTCGGTCAATCTGAAGCCGAAGGGCGATCGCGCGCGCGCCAGCCATGCGATCGCTCTCGACGTTCGCAAGCGGCTCGCCGACGTCCCTCTGCCGCCGCATGGATCGATCAAGGTCGTCGAAGTCCCGCCCGGTCCGCCGGTGCTCTCCACGCTGCTCGCCGAGGTCTACGGACCCGACGCCGCTAGTCGGCGCGAGTTGGCTGCGAAAGTGCGCAAAGCTTTCGAAGCCGTCGACTTCGTTGTCGACGTCGACGACAGCTTCGGCGCGCCAGCCGAGCGCCAGCGCTTCGCCATTGACCAGGAAGCGCTCGAATTCCATGGAGTCGCCGAACAGGCTGTCTACGACACGATCGGCGCTCTCGTCGGCGGGACCAAGGTCGGCTATTCGCAGCGCGGCAGCGGGCTGAAGCCGATCGCGATTAATGTAGCGCTCCCGCGCAGCGAACTGACGCTGAACGAGCGTCTTCTCTCGACGCCGCTGCCTGCCGGCGGCACGGCTCGCCAGGGCGCGAACGTCGAGCTCGGCGACGTGGTCACGTTGAAGCGCGAAGTCTCCTCTTACCCGATCTTCCGCCACAACGGCCGGTTCGCGGAGATGGTGACAGCCGAGATGGCCGGGCGCTTCGAGGCCCCGATCTACGGCATGCTCGCGGTTGACGACAGGATCGCCGGCATGGACTGGGGCGCGTCGGGGAAGCCTGCCATCGCGCTTCACGGCCAGCCGCTTGACGAGTCGAAGCCGGCGCTGCTCTGGGACGGCGAGTGGGAGGTGACCTACGTGACCTTCCGCGACATGGGCGCGGCCTTCGGCGTCGCCATCATGGGCATCTATCTCCTGGTGGTTGCGCAATTCGGCTCGTTTGTACTGCCTCTCGTCGTTCTGACGCCCGTGCCTCTCACCCTGATCGGAATCGTGCTCGGCCACTGGGCTCTCGGCGCGCCCTTCACCGCGACCTCGATGATCGGCTTCATCGCGCTTGCCGGCATCATCGTGCGCAACTCCATCCTGCTCGTCGATTTCATCCGCACGCGGCGCGCTCAGGGCATTGCTTTGCGCCCGGCGCTGATCGAGGCGGGCGCGACCCGGTTCAAGCCGATCTTTCTGACCGCGGCGGCGGCGATGATCGGCGCGGCCTTCATCCTTACCGATCCGATCTTCCAGGGGCTGGCGATTTCGCTGGTCTTCGGCCTGGCGTCCTCTACGGCGCTCACATTATTGGTGATCCCAGCGATCTACGTCTGGCTCAGAGACGATGAGGCGCCAGCGAAACCGGCCGCCTGAGCGGATTTTCACTTGAAAGGAGACTGACATGACTGAGAACGACTGGCCAGGGTTGGCCCAACATCTCGGCGGCGAATTGCGCCACCTGCGCGGCGGCGCAAGCGACGTGATGAAAGGCTTCTCGGGGATCGCGCAGGCCGCGCTCGCTCCTGGCGCGCTCGACGTCAAGACGAAAGAGCTGATCGCGCTCGCGATCTCGGTTGCGACGCGCTGCGACGACTGCATCGCCTTTCACACCAAGGCCGCGGTCGAACGCGGCGCGACGCGCGAGGAAGTGCTGGAGACGCTGGGCATGGCGATCTACATGGGCGCCGGCCCGTCGGCGATGTATGCAAGTCATGCGCTTGGCGCCTTCAACCAGTTCGCCGAGGCGAAATCCAAGCGCGCAAATACCTGAAAGGAGGAACCCGCGATGAACATCTCAGACCTTTTCTCCAGGCGCTCCGGCACAGACCCGGGCGAGATCGGGCATGACGAACTCGTCGAAGCTCTGAAATCCAGCTCCTGCGTGCTGGTCGACGTGCGCGAACCGCACGAATTCTCGGCGGGGCACGTGCCGGGCTCCGTCAATCATCCGCTTTCGCGCTTCGACCCGCAGGCCTTGCCCGCCGGCGAGCAGGTCGTGCTCATCTGCGGCTCCGGCAAGCGCTCGGCGACCGCGCTCAGTCGGGCGCGCGAGGCGGGACACACGGCCGTGCGTCACTATCCTGGCGGCGTCATGGGCTGGCGACGCGAGGGCGGCCAACTCAGCTGACGCGCTCGGCAGGCGCGTTGGGGTGACGAAAATTCGCGGCCGTCCCGCAAAGATCGAGTTCGCGCGCCGGAAGCGTTTGATCGGTGTGAGCGGCGCCATCCAGCTCAGCCTGGCAAAACAGACCCATTGACGGTTTTTACCTTCGACACAATGACAATTCGAGGCCGCCGACGGCATCGCGTCGCTCGCCTTTCACAAAGGAAGGCTATATTTTGAATCCGGAACGGGCTTGACGCGCTCGCGCCGCACTGATTGCCTAGCCGCGTATGCAAATGTGCATGGGGCGAAAAGAATGGCGTTCGTACATCCGCTCGCCAGGGGCGCAAAAGTCTGGACAGCCAAGCGCGGCGACGACAGCGAGCAGCGCATTCTGGTGATCGTCACGACGGTGCCGCTCGACTCCGGCCAGAAGGGCTACAAGAAATCTCTGGTGGAGAAGCTGTCGCGCGCCGCGCGCGAACATTTGGCCGAGTCCAAGGACGCCGAGGCTTTCGTGCTGATCAGCCGGCTGAGGGACTGGGGCCCCGGTCGGTCTCGATCGTCGTCCGAGCCGGGAGGTTGACGGGTCCGGCCCGCCAATCCATGCGCTTTTTTTGGGCGCCGGGTGTGATACGATGATCAAGCGATTCGCACGGCGTGCGCCGTGTGCGGCTATCGACAAGAGGGCATCGCCATGACGAACACGCTATCGGGTTTCCCGTTTGGATCCTCCGAGCCGCTTGCGCCTTTGCGGGCGAAGTGGGGGTGGATCGTCGCCCTCGGCGCGGTCTATCTCATCGCGGGATTCATTGCGCTTGGCAGCGTCGTCAGCGCGACCGTGGCGACCGTCTATGTCGTCGGCATCATGATGATTATCGCCGGCGTCGCCGAGGTGATCAGCGCGTTCCAGGTCAAGTCCTGGGGGCGGTTCATCTTCTGGCTCCTGCTCGGCATCCTCTACATCGTCGCCGGCTTCGTGGCGTTCGAGAATCCGCTGCTGACCGCGGTCTGGCTGACGCTGATCCTCGGCGCGGCGCTGGTCGCCTCCGGCCTCGTCAGGATTTTCCTCGGGTTCAACATGAAGGCGGGCTCGCCCTGGATCTGGGTCGTCGTCTCCGGCCTCATCACGCTCATTCTCGGCGTGATCATCCTGGCGCATTGGCCGGTGTCCTCGCTCTGGGTGCTCGGGATCTTCCTCGGGGTCGACTTGGTCTTCGCGGGCGCGAGCTGGATCGGCCTCGGCCTCGGCCTTCGCAGCGCTCCCGCCGTCTGATAGGCGGCGACCGGCGGCGGGGCTCGCCCCGCCTCACACGGCCGGGCTCGATCGGCCCAACGGAGGGAGGGGCTTTCGGTGCGTTGGCTCTATCTGGCGATCATCATCGTCTTCGTCGCGGCCGCCGTCATCTTTTCGCTGCAGAACACACAGAGCGTGAGCGTGGCCTTTCTCGGCTTGGCCATCGCCGCGCCTGTCGCTCTCATCGTCTTCGTCGCTTACGTGCTCGGCGCGGCGACGGGCGGAAGCCTCTACGCGCTCCTGCGCGCTTCGGTTAAGGGCTCGCGGCGGACGTCTGCCTAGTAGCCTTGACTTCCGGCCGCTGATTTGGGCGTCCTCCTCTCGGGCGGGTCGGCCTGCGCTGGCGGGGCATCGGGCCGACCCGCCGGTCACCGCGGGCGACGGCGCGGCAGAGAGGGTCATGAGAGGCTCCGAATGGCCGGGCACACCTTCCGCGACGTCGAACTGGCGGGCTGGGACCGCAAGGCGGGCCACTGGGACGACACCCTCGGCCCCGTCACCCGCGAAGCCATCGCGCCTCTCCTGGACGCCGTCGAGGCCGCGTCCGGCGTGCGCCTGCTCGACATTGCCTGCGGCACCGGCGCGCTCGCCGCCGCCGCGGCCGGGCGCGGCGCCGAGGTGGTCGGGATGGACTTCGCCCCGGCCATGGTCGCCTTAGCGGCCCGGCGGTACTCTGGCGTCGAGTTCCGGGTCGCCGACGCCGAGGCGATCCCGCTGGCCGACGCCAGCGTGGACGCGGTCACCTGCTCCTTCGGTCTCCTGCACATGGAACGGCCCGAGCGGGTGCTCGCCGAGGTCGCGCGTGTGCTAAGGCCCGGCGTCGGGCGCTTCGCGATGACCGCGTGGGTTCCGGAGGGCGACTTCTTCGCGCTGGTCGGGCAGGCCGTACAGGCCCACGCCGATATGACGGCGTCGTTGCCGCCCGCCCCGCCGATTTTCCGCTTTGCCGACGAGGGCGAGTGCCAGTCCGCCCTGCTCGCGGCGGGTTTCACCGAAAGCGGCTTCCGGCGGCTGCCGCTCGTCTGGACCGGCGGCACGCCAGAGTCAGTCCTCGACCTTCTCCACCGCGGCACGGTGCGCGCGCCGATGCTAATTGAGGCGCAGGCGCCGGAGGTGCGCGTCGCTATCGAGCAGGCGATCCTCCAGGGTGCAGAACGCTATAGCGTCGACGCGGGGGCGATCATGCTCCGCTGGCCCGCCCTGCTCACGGTGTCCCGGCGGGCCTGACGGGCGTGGATCCAGACATCGATTTTCTCTTGCATCGTCAGTAACCGACGCGGCCTCGGCGTGAACGAGCGGGGCGGCCGGCCCGGTCGAACTGGCGAGCGTCGCGCAAGCTCCGCCTGAGAGGTTCGTTCCGACGACGAAATTGGACGTCCCGTTGGGCTCCGCCGAGCCGAGGCGACTGAGCGGTCTGCTTCCGCGCCACGCAATCTCAAGATTTTCATTGGTCTTCTGATGGCAGGAAATCAAATGCTTACAGACGAAAGACAGCCTGCAGTGACTGGCGCACAATTAATCGCTGGGTTGGAGGATACTCTCCATGTTATCGACGGTTTCGAAGACATAGAGACCATACGCTGCGCCGCAATAGCTGACACGCTGTCAGATTATTGGGATCGATTTCGATCGAATATCGACAAATACGATATGATGACGCGTCACAGAATAGTTGGCTCGCTGAATCAGGCGTACAACAGAAATCGCTTGACCGACGTCTGTGCGGCATGCGCCGTCTTTGTTGTGGCTGCGCATGTCGAGGCTTCATACCTGTTGGACGAGGACGCCAAGGTGGCTCACAGGTTGACCTCTCTCTATCTCGACCGGGTCAAGTCAATCATGCAGGCAAGGCGGCCGCAGATGAGCGTCCTGGAGAAAGCCGCCTGAACGACACGGCACGACCGCGCATCTATGAATGAGGATCAGCGTCGCTCCGGAGGCTCAGGGGGATGATCGCGCCAGCAACGCGCCGCTTCTGTCCACAAAAAGGCCGCGGAGGGACCTTAAGCATCTGTCCTCGCGGCGCCTTGGCCGCCCCACCAGCGGCGTGACAGTCGCCGTGAGGTTTCGCCGCTCGAACGCCGCCCGTAGCAAACGGCAGACGGAGGCACGATCATGGCGTCCGCATTCCATGTCTATTTTGGGCCCGAGGCCCTCACCGCGCCGATCGGTGTTCGCAAGATTGGCCCGGGCGACTGCTTTGCCGCGCTCAAGGAAGGGCTCGACGATTTCGTCGCGACGCCGACCCATGCGGCGTTTCTTGGCCTCTTCTACGCCCTTGGCGGAATCGCGCTCGCAGCGTTGTCGTCGTTCGGCAACGCCTTGCATCTCGTATTCCCGTTCGCCGCCGGCTTTGCGCTGATCGGACCATTCTTCGCTATCGGCCTCTACGAGTTGAGCCGCAGGCGGGAAAGGGGACTGCCGGCGTCGTTGCGTGACGCTTTCGCGGTGTTCCGCTCCCCGGCGCTACCGTCCATCATCGCGCTTGGCCTCTATCTCTTCGCCCTCTTCGCCCTCTGGATCGGCGTGGCCGAAGTTCTCTATGTCCAGATCTACGGCCCCAAACCTCCGGCGGCCGCGATCCCTTTCCTTGACGACGTGCTGACAAGCGGCCGCGGCTGGCTGCTCATCGTGGTGGGCGGGCTGGTCGGACTTTGCTTCGCGGCGGCGGCGCTCTGCGTCAGCGTCATCTCCTTCCCGCTGATGCTCGACCGCGACGTCGGCCTCGTTCCGGCGGTCGTCGCTTCGATGCGGCTCGCCCGCGAGAATCCCGGAGCCATCGCGCTGTGGGGGCTCATCGTCGCGGCGGCGCTTGTCGGCGGCTCGCTGCCCCTCTTCCTCGGTCTTGCCCTCGTCATGCCGGTGCTCGGCCACGCCACATGGCGGCTCTATCGCCGGGCGGTCCAGCGCGATCCCGCGCATGAGCTGCCGATCGAGAACTCGGGAGGCCCGGGTCTCGCGGGGATACCGGCCTTAAAACCCTTATGGGTTTCGTTGGATCTTTTCGAATTCCTTCGGCGGAAAGGACAAGCCTAGGCAATACAACCGGTCGAGGCTCTTCTGTCTCGCCTTGCGTGACGCCGCCAGTTCCGCGCCGCGCCATCGTGCGATAGTCTCCACTCCATGCACGCCATGGTTTTGCAGCGGGCCGGCGAGCGGCTCGCGATGGAGGAGCGGCCGGATCCTGTGCCCGGGCCGGGGCAGATTCGCGTGCGGGTCGAGGCCTGCGGCGTCTGCCGCACCGACCTGCACGTGGTCGACGGCGAACTGCCCGACATCAAGCCGCCGATTGTGCCGGGCCATGAGATCGTCGGCCGGATCGAGGCGGCGGGCGAGGGCGTCAGCCTCCCTCTCGGGGCCCGTGTCGGCGTAGCCTGGCTCGGCCACGCCTGCGGCCACTGCCCTTTTTGCTTGAGCGCGCGTGAGAATCTCTGCGACGAGCCGGTCTTCACCGGCTACACCCGCGACGGCGGCTTCGCGACCCACACGATCGCCGACGCCGCTTTCTCGTTTCCGCTCGAGGACGGGCTCGATCCGGTCGCGACCGCGCCGCTCCTCTGCGCCGGGCTCATCGGCTGGCGCTCGCTGAAGGCCGCCGGAGAGGCGCAAGCGATCGGCATCTTCGGCTTCGGCGCGGCGGCCCACATCATTGCGCAGGTTTGCCGCTGGCAGGGGCGGCGGGTTTTCGCCTTCACCCGACCGGGCGATGCAGCAAGCGCAGCGCTTCGCGCGCTCCCTCGGGGCCGAATGGGCCGGCGGGTCGGACGAGACGCCGCCCGCTTCGCTCGACGCGGCGATCCTGTTTGCGCCCGTTGGCGCGCTCGTGCCCCAGGCCCTCGCCGCGGTGCGCAAAGGCGGGCGGGTCGTCTGCGGCGGCATCCACATGAGCGACATTCCCTCTTTTCCCTATCGGCTCCTGTGGGAGGAGCGCAGCGTCGCATCGGTCGCCAACCTGACCCGCGCCGACGGCGAGGAGTTCCTGGAAATCGCGCCCCGCGCGCGCGTGCGAACGACAACGACGCGCTATCCGCTCGACAAGGCCAACGAGGCGCTCGACGACCTGCGCTCGGGGCGCCTTGAAGGGGCCGCGGTCTTGGTCCCCTGACGGGCGAGCGGCGCGTCCATTGGAGGCAAAGGGATCGGCGCCTGGTTCGCGCTCGCAATGCAAACCCCATATGATCGTTTGGGCGGAGCGTGCCCGCTTCCGCCGAACCGCCGCGCCTCCGATGTGCCAGGATTCGACCCATGCAGACCTCTCACGCCCGAAGGGCTCCGCGTCGTGACGGAGGCCGCCAATCGCCATGGGGTGAGCCCCGAGGCGGTGGCCGCGCTCCTCGGCGCGCTGGCGCAGGGGCATGGACGTCAGGCGCAGTTCAATCATCCCGAGCTCGGCGGCATGGGGCAATGGTCGCAGGGTGGAATGATCATGATCGGCGACATGTTCAACTCCGGCCTCAAGGCCCGCGTCGATGCGCTCTGCAACGATCTTGCCGGGTTCCTGACGAGCCAGCCTCCGGCGAACGATGAGGCCGGGAGCTTTCAAGGCCAGGGCGGCGGCGTCAGTCTTTTTGTGGCGGGCGCCGGAGCGGCTAGCCCATGGTGGCCGGCGGAGCTGGGCAGCCCTGCATCGACCGGCGCGCAGAACGATCTGCGATACGCATACTTTCCCGGGCCCCGACGGCTTGCGATTCATGAGGCCGGCCGGCTGAGCGTCTATGATACGGGCGAGCACCGGATCTCGGGATTCTCCCAGCAGCAAAGCGGCGATCGGTCGCTGACCTTCACCAGCCAGCACGGTCTCGTGCGCGTCGCCGATTTGCCCCTTGTCTTCCATGAAGGCGATCAGACTCTGAAATCCGTCGCCCCCGCAGGCGCCGGGATATGAGCCGCCCGCCGCCCAGCCGCCTGCCGCTCCGGCGCCTGCCGCGGCGCAGGCGACGGAGGATATTCTCAAGACGATCGAGCGCCTCGCAGAACTGCGCCAGAAAGACATTCTGACCGCGGAGGAGTTCGCGGCCAAGAAAGCAGAGCTGCTCAGCCGCCTTTGAGCGGCCGAACATGGGTCGCTGCGCCGGCGCCAAAGGCGTTGGCACTCTCTTGCAACGAGTGCTAGCAGTCGCTATGTAGGCCCGGCATCAGACTGCGGCCGAGAGCCGGGGCAGACGTCCTGTGCCGGTCACGCACGTCGGCGAAGGTGAATCTCATGAAATTCCGTCCGCTACACGACCGCGTCGTCATCCGCCGCCTTGAAGGCGAGGACAAGACGAAGGGCGGCATCATCATCCCCGACACCGTCAAGGAAAAGCCGCAGGAAGGCGAAGTGATAGCAGTCGGGCCCGGCGCCCGCGACGAGAACGGCAAGCTTCAGCCGCTCGAGCTCAAGGCCGGCGACAAGGTGCTGTTCGGCAAGTGGTCGGGCACCGAAGTCAAGATCGATGGCCAGGAACTCCTGATCATGAAGGAGTCCGACGTCATGGGGGTGATCGAAGGCGTGAGCGACGCAAAGAAGAAAGCAGCCTGACGCCACCGCGTCCGTCTGATCTCAAAAACAGGAATTGAAAATCATGTCAGCGAAAGATGTAAGATTCTCCAGCGACGCCCGCGACAGAATGCTGCGCGGTGTCGATGTTCTCAACAATGCGGTCAAAGTGACGCTCGGTCCGAAGGGCCGCAACGTCATTCTCGACAAGTCCTACGGCGCGCCGCGCATCACCAAGGACGGCGTCACCGTCGCCAAGGAAATCGAGCTCTCGGACAAGTTCGAGAACATGGGCGCGCAGATGGTGCGCGAAGTCGCATCGAAGACCAATGATCTCGCCGGCGATGGCACGACGACCGCAACCGTGCTTGCCGCCTCGATCATGAAGGAAGGCCTCAAGCTGGTCGCCGCCGGCATGAACCCGATGGACCTGAAGCGCGGCATCGACATCGCCGTGACGGCGGTCGTCAAGGACATCGAAAAGCGGGCCAAGAAGGTCGCGTCCTCCGAGGAGATCGCCCAGATCGGCACGATCGCGGCGAACGGCGACAAGTCGATCGGCGACATGATCGCCAAGGCGATGAAGAAAGTCGGCAACGAAGGCGTCATCACGGTGGAAGAGGCCAAGAGCCTCGAGACCGAGCTCGACGTCGTCGAGGGCATGCAGTTCGACCGCGGCTATCTCTCGCCCTATTTCATCACCAACGCCGAGAAGATGGTGGCGGAGCTCGAGGAGCCATACATCCTCCTGCATGAGAAGAAGCTGTCGTCGCTGCAGCCGATGCTGCCGATCCTCGAAGCGGTCGTCCAGACGGGCAAGCCGCTCCTGATCGTGGCCGAAGACATCGACGGCGAGGCTCTGGCGACGCTTGTGGTCAACAAGCTGCGCGGCGGCCTCAAGGTCGCGGCCGTCAAGGCGCCCGGCTTCGGCGATCGCCGCAAGGCGATGCTCGAGGACATCGGCATTCTCAGCGGAGGCACGCTGATCGCCGAGGACCTCGGCATCAAGCTCGAGAACGTGACCTTGCAGATGCTCGGCAAGGCCAAGCGCGTGCGCATCGAGAAGGAAAACACCACGATCATCGACGGCGCGGGCAAGAAGGCCGATATTGAGGCGCGCATCGCCCAGATCAAGGCGCAGGTCGAGGAGACGACCTCGGACTATGACAAGGAGAAGCTCCAGGAGCGTCTCGCCAAGCTCGCAGGCGGCGTCGCGGTGATCCGCGTCGGCGGCTCGACCGAAGTCGAGGTGAAGGAGAAGAAGGATCGCGTCGATGACGCGATGCACGCCACCAAGGCCGCGGTCGAGGAAGGCATCGTGCCGGGCGGAGGCGTTGCGCTTCTGCGCGCCAAGGCCGCCATCGGCAAGCTCGAGGGCGAAAACGCCGACGTCCAGGCGGGCATCAACATCGTGCTGAGAGCTCTCGAGGCGCCGGCCCGCCAGATCGTCGAGAACGCCGGGGTCGAAGGCTCGGTCGTCGTCGGCAAGATCCTCGAGAACAAGTCCCAGACCTATGGCTTCGACTCGCAGAGTGAGCAATATGTCGACATGCTCGTTGCCGGCATCGTCGATCCGGCCAAGGTCGTGCGGGTTGCGCTGCAGGACGCGGCGTCGGTCGCAGGCCTCATGATCACGACCGAAGCCATGGTTGCGGAGCGCCCGAAGACGGACACGCCCGCCATGCCGGGCGGCGGCGGCATGGGCGGGATGGGCGGCATGGACTACTGATCGCCTGATCCAGGAAACCGCAACATGAAGTCGAAGGGGCGGGAACTCCCGCCCCTTCACCTTTTCAGTTCAGCCAGACGCAGTCTCCGGCGCCCGCGTCGATCCAGCCCGCCATTCGGCCGGCGAACGCGGCAGGTCTCCGGTCACGTCGACATGGACGACGTCCGTCGCAGTCCGGAGTTCCTTTTCGGAGAACTTCAGGTCAAGCAGGCGGCCGTCATCGGTGAGGAGCTGGACGCGGGACTTGCCAAAGACGGCCTTGAGGTCGGAAGGCGCAAGCTCGAGCTCGCCCGAGCACATCACCCCTCCGCGCGGCGCCGTGAAGCCGTCAAATTCATAGGCGGCCCGGGCGATGGTCTCGCCGCCGCTCGTCACGCTGCCCCACCCGGCAATCCGGCCAAGATATCGCACGATAGAATTCGCCTCCAAGGGCGGCGTGTCCCGACGCCGCAGCGCCCGCCGCGCGGGTCAATTTGCTCACAATACATAGGCATGAATAACCGGAATAAAAGAGCAGAATGACGCCGCTCCTTAACGTTCCGAAGCGGGTCAGGGATCCCGTTTGATCGAATAAAACGCCTCGCCGTCTAATATTTCGATGAGAACGGCACTATCTATTCCCATGCACGGCTCCGTGTTCGGCGCGGCGGCTCCAGCATCCGACCGCCGTCGCGCTTGAACGTCCGCGCAACGAAGGACTTGGTTGACGACATGACCCATGCCGCGCTCACCCCTCTTCTCGGCCGCGAGTTCGACAATTTCCTCTTCGCATCCATTGGCGACGACCGGGAGGGCACACTGCTGAGCGTCGTATCCGTGCTGGCGCGGCTCGACGTCGATCCCTGGAAGGAAGCGATTGATCTGGCGCGCATGCCCAAACAGCTGGCGACAGACCGGTTGGCCTCGCTCATCGCGTCCCTGCCAAAGGGCTCAACAGCGGGCGCCGCGCCCGAGGCCATCGCCGGGCGCCTGGTTGCGCTGTTGCCCCAGGCCTACGTTTTCAAGGCGCCCGCCGCCGCGGCTCCGGGTCGGGCCATCAGCGCCCGGCCTTCGCGTCTATTCATCGGGCTCAGCGCTCTCGCCCTCCTGGCGATCGCCGCCTTCGCTTACTCGGCGCGAACGGCCCACACGCCAGGGAACGGCGCCGATGCGCCCGCGCAGCAAGGCGAACCCGCACGGCGACCTTAGAGCAGGATGATTTCAAGATTGAGTGCGTCAAGTTCTGCAAAAGGCGGTCATGGGTTGGCTGGGTTAGGCGGCTTTGCGGAGGTAGGTTTTCTTGTGCTCCCTGAGGTCGTTCATGTTGAGGTAACGGTGGGCTTCGAGCCAGTTTTCATGGGTTTCGACGGCTAAGGCGCGGACCAGCCTCTGGCAGGCCTCGGCATTGGGGAAGATGCGCACGACATGGGTTCGGCGCTTGATCTCCTCGTTGAGGCGTTCGAGCATGTTTGTGCTTTTGAGATGCTTATGATGCTGGCGCGGCAGGCGATAGAAGGTGAAGGTGTCCTCGATCGTTTCCTCGACCCAATCGACGAGCTTTTGATAACGGTCGCCCCATTTGGCGATCCAGGAGGCAAGATCGCGTCGGGCCTCCTCGACGTTTCGTCGGTCATAGAGCCAGCGCAGCTCCTGCAGGCAGTCGTCGTCGGCCTTGCGCGGGAGATGGTCCAGGGCGTTGCGGAGGAAGTGCACGTAGCACCTCTGGGCGGCGGCCTCCGGGAGAACCTCGCGGATGGCGGCGCAAAGGCCGGCGTGGTCGTCGGCGACGACGAACTCGACCCCGTCGAGGCCGCGGCGGCGCAATCCGAGCAGGAAGTCCTTCCAGGAGGAGCCGCTCTCGCGGTTGGCCATTTCGACGGCCAGGATCTGGCGACGGCCGTCCCAGTCGATCCCGACCGCAATCAGCACGGCCTGGCTCGCGACCACGCCGCCCTCGCGCACCTTTTCATAGCGCGCGTCGAGGATGAGGTAGGGGAAGGGCTCGGCAAGGGGGCGCGTGGCGAAGGCGTCGAGGCTTTCGTCCAGGCGCTTGTTGATGGCGGAGACGGCGGAGGCCGAAAAGGCGTGGCCGCAGAGCTCCTCGGTGATCGCCTTGACCTTGCGGGTCGAAAGTCTCCGGCTTCGGTTTTCCCAAACTATTCTCTTCCTGTTATGCGGCTTAACAGGGAGATTTGCTCCCTGTTATCTCGCTCAACCGCTACATGAGCAATTCGTCGCAAGCTACTGATACTAAGCGCTTTCATGCCTTCAATCAAAGCGCGCCGAGGTCCGCTTTACCCTGTTAGCAGGGGATAACAGGGAGAATTCCGGTTTTGGCGAAATTGCCACAGGCGCCCGGCGCGAAGCCGACGGTATAGATTTTCTATCCCGTTTAGCGCGACCCGGCGCTCACAGTCCTTCGTCCCTCAACGCCTTCCGCACCGCGGGTCGCCCCGACATGCGGTCGAAATGTTTCTGGACATTCGCGGGGAGAGCGATCTTCAGCCGGTCGGCGGCCCACCAGGATACGTAGAACAACGCAGGATCGGCGATCGAGAAATCGCCGGCGATGAAATCCTTGGCCCCGAGGCCCTTGTCGATCACCGCAAAGCCGTCGTTGGCGATCATCAGGCCTTCAGCCTTGATTGCATCGTACTCGCTCTCATGACGCGTGAACGCTGCCGGGCGGAACACCCGCCGGAAACCCGAACCGTGGATCGTGCCGACGACATATTCCATCGCCTCCATCATGCGGGCGTACCGCTCTGCGCCGAGCGGCAGGAGACGCTTTTCCGGGTGCGTCAGCGCAAGATAGACGGAGATCGCCTGGTATTCGGTTAGGACCGAGCCGTCGTCGCGCTGCAGGGCCGGCACCTTGGCCTTCGGGTTGATGGCGCGATAGGCGTCGGACTGCTCGCGCTCGGCGAAATTGACGCGCGTGAGATCGAATGGCGCGCCGATCTCCTCCATCAGGACATGGACGCCGAGCGCGCACGTGCCCGGCGAATAGAAAAGCTTCACTGGGTCCCCTCTCTGGCAGGACGCGTTTGCGAGTGCGCTCCTCACTATTCTCTATCACGCCGCGGCTGGCTGGTGGAGCATGGGTTACGATCCAGGCGCGGCAACGACGGCGCGCGCCGGTCGAGGGCTGGCGCGCGCCGTCCGGGAAGCCGCCGCTCGTGGGAGGACGAGGACGCATGAGCGGACGGCTGCCGACACTGTCTGTCAGCGGATGACGTCAATCACCTCGCGCGTGTCCGGATCGACCAGGACAACGCGGTCGTTCGCGCGGAACAGCCTGTATCGCTCGATCATCGGAATCTCGGCGACCACCTCGTGGGGGACGGGCTCGAGCGTGACTTCGGCCGGAACCGTCGCGCCGTCGGCGAATTCCTCGTCAACGCGCGCCTCAGGAATGCCCTCGCGGCGAACCGTCTCGAAAAGCATGCGGCTCTGCGCCTCGGTCAGATTGATCCGCCCGGCCGGGGCCGCCATGCCCTCCGCCGGGCCGCCTTCGCGGATGATCTCGACGACGCGGCGCGTCGAGGGTTCGACGATGACGATCTCTTCATGCACGACGACATAGTCGTAACCGCGATACTCGGGGACGAGAGCGATGACGGCCGGCGGCAGCGGACGCACGTCGAGTTCGCCCGGCAGGTCGGCGCCGATGCTGACATCGACGCTAACGTTTTGGGGGCTCGCGGTGGCCATCAGGGTGTGAGCGATCGATGCGGCGCGCTCGTGCGAGAGATGCGCATTGCCCGTCGCATGGACGTCCTGGCGGTTTGCGCTTCCCGCGGCGCCCTGGCAAGTCTGCGCTCCCGTCTCCGCTGCGCCCTGCCGGTTCGGCGTCGCGCCGGATTGGGCGTTGGGCTCCTGCGCCTGCATGCCCTTCTCCGCCTGGCCGTTGCGCTCCTGCGCGTGGGCGCCCTTCTCGGCCTGGGCGTTACGCTCGTGAGCCTGGGCTCCCTTCTTGTCTTCCGCGCGATTGGGCGCCTCGGACTGAACCTGATTGGCTCGCCTCTCTGCGCCCTGCGGCTGTTCGCCCTGGGAGGCCGTTCCCGCGCCTTCGCCCTTCATGCCGGGCTTGGCCGGTTGTCCAGGTTCGCGGGCTTTCTGGTTCTCGCCGGGCTTGGCCATCCGGGTCTGCGCCTGAGCCTGACCGGCCCGGCTCGCGCCCTCTTCTCGCATCTGGCCCTTACCGGGCGCCGTATGCTGGCCGTTCGCCGTGTGCTGGCTGGCGGGGCTTGCTGGTCCTGCTGCTTCTCCTGGGCAAAGGCGAGGCCGGCGGGCAGTTGCGAGCGCAGCCGCGGCGGCGGCTCCAAGTAGTATCCTTCTCATGACCGTTCTCCAAAGGTTCTGATGCGGGTTCGCGCCGCAAGGTCGAGTAAGAACGGCCGCGCCATCGAGAGGTTCCGAGGTCCGGGCATCAGGGGCGCCGCCGCTCCCACGCCTCAATTCCGGGCTTGGAATGACGCGGTAAGAAATCCCGGATATGACTTTGAGGGGTCCCGCCCGGACGCGCTCCGCGGAACAACGTCGGCGCGGGAACGTTCCTGCCAGTCGGGCTTTGGACAGTGAGGGTCGATGGCGCCTCCGAGAGCGAGCTGGAAGGGTTATCTCAAGATCGCGGAAGTGACATGCCCGGTCGCGCTCTATGCGGCCGCCTCGGCCGCCGAACGGATTGCCCTGCATACGATCAACAGAGAGACGGGCAACCGCGTCCAGCGGCAGTTTGTCGACGCCGCGACCGGCGCGGCGGTCGAACCGGATGATCAGGTCAAGGGATATGAGGTCGGCAAGGACGACTTTGTCGTCCTCGAGCCTGAGGAGATCGTCGGCGCGGTTCCGCAAAGCGACAAGACGCTGGTCGTCTCGACGTTCATTGCGACGTCCGAGGTCGACGACATCTATTTCGACCGCCCCTATTATCTCGGGCCCTCTGACCGAAGCGCGGACGAAGCCTTCGCCCTGATCCGCGAGGGATTGCGCGCCGCCGGCGTGGCGGCGGTCGCCCAGACGGTGCTCTTCCGGCGTGTCCGCACCGTGCTGATCCGCGCCTATGAGACCGGGCTCGCCGCGACGACGCTCAATTACGACTACGAGGTCCGCACCGCCGCGGACGCCTTCGCCGACGTGCCGGCAATCCGGATCAAGGGCGAAATGCTCGAACTCGCCGAGCACATCATCAAAACGAAGCGGGGCGGCTTCGATCCGGCGAGCTTCCACGACCGTTACGAGGCGGCGCTGGCCGACCTCGTGAAGGCCAAGATCGAAGGCCGGACGATCGAAGCGCCGAAGCCGCCGAAGCGTCAGGCCGCCGCCGACCTGATGGCGGCGCTGCGCGAAAGCGCCGGTCTCGGCTCGATGGGACCGTCGAGCCCTCCCGCGGCGAAGGCCGGGAGCGAAAGGCCGGCTACGCGCAAGAAGGCGAGCTAGAGCCATGGCGCTGGAGCAATACCGAGCCAAACGCAACTTCTCCGCGACACCGGAGCCGAAGCCGAAGGTCGCGCCGAAAGCGAGGCGAGGCGACAGCTTCGTCGTGCAAAAGCACGACGCGCGGCGGCTCCATTACGATTTCCGTCTCGAAATGGACGGCGTCTTGAAGAGCTGGGCGGTGACGCGAGGTCCGAGTCTCGTCGCAGGCGAAAAGCGGCTGGCGGTCGCGGTCGAAGACCATCCGCTCGACTACGGCTCCTTCGAGGGCACGATCCCCAAGGGCGAATACGGCGGGGGCGCGGTCCTTGTCTGGGATCGCGGCGCCTGGACGCCGATCGGCGACGCCCATAAGGGCCTCGCCAAGGGCCACCTCGACTTTGAGCTTCATGGACAGAAGCTCAAAGGCCGGTGGCATTTGGTCCGGATGCGCAAGAACCCACGTGAGAAGCACGACAACTGGCTCCTTATTAAGGGCGATGACGAATATGCGAGGCCCGAGGGCGCGCCGGATATCCTCGAGGAGCAGCCGGAATTGGCCGCAACCGGCCGCGCGATCGATGAGGTCGCGCTTGAGGCGCCGGGGTGGTCGTCGAAGACGGGCCGAATCAAGACATCGGACAAGGCGCAAAAGCCGGCGCCACGGCTGGCCAAGACGGCGCATCCGGCCAAGCCTGTCCCAAGCGGGCGTCGTGTCGATCCCGCCTCGATCGAGAATGCGAAAAAGGCGCCGATGCCCGGCTTCATCGAGCCGATGTTGGCTTCGCTCGTCAAAGCCCCGCTTGCCGGTGAGCGCTGGCTGCATGAAATCAAGTTCGACGGCTATCGGCTCGAGGCCCGCCTTGAGGGCGGCCGGACCAGGCTTCTCACCCGCAGCGGGCTCGACTGGACCGGAAAGTTCGGCGAGGAGATCATCGGCGCGTTCAAGGCGCTGCCTGTCAGCAAGGCGCTGATCGACGGCGAGCTTGTCGTCGAGAACGCCGCGGGCGCGTCGGATTTTTCCGCCCTTCAGGCCGATCTCAGCGAGGGGCGGACCGACCGCTTCCTTTTCTACGCTTTCGACCTCCTCTACCTCGAAGGCTATGACTTGCGCGAGGCGACGCTTGTCGCCCGCAAGGTGGCGTTGGAGAGGCTTGTCGGCCATGGCTCTGGCGCGCTCAAGCTCAGCGGCCATTTCGACGAGAGCGGCGAGGTCGTGCTCAAGCATGCCTGCCGGCTTGGCCTCGAAGGAATCGTCTCGAAGCTGCGAGACTCCCCCTATCGATCCGGGCGGGGAAAATCCTGGATCAAATCGAAATGTTCGGCCCGCCAGGAATTTGTCGTGGCGGGCTTCGTTCCCTCGACCGCCGCAGACAAGGCGATCGGCTCGCTGGTTCTCGGCGTCTACGAGGGTGACGCTCTGGGCTATGTGGGGAGGGTCGGCACGGGCTTCAGCGCGTCTACGGCGCGAGCGCTCTATCAGCGGCTCGAGCCGATGCGCATGGGCTCGAGCCCTTTCGCACGTCGATTGAGCGCCGAGGAGGCGCGGCAGGTGCGCTTCGTGCGGCCGGAGCTCGTTGCGGAGGTCGACTTTCGCGCCTGGACCGCCGACAACGTTCTCCGCCACGCTTCGTTCGTCGCGCTGCGCGAGGACAAGTCGGCCCGCGAAGTCGTGCGCGAGACAGCCGTGGCGGTGGCGTCGAGCAGGGCTCCCAAGGCGCCCAACGAGGAGGGGCCGATGCCACTGCGCCCGACGGTCTCGCTGACCCATCCCGATCGCGTCTACTGGCCCGATGCGGGCGTCACCAAGGAAGGCCTCGCCAACTATTACACGGAAGTCTGGCCGTTCATGGAATCGCTGATCGTTGGCCGGGCGCTCGCGCTCCTGCGTTGCCCGGACGGTGTCATGGGGCAGCAGTTCTTCCAGAAGCATGCCTGGAAAGGGCTCAACCGCAACATTGTCATTGTCGAGGACCCCAAAAACCCGGGCGAGCCGCTCGTCAGCGTCCGCGACCTCGATGGCTTGATCGGTCTCGTCCAGGCGGCGACCCTCGAAATCCATCCTTGGGGCTCGATCGCGACCGACTGGGAGCGGCCGGACATGATCATCATGGATCTCGATCCCGGCGAAAGCGTCGCTTGGGAGGCCATGATCGAAGCCGCGCGCGACGTGCGCGCCCGGCTAGAGGCCGCGGGGCTCACCGCCTTCGTGAAGACGTCTGGCGGAAAGGGACTGCATATTGTTGCGCCGGTGAAGCCTAAAGCCGAATGGCCGGCCGTCAAGGCCTTCACGAAGGCGATCGCCGACTCGATGGCCGCCGACAGTCCGGACCGCTATGTGTCCACCATCGCCAAGGCGAAACGGACGGGAAAGATTCTCGTCGATTATCTGCGCAACCAGCGCGGCATGACCGCCGTCGCCGCCTATTCGACCCGCGCCCGGCCCGGCGCTCCCGTCTCGATGCCGCTCGGCTGGGATGAACTCGGTCCCGCGATCGGAGCGGCCTATTTCACCGTCGCCAATGCGCCCTCGCGGCTGGCCTCGCTCGCCCGCAATCCGTGGGAGGCTTTCCGCGCCGCCGCCGCGCCGATCGAAGCGCCCAAGGCCCGCCGGTCGGGCGCGTGAGCCCCTACCGCTTCGGGCCCGCAGGCGATTTTTTCGATTTCGTGTCGGCGGCGACACTCCTGCGCAAAGCGTCCATGATGTTGATCACGTTGCTCGGAGCCTCCTCAGGCGTAGTCTTCGCCTTGGCGCGCTTCGGCGCCCTCTTCTTTTTCTCGTTGATGATGGCCGCGAGGCGTTCCTGGACCGGGTCGCGGACCATATCCAGGCTCCAGGGCTTCTTCCGGTCCTCGATCAATTGCGACACGAGCTTGAGCAGACCGGGGTCGAGCTTCCCTTCGCGGTCGGCGCCGAAGACCTCCTTCGGGTCGCGCACTTCGTCGCCGAACCTCAGCGTCCAGAGTTCGATCCCCTTTTCGCGCGCTTTGAGAAGAACGGCGCGTTCGCGGCGATTGAGGACAAGACGGGAGACGCCGACCGTGCCCGTCGCGCGCATCGCGTCGCGGATGACGCAATAAGCCTCTTCGCCGACCGGGTCGTCCGGCGTCAGGTAATATGGCGCATCGTACCAGATCCAGTCGACGCTTTCGGCCGGGGCAAAACTCTCAATGTCGATGGTGCGCGCACTTTCGAGCCGGACCGCCGCCAGCTCTTCCTCCTCAAGCAGAACGAAGCTCTTTTCGTCGCGCGGATAGCCCTTGACCTGCTCGCCCTCCTCGACCGGGCGGCCCGACTCGGCGTCGACGTATCGGCTGACGACCCGGTTTCCTGTCCGGCGGTTGAGAGTGTGAAAGCGAATTCTTCTCGGCCTCGCTCACCGCCGGACTCATCGCCACTGGGCAGGTGACCAGCGAGAGCTTGAGGTACCCTTTCCAAAATGGACTTTGCGCCATCGAGGAGATCCATTCCTTCGCGGGCCGGGGTTCCGCCGGCGCAAATTCGCTCCACCGCTAGGCGGAAGCGCAACACCAGTCAACGCGCTGCGCCCTATTCGCCGGCCAGATGCGCGGCGATCTCGCGCCGATGCGGCGCGCGCCGATGTTCAAACAGATAGACGCCCTGCCAGGTTCCGAGAGCGAGCCGGCCCTCGATCAGCGGAATCGAAAGATGGACGCCGGTCAGGGCGGCGCGGATATGGGCCGGCATGTCGTCGGGACCCTCGTCGTCGTGGGCGTACCGCGCCGGATCCTCCGGCGCGATGCGGCCGAAAAAGGCCTCGAGGTCCGCGCGAACCTCCGGCGCGGCGTTTTCCTGAATGATGAGCGACGCCGACGTGTGGCGGCAAAGCAGAGTCAAAAGTCCCGTTCGTAACCCGTAAGCCTCCACCCAGGCGCTGACGCTTTGAGTGACGTCGATGAGACCGCGGCCAGGGGTTCGGATCGCAATGATCTCTGCGAATTGTCGCATCCTCAGATTCCGTAACTCAGCCTAACTACACCATCCATTCCGGGAACGTTCCGCCCGCAATTGCGGTTCTGGGAGGGGCCCAAGCGAGCGGGCAGTCAGGCAAGGGGTCCGATGCGCCTCATCATTCTCATCATCGTCATCAGTCTCCTCATCGGCGCGCTGCCGACCTGGCCCTACAGCGCCGGATGGGGATTGTACCCGGCCGGCGGTCTTGGAACGATCCTCATCATCCTTCTGATTCTGGTGCTCGGCGTCTTATAGCCGGAGTGCTCATGGAAGCGGAGGCGCTTCGTCTCCGCGAGCGCGCGCCCGGCCACTGACGGCATCGGGCCTCCTTGCAAGCACGAACGCCGCGCCGCCGACCGGCAGGATCGGAAGGACCCGCTTCAGGCCTATGGCTTGCGCAACCTGCAGCCCGACCAGGATGAAGCGTGGATCGGCAAGCGGCGAGGGCGACGACGGCTCCGCCATTTCGCGCGGGCGAGCTTCCTGCCGCGAGTTGTCGAGGACGCCTGCGTAAATGACGAGAAGAACGACAGTGGCCGCGAGGAACGCCGCTGCGCCGGCGAGACACGCGTCAACGAGACCGTACCGGTCGAAAACGGCGACAAACGCCGCGGCGCTGAGAAAAGCCAGCGCGACACCAGCAGTCCCAACGCCCGCGGCGGCGAAGGCCGCAAGCCGCACGGTGCTGCGCGCCTCTTTCCTCCAGCGATCGGAGAGGCGTTCGAACATCGGACTCCTCTACGGCGCCAGCGGCGGAAAGGTCGCCGTCGCCAGGATCAACGCCGCCATGTCACGCCAATGAGGAAGCCGAGGCCCAGGGCGATGGCGACGGTCGCGACCGGCCGCTCGTCGATGACGTCCGCCAGGGTGTCCCCGATCGAAGACGCGGCTTCCTGAGCCGCATTCGCGACGGCGCCGGCACGGCCGGAAGCGTCCGAAACGATCGAATCGACATTCGACCGCGCTCGCCTCAGGCTGCGGCGCGTCTGGGTCTGCGCCACGGCGCTGAGCGCACTCACCGCGTCTGAGATTTGTTGGGAGAGGTGGGCGATATCGTTCTTCACCGCAGTCAAATCCTTTTCGAGACCAGCGTAGACCTTGTCTTCGCCAGCGCTTCGCGCCGGGTCTCTTGCGGTTTCGTTCATCTTGTCCTCCTCACCGCCCGCTCAGGAACGCCGGCCGGGCGGCGGAGGTTCCATCCGCTCACCGGGGGCGTCTGGCATTAGGTATTCCTTCAGGATCAGGGCGACGATCAGAATGGGCGAGGAGAGAAACGCGCCCATCGGTCCCCACATCCAGGTCCAGAACAAGAGAGAGAGGAGTACGGCCAGGCTGTTGATTTCGATCCTCCGGCCGATGATCGCAGGCGTGATGAACTGGCCTTCGAGGAACACCACCAGCAGAAAAAGACCTGCGGGCAGGAGGCCGGCGCCGAGGCTCGGGGCGGTCACGACGCCAAAGAGCGCCAGCACGATAATCATGAGGAACGGTCCGACGATAGGGATGAAGTTGAGCGTCGCCGCAAGCGCGCCGAAGCCGAACGGGAACGGTAGCCCGGTCAGCCAGGCGATCAGCCCGGCGGCGACCCCGACGCCGAGATTGATGCAGGTGACGGTGAGGAGATAGTTGGCGAGGCCCGATTCGATTTCGTTGAAGATCTTGAGCACCATGAGGCGAGAGTCGCGGCTCGCAAACGTCATCACCGCCCCGCGGCGCAGATCGGGCCACCAGGAAATGAAAAGCAGCAGCACGACCAGAAAGTAGACGAAGCCAGTGAGTGGCGGAGACAGGAAGCCGATCGTCGTTGGGACCCATTCGATGCCGGGCAGCGGGGCGGCGGGCTGCGCGGTGCTCGGATTGATGCCGACCGAGGACTCGAGCCGCCGAATGAAATCCAGGAGCCCGTCGAACACGTGCAATTTGTCGCCGATCTGCGGGAGCTTGCCCGCCAGTTCCGCAACGGGGGAGGCGATCAGGGAGGCTATGAAGGCGATGAGCAGCGCGGTGAACACCACGATCAGCGCGGCCGACACCACGCGGGGTACTTTGCGCGCCTCTAGCGCCCGCGCCGCCGGGGAGAGCATCACGCCGACCACAAAAGCCGTCACGATCGGAAGCAGCAGTTCCTTGGCGAAGTAGAGAGCTGCGCCAACCGCAATCGTCGCAACAATGGTCGTCGACCAGGCCGACATCACGCGAAGGCGGTCGACAGGCTGGATCTCTTCCTCTTCGTCCACCGGCGAAACCGGCCGCAATCGCTGCCCCTCGCGCAAAGCATCGCCCCCGGGAGCACCATTCGCCCACTCCGGCAGCCGACGGCGCCGAACAACCATTAACTGTTGGGGAAGCTGTTTTGTTCCGCGGCCGGCGCGTTACGAGCGCGGGGCATCCATCGCCTTGAGAATTTGCGGCTTGATTTCGCTCTCGAGCGCCTCAGCCGTCAGCGGACCCACGAACTTATAGGCGATGGCGCCGTCGCCCCTGACAATGAAGGTCTCGGGCACGCCATAAACGCCCCAATCGATGCCCGCGCGGCCGTCCGGATCGAGGCCGACTTTCGCGTAGGGATCGCCGCCGGCGCCGAGGAAGCGGCGTATGTTCTCGGAGGAATCCTTTTGCGCGACGCCATAGAGCACGACGCCCTTCTGTTTCAGCGCATCGTCGGCGGCGAGCGCCATCAGATAGGGATGCTCGTAGTGGCAGGGCTCGCACCAGGAGCCGAACACATTGATCACGCTCACGTGACCCTTGCGCAGATCGGCGTCAGTGAGCCCCGCGCCGCCGTCGAGCCCGGCGAGCGTCAGCGGCGGCGCGCTCTGGCCGATGAGCGCCGATGGCAGTTTCGACGGATCGCCTGCATAGAGGCGCACAAAGAGCAGCGCCGCCAGGACCACAAAAACGACGAGCGGAAGGAAAGCAAACCAGCGGCGCGGCCGGGGCGCCGCTTCGGAATTCGCGCTCATGGCGCGTGACCCCTGGCTCCGACGCGTGCGTCGTCGAGCGCCCGAGTGGCCTCGTCAAGGTCGGCGCTCAATCGACGATAGTCCAGGACGACCGACCCGATCATCACGGCCAGCACGACGGCGGCGATCGAATAGGCGGCGATCACGAAACCAATATGCGGGTCGGCCATCATGGGCTTCACGCCCCGCCCGTCGCAAGGCTCGGAGCAAGCCGGTCGCCCTCGGCCGCGGCCAGCATCGTCACACGGGCGATGCGCCGGCGCAGGATTTCGTTGCGGATCGCCATCAGATGCAGCGTGAGAAAAAGAAACGTGAAGGCCAGCGACATCACGAGGAGCGGCCACAGGAGAGAAGGGGCGATGGTCGGCCCGCCGAGGCGAAACACTGAGGCCGGCTGATGGAGCGTGTTCCACCAGTCGACCGAAAACTTGATGATCGGCAGATTGACGCATCCGACGAGGGTCAAAATCGCTGCAGCGCGGGCCGCACGGCCCGGATCCTCGATCGCCCGCCAGAGCGCGATGAGGCCGAGATAGAGGATGAAGAGAACCAGCACCGATGTCAGCCGCGCGTCCCACACCCAGTAGGTTCCCCACATCGGCTTACCCCATAGCGAACCGGTTGCAAGGCAGATGAAGGTGAAGCCGGCCCCGAGCGGCGCTGCGGCCTTCTGCGCCGCGTCGGCCAGAGGATGACGCCAGGCCAGCGTGCCGAGCGCAGCCACAGCCATCACCCCGTAGACGAAGGTCGACATCCAGGCCGCGGGCACGTGCAGATACATTATCTTGGCCGTCTCGCCCTGCTGGTAGTCGGGCGGCGCCAGGAAGGCGAGGGCGAGGCCGATCACGAAAAGAATGGCCGTCGCCGCCGCGAGCCACGGGAGTATGCGGCGCGTCAGGTCGACGAAAATCGTTGGGTTGGCGATATTGGGCATGCGCATGGCCTTTTAGCGCCAGGCGCAAGGACGGGCAATCCGGCAAAGCGCGCGCGCCACCGTTGTCATGCCGGCCGCGAGGCGCAGGCCTCGAGCGCCGCTGCGGCCGATGTGCGCAGCGACGCCGCGAGCGCCTCGATTGCGGCGCGGCGGGGCGCGTTGCGGCGATGGATGAGGCGCAATCGGCGTTGACGATGATCGACTACGGAACAATCGATTGGACCGATTGTCAATCGCTCGCTAGGTTGCTTTCGGGAACGGTCCGAAAGTCCGCGTTGCCGCGGCGGAATCCTGTGCAGACAACCAGGACCAGCTCTGGTAACTCGTCTGGCAAGCCTGACAAAGTGCAGAACACGATGGGAGACACTATGAACGCCGAAAGCAAGTGCCCGGTGGGGAAGACCCCTTCGCCCACGAACGCCGACTGGTGGCCGAACCAACTGAACCTTCGGGTTCTCCACCAGCACTCCACCCTGTCCGATCCGATGGGCGAGGCGTTCGACTACGCCAAGGAATTCAAGAGCCTCGACCTGAACGCCGTGATCAAGGACCTTCATGCCCTGATGACGGACTCGCAGGATTGGTGGCCGGCCGACTTTGGCCACTACGGCGGGCTGTTCATCCGGATGGCCTGGCACAGCGCAGGCACGTACCGCATCGGCGACGGCCGCGGCGGCGGCGGACGCGGCCAGCAGCGCTTCGCGCCGCTCAATAGCTGGCCGGACAATGGCAACCTTGACAAGGCGCGCCGGCTCTTGTGGCCGATCAAGCAGAAATACGGTCGGAAAATCTCCTGGGCCGACCTTATGATTCTCGCGGGCAATGTCGCCCTCGAATCGATGGGCTTCAAGACGTTTGGTTTCGGCGGCGGGCGCGAGGATGTCTGGGAGCCCGATGACGACATCTACTGGGGACCTGAAGGCAAGTGGCTGGAGGACGAGCGCTACAGCGGCGAGCGTGATCTTCAGAATCCTCTCGGCGCCGTGCAAATGGGCCTCATCTACGTCAATCCGGAAGGGCCGAACGGCAAGCCGGATCCGGTCGCCGCAGCGCGGGACATCCGCGAGACGTTCAAGCGCATGGCGATGGACGACGAGGAGACCGTCGCGCTGATCGCCGGCGGTCACACCTTCGGCAAGACCCACGGCGCGGGCAAAGACAAGGACTATCTCGGCGCCGAACCCGAAGGCGCCGCGATCGAGGAGCAGGGCCTCGGGTGGAAGAGCAAGCTCGGAACGGGCAAGGGGGGTGACGCGATCACCAGCAACCTCGAAGTGATCTGGAGCAAGACGCCGACGAAGTGGAGCAATGAATTCCTCTCCAACCTGTTCGGCTACGAATGGGAGCTGACCAAGAGTCCGGCCGGCGCATTTCAGTGGACGCCGAAGGATGGCGCAGGCGCCGGCACGGTTCCGGATGCGCACGACAAGTCGAAGCGTCACGCGCCATCGATGCTGACCACCGACCTCGCCCTGCGCTTCGACCCGGCTTACGAAAAGATCTCGAGGCGCTTTTTCGAGCATCCGGATCAGTTCGCCGACGCGTTCGCCCGGGCGTGGTTCAAGCTGACGCACCGCGACATGGGTCCGATCGTGCGCTACCTCGGCCCGCTCGTTCCCAAGGAGACGCTGATCTGGCAGGACCCGATCCCCGCTGTCGATCACCCGCTGATCGGCGATGCGGACATTGCGGCGCTGAAGGCGAAAATCCTCGCCTCTGGCCTCGCCGTCTCCGAGTTGGTCTCGACCGCCTGGGCGTCGGCGTCGACGTTCCGCGGCGGCGACAAGCGCGGCGGCGCGAACGGCGCGCGCATTCGCCTTGCGCCGCAAAAGGACTGGGAGGTCAACCAGCCGGCCCAGCTCGCGAAAGTGCTCCAGACGCTCGAAGCGATCCAGAAGGAATTCAACGCCTCGCAGTCGGGCGGCAAAAAGGTTTCGCTCGCCGACCTGATCGTGCTCGGCGGCGGCGCCGCGATCGAGAAGGCCGCGAAGGACGCCGGGCAGGACGTGAAGGTTCCCTTCACGCCAGGCCGCATGGACGCGTCGCAGGAGCAGACCGAGGTCGACTCGTTCGAGCCGCTCGAACCGAAAGCTGACGGGTTCCGCAACTATCTCCGCGGCGCACAGCGGCTGTCGGCCGAGGAGCTGCTGGTCGATCGGGCGCAATTGCTGACGCTGACGGCGCCCGAGATGACGGCTCTCGTCGGCGGCCTGCGCGTCCTCGGCGCGAATGCGGGCAAATCCGCCCACGGCGTCTTCACCAAGCGGCCGGGGACGCTGACGAACGACTTCTTCGTCAACCTGCTCGACATGAGCACGCAATGGTCGCCGTCCGCCGGCTCAGAAGGCGTGTACGAGGGGCGCGACCGGAAGACGGGCGAGGTCAAGTGGACCGGGACCCGTGTCGACCTGATCTTCGGTTCGCACTCGCAGCTGCGGGCGCTGGCGGAGGTCTACGGCTCCGCTGACGCCAAGGAGAAGTTTGCCAAAGACTTCGTGGCGGCGTGGACCAAGGTGATGGACCTCGACCGCTTCGAGCTTGGCGACCGCAGCGAGCCAGTCCGGATGGCGGCGGAATAACGAGCAGCCGCTTCGGCTGCGATGGGGCGCGCGGGAGAAATTCCGCGCGGCCTCGGCGACGGAATCATCATCGCGAGGCGCGTGGCGGGATAGAAAATCTATACTCTCGGCTTCGCGCCGCGCGCCGCCTGCAACTTCGCCAAAACCGGAATTCTCCCTGTTATCCCCTGCTAACAGGGGAGCTTGGGCCGCGCCGCGCTTGGGTTTGAGGCATGAAAACGATGAATATCAATTGCTTGCGATGAATTTCTAATGTAACGGTTGAACGAGATAACAGGGAGGCGATCTCCCTGTTTCGGCCAATAACAGGTCGAAGAAAATCGGGAAAGCCGAAGCCGGATACCGGCTTTCGCCGGTCGCCAGGGAGCGCGAAAGTATAGAATTTCTACACTCAGCCACCCGAAACCGTCCGGAACCGGGCGGAATGGCTGCATTCTGGCCCGCTATCGCGGGATGAAACTCCTGATTTTACAACGTATTAAGCAGCGATCTTCATGCGTTACATGAGCAAAAATACGGCCTCTCCGTTGCGTCGCTCCGCTCCCAAGACGGCTAATGCCGCCTGCGCATGGGCGGCCGGCGACGGCCTGACGATCGCACAGGAAGGGTTCGCTTTATGCGAATCTCGCATAGCTTCGAGGACGCGCCGCCGGCATCCTGATCGATAATGGCGCAAGCCACTGTCGCGCGTCCCGGGCGCTGGCGGGCTGTCAGCAGGGGAATCCGCCGGGCCGTCCCCCCTCAATGGGCGATCTTCTCCAGCGCCAGATTGGTCGTGCGCGGCCCGAAGACGCCGATCGTCGCCATCACGATCGCCATCGCCGCGGCGATGAAGACGAAGACGCCGAAGGCGCCGAACGTCTCCAGGATGAAGGCGATGATGAAGGAGCTGAAGATCACCGAAAGCCGGCTCCAGGAATAGACGAAGCCCGCGGCGCGCGCCCGGATGCCGGTCGGGAACAGCTCCTGCTGATAGGCGTGGAAGCTGTAGGACATGATGTTGGCGCCGAGCGTCAGCCCGACGCCCATGGCGATGATCAGCGCCGCCTCCCGCGTCTGCCCGAACACGAGCCCGCAGACGAGAATGAGCCCGGCGGCGGCGACGATGATCCATTTGCGCTCGAACCTGTCGCCGAGGAAAAAGCCGATCAGCGGCCCGACCGGCGCGGCCAGCGCAATGACGGTCGTGTAGCCGAGGCTGGTCGAGATGGTGATTCCCTGCTTGACGAGCAGCGAGGGGACCCAGTTCGAGAAGCCGTAGAAGCCGATCGTCTGGAAGATGTTGAAGACGCTCATGAGAATCACCCGGCCGCGGATGCCCGGGAGCCACAGGTCCATGAAGCTGCTCGCCGGCGAGATCGGCTCGACCGGACCCGGCGAGGGCAGGGGGCGGCCGTACTCGGCTTCGACCCTGGCCTCGATGGCCTTAAGCGCGCTGTCCGCCTCGGCGAGCCGGCCGTGCTTGGCGAGCCAGCGCGGGCTTTCCGGCAGGCCGCGGCGCAGGAAGACCACGACCGGCGCCGCGAGCGCGCCGATCAGCACGACCCAGCGCCAGCCCTCGATTCCGAACGGGGCCGCCGGCACGAGGACGAAGGCGAGAAACGATATGATCGGCACGCAGGCAGAAGCCGATCGCCTGATTGACCGCGAACGCCCGCCCGCGCATCCCCTTCGGCGCGAGTTCGCTCAAGTAGGCGCCGATGGTCACGATCTCGACGCCGAGACCGACGCCGGAGACGAGCCGCCACAGATTGAGGCCGAAGGCGTCGGTCTGCAGCGCCACCATGATGTTGGCCGCCGAGTACCAGAGGAGCGACCAGGTGAAGATCGCCCGTCGGCCGTAGCGGTCGGCGAGAAAGCCGCAAAGGATCGTGCCGATGAAGAGGCCGGTGAACAGCGCGGCGATGAAGCTCGCGACGCCGGTCGTTCCGAAGAGGCCGGCGGTCTTCGCCGTCAGCACGCCGGATTTGACCAGGCTCGGCGCGACATAGGCGGAAAAGAGGAGATCGTAGAGCTCGAAGAACATGCCGAAGCCGAGCAGCACGACATAGGTCCAGATCGTGCGCGTCGCCGGCAGCCGGTCGATGCGGGCCGAGATGCGATCCGGCGCTCAGGGGCGCCGCGCCGCTATCGTTCATGTTTCCTCGCAGCTTCGAACCGGCGCTTGGGGCCGCTTTTGGGCGTGCGATTAGGCGCGCGGGGCCGGGGAGGTGTCAAACACGAAACCGCACGGCGGCATTGACCTTGTTTCCATTAAGGATATACAATGCGATGAGGTATATATCCAGGGAGTCCGCCATGCAGGTCGCCAAATGGGGCAACAGCCTCGCCATCCGAATCCCCGCCGCTGTCGCCGAGGCGCTCGAACTTCAAGCGGGCGACGAGGTCGAAGTCCGCGTCGAGGGCGCGCGGGAGTTTGCGCTCAGGCGCAAGCCCGGCCGCGAAGACCTCCTGAAGCGTCTCCGCGCCTTCCGCGGCCGCCTGCCCGCCGATTTCGTGTTCGACCGGGACGAGGCGAATGAGCGGTGATTTCTTCGACACGAATGTGCTGCTGTACCTGCTGTCCGAAGACGCCGAAAAAGCCGACCGCGCCGAGGCGCTGGTTCGCCAGGGCGGCGGGATCAGCGTGCAGGTCCTCAACGAAGCGCTCAATGTCATGCGCCGCAAGCTCGGAATGAGCTGGCGCGAGGCGCGCGAATTTCTCGCGCTCGTGCGCCGCCTGCTCGACGTCGCGCCGGTCACGCTGGAGACGCACGATCTCGGCCTCGACTTCGCCGAACGCTACGGGCTCTCGATCTACGATTCGATGATCGCCGCGGCGGCGGCGCTGAACGGCTGCGCGCGGCTGTGGTCGAGGACATGCAGCACGGGATGCGGATCGGGGAGGGGCTCAGGGTGGAGAATCCGTTTCGGTGAGACAGCGACCCACCAACATGCGCGCATGCTTCGGCGCCGGGGCGATGAGGCTCGTGACGCCGGCCTGCGGTCTTCGCTGTGGGGCCGCTCTTCAGTGTGCGATTAGGCGCGCAGTCGGGGAGGTGTCAAACGGGAAAACGCGGGCGCCGCCTAACGGCTGCCCGACCCGTGGTCGCAGGAAGCGCAGAATGCAATGCGGATCAGTTCCAGGCTTGAGGCAGAAGCGACCGCTATTCGCCCATGTTCGCCGCTAATTTTAGGAGCGAGCAGGGGTAAGGAAGCGGCGGGAATGGAGCTATCGCCTCTCGGATAGAATGCGTTGAACGGCTTCGACGAAGCTCGTCGCACCCTCGATAGCCTCAGCTGCCTCCAAGTCGCTCACGCGAACGTCCGCGCCAACGGCGTAATCCGCAACGACTTTCAAGTTGTAAGCTTGAGCCAGAAACGAGGACAGCTTGCGTTCAATCCTGGGATCGTCTTTCGCGAGGCGAGAGAACTCGCTGCGCACTCCGGAGTGCGTTTTCGCAACTTTGTCGGTTCGCGCCAGAATCAACGCTTGTGCGGCGTGGAAGGCCGCAAGATAGGCGGAGCGCCCGGCCGCCCCGAAGAGTTTGATGTCAGCGACTGCACGGGCTTCGTCGAGCGATTGACGCGCCTTCTCGATGTACGCCCGCCACGGGTCGCTCACAAATCACGTCCGTCGCGGGCCAGTTCCCGCATCAGCGCGCTGTCTTCGCGGTCAAGTCCAGCTTTGAACGGCAGCGCATTGATCACCGCGCCTGTGTCGTACAGAATGTCTGTGCCGATGTCGGCCAGGCGTCCGCTTTCTCTCCAGAAGCTCTCCGGCTCCTTAAGGAAAACGGCCACGTCATAGTCGGAGTCTGGCCGCGCATCGCCTCGCGCCCGCGAGCCGAAGAGCACTACGCGTTCAACGCGCTTGCCATAGGTCTTTTCCAGCGAGATACGCAAGCGCCTGAGGATGGGATCAGGGTACGGGTTCATCGGCCAAGACTACCACACACTGTTTGGAAGTCGTTACTCCCGCACCTGCCTGAACGCCGCCGTCGGCCGCGAACGGCGCGGCGGCGACGGCGAAGAGGGAGAGCGCCGAGAGCATGAGGAAGGGCGTCAGGAAGGGCGTGCGCCGTCGCTCGCGGCGGACGCGGCCGAGACGCCGAAGATCAGGACGGAATCGTCACCGGCAGCACCAGCACCACCATCGGAGGCCGCCGCGCCTCAAGCACACGGTCAGCGCCGCCCCTCCGGCCAGGACGTTGCTCGCCGCTGCGGGAGCTGGCCCTCCCGATCGCCGGCTCTGTTCAATCCCGACATCGAAAAAGCGATCGGCAGGCGCGACGCTTGACACCGTCGTTGTCGTCGGGGCCAGACTTCCCGCCAGGAACCAAGGGGGGACTTCATGGCCCTGAAGCGGCGCGTCGGATTCGTCGGTCTTGGCCGCGTGTTTGATCTCAACGTGCGCGGATACCTCGACCATCCGGAGGCGGAGGTTGCGGCGCTGTGCGACACGGACGCGGCGATCCTTGCCGGCCGCGCGGCCGAGCACCCCGGCGCGCTCGCAACGCGCAACTTCGAGGACCTGTTGCGCGCCGACCTCGACCTCGTCGAGATCCTGACGCCCCACCCGCTGCACGAGGCGATGACGGTCGCGGCGCTCGAGGGCGGCGCGCATGTGAGCGTGCAGAAGCCGATGGCGATGACCTTGCCCGAGTGCGACCGCATGATCGCCGCCGCCGACGCGAGCGGAAAGCGTCTCAAGGTGTTCGAGAACTTTGTCTTCTATCCGCCTCTCGTCCGCGCCCGCGAATTGCTGCGCGCGGGCGCGATCGGCAAGCCGCTGCATTTCCGAATGAAAGTGGTGATGGCCGACCGCAGCCAGGCGTGGCTTGTGCCGGATGCGGCGAGCCGCTGGCGCCATGCGCTCGCCGCCGAGGGCCGCGGCGGTCCGATGGTGTTCGATCATGGCCACCACATGATGGCGGTCGCCTTGTGGCTCTTCGGAGACGTGCGCGACGGCTTCGCCTGCATCGAACGCACGGAGACGCCAGCCGGCGTCTATGACGCCCCTGCGACCCTGACCTGGCGCCACGTCGACCCGCCCGTCCACGGCATGTGGGACGTTTCGCTGGCGCTCAAGATGGTGTTGCGCACCGACTATTACGCCGACGCCGAGCGCTTCGAAATCCAGGGCGACGAAGGAATCCTCCAGGTCACACGCTGCTCCGACCGGATGCTCGACGAGCCCGCGCTCACGCTCTATCGCGGCGGCGAAGTGCGCGCCTTCCACAATCTCGACGCCGATTGGGGCGCGAGCTTCGCGCGGTCGACGCGCCAATTCCTCGACGTGATCGCGGGCAGGGAGCCGCGGGAAGAGCTGACGGCGCGCGAGGGACGGCGGGTCATCGCGCTCTATGATCTCTTTCAACGCAGTCACGCGGAGCGGCGCGCGGTAACGGGCGAGGCCGATCCAACTCCGTCGCGATCGCAGGACACTCGAAGCTGAACTCGAAGCTGGACTCGCGGCCCTTATGCTGGAGGAACTATCGCGTCGGCTGGCTGCCGAACAGTTCGTCGAGCGGGAGGGCGGTCTTGTACTTGACCTGCTTGAGGGCGAAGCTCGACCGGATGTTGGCGACGCCCGCCGTCTTCGACAGCCGTCCGACGATGAAGTCCTGCAGCGCGACAATGTCGGGAACGACGACGCGCAGCAGATAGTCCGCCTCGCCGGTCATCAGGTAGCATTCCATGACCTCGGGAAAACGGTTCATCGCCGATTCGAAGCGTTCCAGCGCCGGCTCGGTCTGCTTCTCGAGCGTGACCTGGATGAAGACGCTGATCGAGGCGCCGATCTTCAACGGATCGAGAAGCGCCACGCGCTTCACGATGACGCCCGCTTCCTCGAGCTGTCGAACGCGCGCCAGGCACGGAGAAGGCGACAGGCCGACCTTGGCGGCGAGGCCGACATTTGTCAGGCTCGCATCCTCCTGAAGCGCGGTCAGGATGCGCCGATCGACGGCGTCGAGGGAAAGATCCGGCATTTTATGCCGCGATTGCAGCGTCATCCAGCGTATCATGCGGAGATTTCGCCACCACGCAACCCCCTTCGGCACAAATGGCCGCAGCGCCCGTGCTAGCGTCGCAAGCTGCGATCCCGAACACGCCCTTGGGAGCCGAGCGACGTGCAGGTCTTGAGGAACATCCCCGCCGACCCTGATCCGCAGGAGACGCGCGAGTGGGTCGAATCGCTCGATTCCGTTTTCCGTTTCGAGGGAAGCGAGCGCGCCGCCTTCCTGCTCGCCGCGCTGAACTCGAGGGCGAGCGAGCTTGGCGTGCTGTCGGACGAACTGCCCTTCTCGGCCTATCGCAACACGATCTCCGCCGAGAAGCAGCCGCCTTATCCCAGGCGATCTGGCGCTGGAAGAACGGATCACCGCGATCATCCGCTGGAACGCGCTCGCCATGGTCATGCGCGCCAATCTCGCGGCCGGAGAGCTTGGCGGCCACATTGCGAGCTACGCCTCTGCGGCCGAGATTTTCGAGATCGGCTTCAACCATTTCTTCCGCGGCGCGGAGGATGGCGAGGGCGGCGACCTCGTCTTCTTCCAGCCGCACTCGGCTCCCGGGGTCTACGCGCGCGCCTTTCTCGAAGGGCGGCTGTCGGAGGAGAACCTCCAGCGCTATCGCCGCGAGATCGGCGGCGTGGGCCTGAGCTCCTATCCCCATCCGTGGCTCATGCCGGACTTCTGGCAGATGCCGACCGGCTCGATGGGGATCGGGCCGATCAGCGCGATCTATCAGGCGCGCTTCATGCGCTACCTCGCCGACCGCGGCCTCGCCGACACGTCGGGCCGCCGCGTCTGGGGTCTGTTCGGCGACGGCGAGATGGACGAGCCGGAGTCGCTGGCCGGCCTGTCGATCGCCGCCCGCGAGGGGCTCGACAACCTCGCCTTTGTCATCAACTGCAACCTCCAGCGGCTCGACGGCCCCGTGCGCAGCAACGGGCAAATCATCCAGGAGCTGGAGCGGCTGTTCCGCGGCGCCGGCTGGCATGTCGTCAAGGTCTTGTGGGGGTCGGACTGGGACCCGCTCTTCGCGCGCGACCGGACGCATGCGCTCCTGCGCCGTCTCGCCGCGACGGTCGACGGGAAGTACCAGACCCTCGGCGCCAAGGACGGCGCGTACAATCTCACCCATTTCTTCGACGAGGATCCGGAAGTGCGGGCGCTCGTCTCGCGCATGTCGGACCACGAGATCGATTCGCTCAAGCGCGGCGGACACGACTTCCGCAAGCTCTATGCCGCCTTCGCAGGAGGCGCGGACGACGATCGGCCGCCCGACCGTGATCCTGGCCAAGACCAAGAAGGGCTATGGCATGGGCGGGGCCGGGGAATCCCGCATGATCGCCCATCAGGCCAAGAAGCTCGACGTCGAGGCGCTCAAGGCGTTCCGCGACCGGCTCAGCCTGCCGCTCAGCGATGGCGAGGTCGAGCGGCTCGATTTCTATCGTCCCGCCGAAGACAGCCCGGAGCTCGTGCTACCTGCGGAAGCGGCGCCGGGCGCTCGGCGGCTATCTGCCCGCACGCCGGCGCGACGCGCCGCCCGTCGCCGTGCCCCCGCTCGCGGCCTACGCCGATTGGGCGCTTCACTCCGATGGCCAGCGCGACCTCGACAACCGTCGCCATCGTCCGCCTCCTCGCCAATGTCCTGAAAGACCCGACGCTCGGGCCGCGCATCGTCCCGATCGTCGCGGACGAAGCGCGCACCTTCGGCATGGCGACCCTGTTCCGCCAGATCGGCATCTATTCGCCGGTCGGCCAGCTCTACGAGCCGGAGGACGCCGGCTCGATGCTCGCCTACCGGGAAGCGAAGAACGGACAATTGCTGGAGGAGGGCATCACCGAGGCCGGCGCGCTCTCGTCCTGGACGGCGGCCGCCACCTCCTACAGCGCGCACGGCCTCGCCATGCTGCCTTTCTATATCTTCTATTCGATCTTCGGCTTCCAGCGGGTCGGCGACCTCATCTGGGCCGCGGCCGACCAGCGGGCGCGCGGCTTCCTGATCGGCGCGACTGCCGGCCGCACCACGCTCGGCGGCGAGGGCTTGCAGCATCAGGACGGGACCAGCCACGTCATCGCGGCGACCGTCCCCAATTGCCGCGCCTACGATCCCGCCTTCGCCTATGAGCTCGCGGTGATCTTCGATCGCGGCGCACGGGGCATGATGGAGGAGGGCCGCGACGAGTTCTACTACATCACGGTCACGAACGAGGCCTACAGCCAGCCGTCCATGCCGGAGGGCGTCACCGCCGACGACATCATCGGCGGCCTCTACCGCTTCACGTCCCACAGGGCGGATGGCGGCGCCGGATTGTTCGCCTGCTGGGCTCCGGCCCGATCCTGCGCGAGGCGCTTGAAGCCGCGCGCCTGCTCGAAGCCGACTGGGCCGTCTCATCCGAAGTCTGGAGCGTCACCAGCTATTCCGAACTCGCCCGCGACGCGCGCGAGGCGGAGCGACGCAACCGGCTCCATCCGCTGGACGCGCCCGTGACGAGCCGCCTCGCCGCGCGCCTCGCCGGCGATGCGCCGATCGTCGCGGCCTCCGACTATGTGCGCGCCTATCCCCTACTCGTTGCGTCCTATATCGGCGCGCCGTTCACCGCGCTCGGAACGGACGGATTCGGACGCAGCGATTCGCGCGCGGCTTTGCGCGCCTTCTTCGAAGTCGACCGCTGGAGCATCGCGATCGCCGCTCTCTCGACGCTCGCCGAGCGCGGAGACGTCGAACGAATCAGGGTCGCCGAGGCGATCGCAAGATATGGGGTTGACACGACAGCCGAGTCCCCGTGGACTCGCTGAGATAAGAAAGATCACGATCGCGGCAAGGACCGCGTTGTGGGACCCGCCGCGCCGGCATGGAAATCCGGTCGGCATAAAATGGGAGGATGTCAACATGCGCTTCATGAAAACGCTCTGCGCCGCCGCCTTGGCCGCCGCCGTCGGCGCCGCGCCGGCGTCGGCCAAGGACTACAAGATCGGCTATTCCGTCTTCTGGGGAACGAACCCGTTCCTCGTGACCATGGTCAACGGCGCGAAGAAGGCGGCGGAGGAGTGGAAGGCCAAAGGCGTCAATGTCGACATCGTCGTCACCAACGGCGGCGACACCGACAAGGCCAAGCAGGTCTCAGACCTCGAAGACCTCTTTGCGCAGAAGGTCAATGGCGTCCTGATCTTTCCCGGCGACAGCGTCATGGTCACCGAGCCGATCAAGACCGTCTTCAACGCAAACAAGATACCCGTCGTCATCACCGACATCGGCGTGCGCTCCGGCGAGTACATCAGCCTGATCATCACCGACAACAAGAAGGGCGGCGAGTCGGCGGGCGAATACATGGCCAAGCTTCTGCCCAAGGGCAGTGAGGTGATTACGCTCGACCACGCGCCGACCAATGATAACGGCCAGACGCGCCGCAAGGGGTTCGAGACCAGGTCGGCCGAGCTCGGCCTTAATGTTCTCAAGGAACAGCCGGTGCAGTTTCTCACGCTCGACGCCTCCCGGCAGGCGATGGAAGACCTGCTCGTCGCCCAGCCCGACGTGAAGGGCGCCTTCGCCTTCAACCAGCTCGTCCTGCAGGGCGCCTATCAGGCGCTGCAACAGGCCGGCAAGGCCGGGCAGGTCAAGCTCGTCGGCTTCGACCTCGACCCGGTGTCTTTCCAGATGGTCAAGGACGGCAAGATCGACGCGCTCGTCGTTCAGGACCCGTTCAAGATGGGCTATGACGGCCTCAACACGGTCATCACCTATCTCGAAGGCGGCAAGGTCGAGTCTTTCGTCGGCCTCGGCACCAAGCTTCTGACGAAGGACAACGCGGCCGAATTCGCCAACGATCCGCAGGTCACGGGCAAGTGACCACGCCTGATCGCGGCGAGCCCGAGGGCGAGCCGTCGCATCGGGATCCGCCAGCGCCCCTCGCGGGCGCTGGCGTCCTCTTGCGGTGCACGGGTCTGGCCAAGCGGTTCGGCGCGGTGCAGGCGCTGCGCGGCGTCGACTTTTCGATCGTTGCGGGCCGCGTTCGCGGCCTCGTCGGCGAGAACGGCGCCGGCAAGTCGACGCTCGCCAAGATCATCGCCGGCGTGAACGCGCCGGATGCAGGCTCGATCGACTACGACGGGCGGCCGATCCGCGCCGCCAGCGCCGACGAGGCGCTCGCGCAGCGCATCGTCACCGTCCATCAGGACATCAACCTGATCCCGTCGATGACGGTGATCGAGAATATCCTGCTCAACAACGAGCCGGCCTCGCGTCTCGGAATCATCCGCAGGCGAGAGGCGCACGAGACGGCGAAGGCGCTGCTCGACCGCTACGAGGTCGCCGCGGATCCTGAGGCGCCTGTCGAGGAGCTTTCGAACGACCTCCGCAAGATGATCCAGATCGTCAAGGCGATCCACCGCGATCCGAAGGTGCTGATCCTGGACGAGCCGACCTCTTCCTTGACCAGCGCGCAGGTGAATGTCGTCCTGCGCCTCATCCGGCAGCTTGCGTCCCAGGGCGTCGGCCTCGTCCTGATCTCGCATTATCTCAGCGAGATTTTCGAGTGCTGCGACGATCTCACCATCATGCGCGACGGGGAGGTCGTGGTCGACCGGCTGGTCTCCGACATCACGCTGCCCCAGGTCGTGGCCGCCATGGTCGGCCGCGAGGTGAAAGCGGGCTCCCGCGCCTCGCGCGGCCGTGAGCCGGCGCGGGACGCCGCGCCGCGGCTCTCGGTCGAGAACCTCACGGTTCGCGGCGCGCTGGAGAATGCGAGCTTCGTCGTGCGCGCCGGGGAGGTGCTCGGCGTCACCGGGCTCGCAGGCTCGGGCCTCAACGAGCTCTCGCGGGCCATCTTCGGCGCCTCGGCGCGCCCGGCGACCGGGCGCGTGATGGTCGATGGGGCGCGGGTGCCGCCCTCGAGTCCGAACGCATCGCTTCGGGCGGGGATCGCGCTCATCACCAACGATCGTCTGCGCGAGGGCGTGCTGCTCGATTTTCCGCTGACCGAGAACATCTGCCTGCCGGTGCTGTCGCGCTTCGGCGGCGCGCTCGGCGTCCTGAACCGCGGGGAGATGGAGCGGACGACGGTCCGCAATATCGAGCGCCTGCGCATCCGCACGCCTGGCCCGCTGGCGCTCGCCAGGCAGCTTTCGGGCGGCAACCAGCAGAAGGTCCTGTTCGCCAAATGGCTGGAGACCGGGCCCAAGGTCTTCGTCATGGACGAGCCCACGATCGGCGTCGATGTCGGCGCCAAGGACGAGATCCGCAAGATCATCGACGAGGTGGCGGCCGCCGGCGTTGGCGTCCTGCTCGTGACGACCGAGCTCGACGAGCTCGTCTCCTTGTGCGACCGCGTGCTGATCATGTTCCGCGGCGCGATCGTCGGCGAGCTTTCGGGCGAGGCGATCGAACGGCGCACAATCCTGCAGGCTTCGACCACGGGTCAGATTCAGGCGGCGGCATGACTTCGCTTTCCACGTCCCGGGCCCGCGGGGAGGCTGGCGAAGCGCGCTTCGCCGCCCGGCTCAAACGCTCCTACAGCCTCATCCAGGCGCTCGGCGTTCTCCTCATCCTGATCGTGATCATGCAGATCGTGAACGACCGGTTCCTGTCGCCGGCCAACGTCTCGAACCTGCTCGGCCAGATGACGGTGATGCTGATCGTCGCGGCGGGCATGACGATCGTGATGATCTCGGGCGAGTTCGACGTGTCGGTCGGCTCGGTCGTCGGCCTGTCGGCGGCGGTCGGCGGCTGGATCATGGTCCGCTGGATGCCGGCGGCGACGGCCGCCGACCATAGCTGGTGGATCGTTGCGCTGGGCCTGATCGCGCCGCTCTTCGTGGGGCCGCTGCTCGGGCTGATCGTCGGGATCATCGTCACCAAGGCGAAGATCCCGTCCTTCATCGTGACCCTGGGCACGCTGATGATGGCGCGCAGCCTGACCCTCGTCGTCACCCGCGGGCAGCCCATTCCCGACATGCCGCAAGGGGTCACCTGGTTCGGCCAGGGCCGCTGGGTCCAGGTCCCGTTGCCGGTCAATTTCACCGGCTGGCTGAAATCGGGCGAGTCGCTGATCGCCTGGTTCCCGGTCCAGAACATCGTCTGGGTCGCGGTCCTCGTTTATGCGGTCGGCTGGTTCGTCCTCGAGCGCACGACCTTCGGCAAGCGCGTCTACGCGGTCGGCGCCAACCAGACGGTCGCGATGCTGTCCGGCATCCGCACCGACTGGGTCAAGATCCAGTGCCTGATGATCGTGGGCTTCACCGCCTCGCTCGCGGGAATGGTCAGCCTCTCGCGCCTCGGGGCCGTGTCGCCCAACACCGGCGAGGGCCTCGAATTCGAGGTGATCGCGGCCGTCGTCATCGGCGGCACCGGCCTCTACGGCGGCCAGGGCAAGATCCTGCGCACCATCATCGGCGTCATCATCATCGCGCTGACGCGCAACTTCCTCAATCTCGCCCGCATCGAGATCTTCTGGCAGGGCTTCGCGACCGGCGCGATCATCCTCGGCGCGGTGCTGCTCGAGGCGCTTCAGCGCCGCATCACGCGCGGGCGGTGAGGCGTCGCATCGACGACGGAACCGGGAGGACGAATCGAGCCGGGACAGGCAAGCTCGCAAGAGAGCGGCCTTTCGCGCGGCAGGGTCACGGCGTGAGCCTCGTTTCAGGCGTCGGCCCGAGCTTGCGCCGCGACGCGCCGGATGAACGCGGCGACCGCGTCCGGCGCCGTGACGGGCAGCATGTGGCCGCCCTCCATGAATTCGAGATCGAGCGCGGGGATCTGCGCTTTCATCGTTTCGCCCTGCGCCCGTGGGTCCAGGATCCGGTCGCCGCGGCCGTAGAGAATGCCGACCGGAATGCGGATCGAGGCGTAACGCGGCGTCATCGCCTCGAGATCGACGTTCGCCGCGACCATATCGGACGAAGCGGCATAGACATTGCCCGGTCGCAGGCCCAATAGGCCTCCGCCCATGGTGGCAAAGTCCGCAGGGACCGACTCGGGCGCGAACACCTGTTTGAGCGCGAATTCGCGCGCCAGCAGCGAGGCCGGCGTCGCCAGCGTCGAGGCGACGAACCGGCGGAGAAGTGGTGAGCGGATCGCAAGCCCGCGAAACACGAGCGGCGGCGTCGCCACCGGGTGCGTGAGCGGCGCGACGAGGGCGAGCGCGCTCGCGCAATCGGGCTCGTCGAGCGCGATCGCCAGCGCGACCGCGCCGCCGAGCGAATGGCCGACGATCACCGGGCGATCGAGCTTCATCGCCCGAATCGCTGCGGCGAGCGCCGCGGCTTGCGCACGGACGCCGGCGGGACTTCCGGGCGAACGCGTCGAATAGCCCGAGCCCGGCCGGTCGAAGGCGACGACGCGAAAGTCGCCGGCGAGGCGATCGACCAGCGAATGGGTGAAATTCCCCATCTGCCCCTCGAGGCCGTGGATCAGAACCAGGGGCTGGCCGGCCCCCGTGTCGAGGACGTGGATTCTTTCGCCGTCGAGGGCGAGAAAACGGCCTTGCGGCGGGACCGCGCGCTCGATCCGACGCGCCGCAAGGACGGAAAACTCAACAAGGCCGCCAACGAGGGCCAGAGCCAGCAGCAGCACGATCGCGATCGTCGATCCCATCACGGCGGTCATAAGCCGCGAAAGCACGGCCGTATAGGGCAGGGGCACGGGAGCACAGCCGCGGTCACCACCGCGAGGCGCTTCTCGAAGCTCCTAGGGATGTCACGGGGGCCTCCGCCTTCACACGGACGCTCGTGCGGCTCGCCGCGGATGGAATTCGAGCGCGCCGTCCTCGAGCGCGGCGAAGCGGAAGGCGCGGAGGTCGCGCGCGTAGTTCTGGTTCATTTTCCAGGGCTGCTTCGAGCCTTGCTTCGGCAGCAGCCCTTGCGCGCGCTGCACATATCCCGACGTGAGGGGCAGCGTCGGGTCCGCCACGATCGAAGTGTCCCTGACGCGTGGCGTGGCGACGGCGTAGCCGCGACGGTCCATGTGATTGATGAGCCGGCAGACATAGTTCGCCGAGAGATCGCATTTGAGGGTCCAGGAGGCGTTCGTATAGCCGAAGGCCGAGGCGAGGTTCGGCACGTCGCTATACATCACGCCCTTGTAAGTCATCGTCGTCCCGATATCCACCGGCCTGCCGTCGACGACGATGTCGGCGCCGCCCATCAACCTCATGACGAGTCCGGTCGCCGTGACGATGACGTCGGCCTCGAGCTCCTTGCCTGATTTGAGCCTGAGGCCCCTCTCGGTGAAGGTATCGATCTCGCCGTTGACGAGCGAGGCTTTGCCGGACCGGATCGCAGCGAACAGGTCGCCGTCCGGAACGAGGCAGAGGCGCTGGTCCCAAGGGTTGTAGCGGGCGTTGAAAAGCTCGGCGGCGTTGTAGTCAGGTCCGAGTTCAGCCTGCGCGAGCTTGAGAAGCTGAGCCCGCACGGCGTCCGGTTTCCGTCGGGCGAGGTTGTAGAAGTACATCTGCAGGAGAATGTTCTTCCAGCGCACGAGTCCATGCGCAATTCCCTCCGGCAGCCGCCGCCTCAGAAAGTCCGCAACAGCGTCCCCGGCCGGGCGTGACGCGACAAATGTCGGCGAGCGCTGAAGCATCGCCACATGCGCGGCGGTTACCGCCAACGCCGGAACGAGCGTCACCGCCGTCGCCCCGCTGCCGATCACCAGGATCCGCCGGCCGACGACATCGAGGTCTTCGGGCCAGTCCTGCGGATGCACGATGCGTCCCTTGTACCGCTCCATCTCCGGCCAGCGCGGCGTGTAGCCCTTGGCGTATTCGTAATAACCCGAGCACATGTAGAGGAAACTGCAGGCGAGCCGGACCTCCGAGCCGTCCTCGCGTTTCGCCTCCAGCGTCCAGGCGTCGTCGCCCGTCCGCCACGAAGCCCGCATGAGCCGGCAGCCGAAACGGATAAGCCTGTCGACGCCGTATTGCTCGGCCGTCTCGCGAATGTAGCGGGCGATCGAGGCCCCGTCGGCGATCGCCTTCGACTCGTTCCAGGGGCGAAAGGCGTAGCCGAAGGTCGACATGTCGGAGTCCGAACGAACGCCCGGGTAGCGGAAGAGATCCCAGGTTCCGCCGATGGCGCGCCTAGCCTCCAGGATCACGACCCGCTTTCCCGGACATTTCGACCTAAGATGGCAGGCCGCGCCGACGCCCGAAAGCCCCGCTCCGATGATGACGACATCGACACCTTCGACCGGCGGCTGCGGCGGCGCCGTTTCGGACGGGCGTTCCACAAAATCAATGCTCATTGGGACGGAACATCGCCATATTGTTTCGGTAATGTCGGCAGCATACCATTAGTCTGGTTGACTTCGACCACTGCCAAACCCACGTTTCGTTGAAGGCCGCTCGGGTGCGGCGTTAGGAGGCGGCTATGCAAATCAAAGCTTCCAGGCCGCAAGCAAGGTCAATAGCCCTCGCGTCGCTTTTCGCCATGGCCGTGATAGGCGGGTCGAGCCCGGCCTTCGCCGGATGCTCTGGGGTGGTATCCAGCTATCAACACACCGGCGTTCACAGCGCGGGCGCGGCAACCGGGGTGTATACTGGACCGACGGCGGCCTCGGGCTCGACGGGTACGTCAAGCATTTCGTCCTGCCCGTCCACAGCCAACACCGCTATTATGGCGCACGGCGCTGTCGCCTCCGGGGGCGCCGCAGGAATCCGCCCTAACATGCCCGGCTCGAGCCTGGTTCATCACAACATCGTTGCGAACAACCAGCACACGAACGCCCTGCAAACGCACAACTCGACTTTGGGATCGAACAAGTCAGCGCATCGAGTGAAGCCCTAAGCGCCGGACGGCATGGCAAGGCTGCCTTGACCTTCATATCAGGCTCGTCGAAGCGGAGCGGCCGAGCGACTGCTGTTGCGACTTTGAGACTGGTCTTGCGTCAAGTCGCCCGGCAAATGTCCCAGCGTCCCGTTGCTGCCGCGGCCATTCGTTGATACCGCCTGCCGCGTCCGGTATGGTCCGTTGCAACCACCGGGCGAGGAAACAGGAATGAATCTTACGAACATCGTCGTCCACGTCAATTCCGCGCCGCGCACGGCGGCGCGGCTTGCGCTCGCGGTCCGTATCGCGGAGCAGGCGGGGGCTCGCCTGACGGGGCTGTTCGCCGAGAAGGCCGAGGCCCATCTCGTCGGAACGGTTGCGACCTGGCCGAGCCCGCATTACGTCGCGGCCCTCGAGGCGGCCCGAAGCGCTTTCGCCGGGGCGACGGCGGCGCTCGGCGGCCGCGCCGCCTTCATCGACGTCAATCGAGGCAGCGACAGTGAAATTTTTCAGCGCGTCGTCGCCATCGCGAGAACATTCGATCTGGTTATTCTCGGGCAGACGCAGGACGACGTTCCGGTTCCGGCGAAGCTGCCGGAGCAGGTGATTGTCGAGACGGGGCGGCCCGTGCTGGTCGTGCCCTATGTCGGAACCTATTCGGATGTCGGGGCACGGCCGCTGTTTGCCTGGAGGAGCTCCCGGGGCGCGGCGCGCGCGGTTTCCGATGCGATTCCCCTGCTCAAGAGCGACTGCGAGGCGCTCATCGTCGAAGTCGCGCGCAAGAGCGACCAGCGCGACGAATTCGCCGACCTCCTCGTCGCCAATCTGGCGGCGCACGGAGTCGCGGCGCGCTACCAGCACTTCGTCGTTGACGAGATCGCGGTGATGGACACGTTGCTGAGCGCAATTTCGGACCATGCCGCCGACATTCTGGCGATCGGCGCCTTCAACTCGGGCGTCAGCGCGCTCTTCGGTCACGGCTCCGGCACGCGCCACATCCTTGCGCATATGACCGCGCCGGTTCTGTTCTCGCACTGAGCACCGAGCCTGAGCCGGAGGTTTCCGGCGCCAAATTGATCGCGCCCGCCCTCGTCGCGGATCGCGGCCGCTCCGCCTTTGTGTTACAAGTTCCCCATGAAGCTCCCCGCCCTCTCCACTCTGACGATTTGCGGCCTGGACGAACTCGACGGCCACAGCGCTCGCGGCGTGACCCATGTTTTGTCGATTCTCGATCCCGGGTGGCCGGAGCCGGCCGCGTTCCTGGCGTTTGATCCCCACTTTCGCGCCACGTTCCATTTTCACGACGCAATCGAGCCCGAACAGGGCGTCGTGTTGCCCCAGAAGGCCGACGTCGCGGCGATCCTCGCCTTCGGGCGAGAGGTCGGCGACGACGTGCGCCACCTTTTGATCCACTGTCATGCGGGCATCTCGCGCTCGACTGCGGCGATGCTGATGATCCTGGCGCAGGCCTTTCCGCACGAAGAGGAGGACGCCGTCGTCGGCCGGCTCCTGCACATCCGGCCCCAGGCCTGGCCGAACTCGCGCATGATCGGGTTCGCAGACGAACTTCTCGGCCGCGACGGCCGGCTCAGCGCGGCGGTGGGCCGCATCTATGCCGGCCATCTCAAGGCCCGCCCGGAACTCGCCGAGACGATGCGCAGCCTGAACCGGGCGAGCGAGGTCGAGCTCGGCCTTGCCGAATGCTGACTTGGTCAGAGTTGGCCAAATTGTGCTGCAGCGCCTGTGAGGCCGTGACCCTCAGAGGTACTTTGCGAGTTGCCTGAGTTCGGCGACGTCCGACCGCGGGTCACTATCGCCGGCGCTGTCGAGGCAGTGCTCGATATGATCGTGGATGAGCTCCTTTTTCGCCTTGGACACCGCCGCCTCAACGGCATGAAGCTGCTGGGCGATATCGACGCAGGGCTTGGCGTCCTCGATCATGGCGATGACGGAGCGAAGATGGCCCTCGGCGCGCTTGAGACGTTTGGCGACGCCGGAATGGGTCGCGTGTCTCATAAGCGGCTCCCGGCGGCCGCGGCGCTCTTTTCCAGAAGGGCGAACCATGCGTAGTTGAATACGCCCTCGTCGACGACGCTAAGGCCCGCCTGCTCGGCCAGGGTGCGCCATTGCGCCCTCGTCGTCAGAAACAGCGACAGAACATTTGCGACCGCGAACATGGCCCAGCCCGGCGTCCAGACGGCCATAAGAAATCGTCCGCCCGGCTTGAGGACACGAGCCATTTCCTTAAGAGCCGCCTGCTTGCCAGCGCCCAGATGATCAATCGCATTCGTAGAAACCGCGGCGTCGAAATGATCAGACTCGAACGGCAACTCGGTCAGGTCGCCGGTCACGACGCTCACCCGCCCGGCGAGGCCCGCGAGGTCTAGATTGCGGTCAATGAGAGTTCGTCCCCCGTCGTCGATGTAGTCAGCGTCGAAACGGTCGAAGGCGACGATGCGACCGTCTCCGATGACCCGACCGAGTGCGATCGTCGTGCGGCCAGCCCCGCAGCCCGCATCGAGAACGAGGTCGCGGTCGGAGGACAAGAGCCGAACCATGGGCAGGACCACGAAATCGCGGCTCTGAAACGATCTCATGATCGCGTTCCCGACGAGGAACGATGCGGCGAACAACACAAGGAGGAAAGCCGCGGGCCAAAGTCCGGGCGCGACGACGATGAGCGCGACTGCCGCCGCGAGGGTCGCGAGCGCTGCGAGGGCGAGACCGTTCATCCACTCCGGACCCCAGCCGAAGTCGAGCTCGCACGGATCAACCTTGCTCCTGAGACGCCTGAGCGCCTTTCTGAGAAAGAGGGAATAGGCGGAGGCGAGCAGGATCACTCCGCCGACCAGATGAAACCCTGCGAAAAGCAGGACGGAACGCGACACAGCCGGAAGCGATGGAACAAAGACCAGCAGCGCGAGCCCGACAACAAGCCCGGCGATCCCGACGAGCCAGGCATGGCTATGGATATTTCGAACATGCCTGCGGTGTTCGTTCCTTGCTTGCATGGGGCGGCGCCTCCTCATCCTGGGGGGGAGGATATATTGACATCCTTCACGGATAAGTCAACGGCGCGGCCCATAGGCTTCGACCGCGAGGTCCTGGCCCCATTTCTCGACATTCATTTTGATCCTGAAGCCGAGCGTCGAACGGATCAGAGCGATTGGCGCGCACGGTCGTGCGTCCTCTGTCGCCAAACTGTCATCAAGCGCGCCTACTGGCATGGTAGCCCCAACACGCCTCCGTCTATGGTGCATGCATGGACATCAATGTCATTGAAGCCGCCGATGGCGTAACCGAAGTCGTGCTCGACGGCCGCTTCGATATAGCTGGAGCGCAGGCGGCGGATCCTCGCTTCAGCGCGCTCGCGGACAGAAGCAAGGCATTGGTCGTCGACCTGACCAAGGTTTCGTTCATCGCTTCGCTCGGCGTGCGAACGCTGATGGTGAGCGCCAAGACGCTCATCCGGCGCGGCGCCGACATGGCGGTGTGCGGGGCAAACGAAAACGTCGAGAAGGTGCTGCGCTCGACGGGCTTAGACGAGATTGTCCCTCTCTATCCCGACTTCAGCCTCGGCCTCCGCCTGGTTGACGAGTCGGCTTGCGGAATTCGCGAGCAAGAAGCCATGAGCGAAACCCAGCTTTGCTCGCGCGACTTTCCCGGAACGGTTGAGGCCGCCGCGGAGGCGGAGGCGTGGCTCATGAGCCAGTCCGGCGCCTTGGGCCTTGCAACCGACACGGAATTTGCAATCAACCTATGCGTGGAGGAGCTGTTTCTCAATGCGGTGCGCCACGGCCGCGCCAACCAGGCGACCATTTCCATCTGGACCGATGCCGACGGTGTGCGCGTCGAGTTCGTCGACGATGGCGGCCCGTTCGATCCTGTCTCCGCGCCTGCCAAGCGGATCAGCGGGCCGACCGACGAGATCGAGATCGGCGGCTTCGGCACGGGCCTCGTGCAGAAATTCTCCCGCCGCTTGAGCTACCGCCGCTCCGGCGGCTATAACCGCCTCCTGCTCGAATTCGGCGCCGCACGCGACGCCGACGCAGATGCGGAAGCGCAGCATACGACATGAATGAATTCATCGGGGCTGCGCGTCGCCATACGGGCGACGAGCGCGTTCCGCGACCTCTCCGAAGACAACGTCTCGTTTCTGATCGATGCCGGCGATTTGCGGACCTTCGCGCCGGACGCGATTCTCATGGCCCAGGGGGAACAGGCCGACGCGGTCATGCTGATCCTGGCGGGGGAAGTGACCGTCACCACCGACAGCGCTCGGGGCGTCATCCCCATTTCGACCATCAAGGCCCCCTGTCTCGTCGGCGAGACGGGCGCGCTTGCGCAATTGCCCCGGACCGCGACCGTGCGCGCATGCACCGAGGTCGCCGCCCTGTGCATCGGGCGCGCCGCGCTCGCAGAAGTCGCACGCGCAGCCCCGTCCATGCTCATCGACGTCATCGGCCGGATGGGCGAGCGCATGCGCAGGATCTATGGCGCGATCGGCCTCTACACCCACGCGCTCGGCGCGCTCGAGCGCCATGAATTCGACTCCGCCCTGCTCGATGAGCTGCGCAATCCGATCCCGGACCTCGCCGATTTCGGCCAGACCTTCGGCCGCATGGCCGAGCAGATCATCCTGCGCCGCCAGCGCGACGACGAAATGGCGAGCGCGGCCGTCATTCAGCGTGCGCTCCTGCCGAAGGTCGAGCGAATTCGCCGCCGAAACCGGCGTCGACGTATCGGCGTCGATGACGCCCGCGCGCGACGTCGGCGGCGATTTCTTCGACCTCATCCGGCTCGAGGATGGCCGCATCGCCTTTGGCGTCGGCGACGTCTGCGGCAAGGGCGTCCCGGCTGCGCTCTTCATGGGGATCACCAAGACGCTCATCCGCATCAATTTGCGCGAGACGCCGGACCTGCCCGCCGCGATCCTGAAGGCGAACGCGTATCCTCATCAACAACAACGCCGCCGAGCTCTTCGCCACTCTGCTCTACGCCGCCTTCGACCCGCGCTCCGGCGAGGTCGAATATTGCAGCTGCGGCCACCTTCCGGCGCTGCTCAGGCGCGCCGACGGCGCCGTCGAAACGCTGCCGGCTGGCGGCCTGCCGCTCGGCCTCTTCGACCATCTGAAGGTCAAGGCGCGGCAGACGGCGATGCGCGAAGGCGACCTCCTGTTTCTCTACACCGACGGCGTGACTGAGGCGGCCGACGCCGAGGCGCGCCAATTCGGAGAGCAACGCCTTCTCGACCTCCTCGCCCGGAGCACAGGCGCGAATGCGGCCGAAGTGATCGCGCGGGTAAACGCCGCGGTCGGCGAATACTCGCAAGGCGAGCCGCAATTCGATGACGTGACCTGTCTCGCGGTTGCGCATTGAGCGACGAAGGGTATTCCCTCTCCGACAGGGTCGAATTTTCCGTATGGACCGGTTGGGGCGGCGGGCCGGATTCGCTGCTGTTGCGGCGATGCGGGGTCGCGAAGCGGGTTACTCAACGCGTCGATTGGGGTTGGCGTCCGAACTCCGGAACGATTGCTTGTCCTTCGCGTTCTCCGTCCACCCGGTCCTATGACCGACGACCCCATGAGGAGGAAGCAAGCGATGGGCGCAATTGATCGTCGCAGCGTTCTGACCGGAGTTCTGTGTTGCGCTTCCGCAAGCTTGGTCATGACGGCAGGCCTCGCTGAAGCGATGCCTTTCGACAGGCGCATCACGGACCTTCGCAATGACATGATCGCCAAAGCGCAAGTCGTCGTCGTGGGTCCGCGCCGTCCTCCTCCACGACGGCGCCGCTGGGTGTGCTGGTGGCATAGGGGTCGGCGCATTTGCGATTGGCGTTGGGTGTGAAACGCGGCGGACAGCCGTGGGCGGCGGCGCTATCCCGCCGCTCTCGTCATGAAGGAATGGCGTTCTTGACGATCTTGCCGTCTTTCATGATCAGCAGCAGGGACTTCTCGGGCTCGGCGATCAGTCCGATGTTGTCGAGCGGGTTGCCGTCGACCAGCAGCAGATCGGCGAGCGCATCCTGCTCGATCACTCCGAGCTTCCCGCGATAGGGATTGCGCGGACCGGACATGGCGAGCAGTTCGCCGTTGGTTGCGGTCGCCATCGTCAGAATTTCGGCGTTTGTGTACCAGCGGGTCAGATGGGTCAGCATCACGCCCTGGCGGGCCGCGAGCCTCTCGGAAAAGAGCAGGTCCGAGCCAAACGCCGTCTTGATCTTGTGCGCTTTCGCCAGCCCATAGGCGGTGTCCGTGCCCGCGAAGACCTGAAGCTGGTTGATCCGGCTCTGGCCGGTGAGCACGCCTGTGTCCTCGTCGCTGAGGAAGGGCTGGATGCTGAGCCAGATGTCCCTGTCCGATATCAGCTGCGCCGTCGCCTCGTCCATGAGATGGGCATGCTCGATGCATTGCGCGCCTGCGGCGATCGCGCGCTGGATCGTGGCCGGCGCATAGGCGTGTACGGCGACATAGGTGTTCCAGTCACGGGCCGTCTCGACTCCGGCGCGGAGCTCGGGTTCGCTGAAGGTCGTCATGTCGAGCGCAGTGCGGGGCGAGGAGACGCCGCCCCCTCCGACAAGCTTGATCTGCGAGGCGCCCTGCAACAGCTGCTCGCGCACGCGAAGGCGCACCTCGTCCGCGCTGTCGGCGATCATCGCGCCGCCCGTTTCCTCCATCGGGCTGAGCGGGCCCCCGGGACTTCTGGGGATGTCCTGAAGCGGACGCAGGTCGCCGTGGCCGCCGCTGGTCGTGATCATGGCCCCGCAGGGATAAATGCGCGGGCCCGGCACGATACCTTCATCGATCGCCTGCTTGAGCGGGAATGAGGGACCGCCGAGATCGCGCACCGTGGTGAAGCCGCGCATCAGCGTGCGCTCGGCTTCGGCGCTCGCGGCGAGAAAGATATAGCCGACGTCGGCGGCGAACAGGCTGGAAACCGGCAGCGCTGCGAACACCGAATGCCAGTGCGCGTCGATCAGGCCCGGCATGACCACTCGCCCGCCGCAGTCGATGGCGTGCGCGCCCTCGGGCGCCGCCGGGCTGCCTGTCGCAATCGATTTGATGCGGCCGTCCTCGACCAGAAGGGAGAGCCCAGCGCGCAGACCGCCGGACTTGCCGTCGAACAGACGGAAATTGGTGAGCGCGATCGGCGGCTGGGGCGCCGGCTGCGCGATCTGCGCCTTTGCGCTCTTCCCCAGGCCGAGCCCTGCGATCGCCGCGCCGGCCCCGGCGACAAATCCGCGCCGCGAAAGCTTGGCGTTGATCCGGCGCGTGAGCGTCTGAATTTCGGGCCGGCAGCAGAGGCAGCCCAAAGCCTGGCCGTCACTCATAGGCTCAACCGAGTTGCAGGAGACCATGACGTGCCTCTGAAGCTCTCTGGGGCGCTCGGCCGACAACCGCCGCACTCGAAAAACTGGCTTCCAAACGTGGCCCTATTACGAGCGAATCCGATCCATCGCCGCCCTCCTCCGCCCGCACTCGCGGAGCGCGCTGCCGCGCGGCGGCGCGAATTCGCGAGATGTCGCTTGCATTATGATAGTGACTAGGCCTATAGTTAGGGCATGGAAAAAACGCGCTTCAGCACGATGGACTGCCCGATCGCCCGGTCGCTCGACCGCGTCGGCGAGTGGTGGAGCATTCTCATTCTGCGCGACGCTTTGGGCGGAATGACGCGGTTTGAGGAATTCCAGAAGAGCCTGAAGATCGCGCCAAATATGCTGACGCGCCGGCTGACGGCGCTGGTCGAGGCGGGGATGCTGGAGAAGCGCCGCTATTGCGAGCGGCCTCCGCGGGACGAATATGTTCCGACGCAACGCGGACGCGATTTTCGCCCCGTGCTGCTCGCCTTGCTCGCCTTCGGCAATCGGCACTTCGCCCCCGAGGGCGAGAGCGTCGCCATCGTGGACGCGAAGACCGGCGCGCGGACCGAGCCGCTGCTCGTCGATCGCCTGACCGGCCGGCCGCTCGCTTCGCCCGATTTCGACCTCGCCCCGGGTCCCGCGGCGAGCGAGGCCACCAAAGCGCGGCTTGCGGCGCGCGCCGCAAGACTGCGCGCCCGCGACGTCTGAACGCCAAGCAGCATGGAGGCCGAGACTTGAACGCCCCGCTCCTCACCATCGCCCCCGCCCGCCCCGTCGCGCCGGAAACGCCGCCGGCCGAAATGAGCGCGCGGACGCTTCTGCTCCTCAACGGTCCGATCGTTCCGACGCTGCTCCGGCTCGCCTGGCCGAACGTTCTTGTCATGCTGGCGCAGGCGTCCACCGGATTGATCGAGACCTTCTGGGTCTCCCGTCTCGGCACCGACGCGCTCGCCGGAATGGCGCTGGTCTTCCCGGGCTTCATGATGATGACCATGCTGTCGGCCGGCGCGGTCGGGGGCGGAATTGCGTCGGCGGTCGCCCGCGCCCTGGGCTCCGGCCGGCGCGCCGACGCGGATGCGCTCGTCCTGCACGCGCTCATGATCAACGTCGCGCTCGGTCTTGCGACCTCGGCGCTCTTCCTCGTCTTCGGGCGCCAGCTTTACGCCGCCATGGGCGGGCGCGGCGGTTCGCTCGATGCGGCGATGGCCTATTCGAACGTCGTCTTCGCCGGCAATATCGTGCTGTGGCTGATGAATGCGCTGGCGAGCGTCATCCGCGGCATCGGGCAACATGCTGTTCCCGTCGACCGTCGTTTGTATCGGCGTGGTCCTCCTGGTCCCGCTCTCGCCGCTGCTCATTTTCGGACTCGGCCCCTTTCCGGCGATGGGGATCGCAGGGGGCGGAGTCGCGGTCGTCGCGACGACGGCGCTGATGGCCGTGATCCTCGCCTGGTATATTCTCTCCAAGAACTCCATCGTCCGCTTCCGGCTGGCGCGATTGAAGGCGGCCTTCTTCGCCGACATCCTGCAGGGTCGGCGGGGTCGGGTCGCTCAGCACGCTGCAGACGACGCTGACGGTGGCGCTGACCACGGGCCTCGTCGGCGCGGCCGCCGGTCCGGACGCGGTCGCCGGCTACGGGACCGGCTCGCGGCTCGAATATTTGCTGATCCCGCTCGTGTTCGGGCTCGGCGCGCCGCTGGTCGCGCTGGTCGGCACGAATATCGGCGCCGGCCAGAACGCACGCGCGCTCCGCATTGCGACGACCGGCGCGGCGCTGGCCTTCGTCGCCTGCGAGGCGATCGGCGTCGGCGCGGCGATCTGGCCCTCTGCGTGGCTGAGGCTCTTCGGCGACGATCCGGTGATGATCGCGACCGGCTCCGAGTATCTGCGCTTCGTCGGCCCGGCTTACGGGTTCTTCGGCCTGGGGCTCGCGCTCTATTTCGCCTCCCAGGGCGCGGGAAAGCTCATGTGGCCGCTTCTCGCGGGCTTCGCCCGGCTGGTCATTGCGGTCGGCGGCGGCTGGCTCGCCCTCATCCTGACCGGGTCGCTGACCATGGTTTTCGTCATGCTCGGGATCGCGCTCGCCGCCTATGGCGTAATCGTCGCCGTCGCGGTGAAGTCGGGCGTCTGGTTCCGGAACGACCGGGCTTCCGCGCGCTCGTCGTGAGGCGCACGGATTTTCTATCCCTGACCGACAGCGAACCGGCCGGCGACTTCGTCGCGCGGCGCCAGCCGGCGTCCCGAACAGCGGGCCTACGACGACGCCGGCTCACACGACCATAAGGCCCAGATGCCGTTCCATGGGCGCGAAGTCGCGGTCATCGTGGAGCAGGGAATGACCGTGTTCGATGCAGAAGGTCCCGATGATGAGATCGGCGGTCTTGCGGATCGTAACGCCCAATTCGCGCAGTTTGCGATAGTTGCGGGCGGCTTGGACGGCCAATTCAGCGTCCAGCAGCGGCGCGACGGCGTAAGAGCGCAATCCGCGTTCGATGCGCAGAGCGTGAGCCTCGTTGCGGGCGCCCTGGAGAACTTCGAGCAGGATGAGGTCGCCGATCAGGAGCGGCTCCCGCCTTGCCGCAACTTCCAGTTTGGCGGCCGCTTGGTTTCGATCGCCGCGCAGATGGGCGATCCAGACCGAGGTGTCGACGAGAATCATCGCCGGCCCGGCAAGCGGTCCTGACGCATCTCATCGAGGTTTCCTTCCCAACCCAGTCCCTTGAGGTCCTCCAAGGCCTCGGTTTGCTTGCGCACCCGGACCAGCAGGCGCAACCCCTCTTCCACCGTGGCTCGTTTGGTCGGCAAGCCCGCCGCCACCATCGCCTGGGACAGCAACTCATCGTCGATTTCGATATTGGTCCGCATCGCGGTCGCCCCTGTTGATGTGTATAGATTTACAGCTTTATACACATACCGGCGCCGGCGCAACCGGATCGACAGTGCGCCACGGCGTGGTGGACTCCCCTACCCCCCGACCGTCGCGATCCGCAGATTGTTCGTGCCTCCGGGCGTCCCGAAGGGCACGCCGGCGACGACGATGATGCGCTCGCCGACGCCGGCGAAGCCCTCGATATAGGCGTGGCGGCAGGCGCGCTCGGCCATGTCGCGCTCGTCGCGCGCGTCGTCGGTGACGATCGGATGGACGCCCCAGACGACCGCGAGCCGGCGCGCCACCGCCTCGATCGGGGTCAGCGCGAGGATCGACGAGCGCGGCCGCTCGCGCGCGATCCGCAGGCCCGTCGAGCCGGAGCTCGTCCAGGCGCAGATGACCTTGAGGCCCAGCGTCTCGGCGACGTCGCGGGTCGCTTCGGCGATCGCGTCGGCGCCGGTCGCCTCGGGCGTGCGCCCGCTGCGCCTCGATGATCGACGCGATAGATGGTCTCCGACTCGACCGCCTCGGCGATCCGGTTCATCGTCGCGACCGCCTCGCGCGGATACTGGCCCGAGGCGCTTTCGGCCGAGAGCATGATCGCGTCGGCGCCCTCGAACACCGCGGTCGCGACGTCCGACACTTCGGCGCGGGTCGGCACGGGCGAGGTGATCATCAATTCCAGCATCTGCGTCGCGACCACCACCGGCTTGCCGAGCCGCCGCGCCGAGGCGGGTCAGCGTCTTCTGGATGCCGGGCACGCGCTCGAGCGGCATTTCGACGCCGAGATCGCCGCGCGCCACCATGAAGGCGTCGGCGACCGCGATGATCTCCTCGAGCCGCGCGACCGCCTGCGGCTTCTCGATCTTGGCCATCACCAGCGCGCGGCCTTTGGCGATCGCCTTGACCTCGGCGACGTCCTCGGGCCGCTGCACGAAGGAGAGCGCGATCCAGTCGATGTTCTCCTCGAGCGCCGCGAGCGAGATCGGCGCGATCCTTGTCGGTCATCGCCGAGGTCGGGATGGTGGTGTCGGGCAGGCTCACGCCCTTCTTGTTGGAGACGCGGCCCGCGACCTCGACGATGGTCTGCGGCGCGTCCCGGCTCCGCCGCCGCGACGCGCAGCATCACCTTGCCGTCGTCGATCAGAATGCGATGGCCGGTCGCCAGCGAGCTCAGGATCTCGGGATGGGGCAGTTGCACGCGCGTCGCGTCGCCGGGCGGCGGCGTCGCTGTCGAGCAGGAACGCATCGCCCTTGTGCAGATCGGCCGCCGCCCTCGGCAAAGGTCCCGAGCCGCAGCTTCGGCCCCTGCAGGTCGACGAGAATGCCGATGGGTCGGCCGGTCTCCTCCTCGAGCGCGCGGATCATCGCGACCCGCTCGCGCATCGCGTCATGCGAGGCGTGGCTCATGTTGATGCGGAAGACGTCGGCGCCCGCGGCGAACAGCGCCGCGAGGGTCTCGCGGTCGGCCGAGGCCGGGCCGAGCGTGGCGATGATCTTGATGCGGCGGCTGCGACGGGACTGCAAGGGCTCCTCCTAAGGCGGCGGCGACGGGATCCGGTTCGGTGCGCGCCGCCGGTTCGGCTCGTTACTTTGGCGGCGTCACGGATTGGAGGTGTTCGCCTGATCGGTCAGCTGCACCGTCCAGCTCTTCGCGTCCTTGCCGGTGTCGACCTCGAAGAAGCCGGTGCGGTCGTAGCCGCGCATGAAGCAGTCCTGGCGTCCCTCGATCTTGAACTCGCGGTCGGAGGTGCACATGAAGGCCTTGCCCTTCCATTCGCCGCCGCGCTCGTCCATCGCATAGACGTAATAGTACTGCGCCGCCAGCGCGCCGCGCAGCAGCGTCTCGCAGTCGAGGGACTTCAGGTTCCACCAGCCCTCGCTGACCCAGCCCTGGCCGTCGGTATAGGCGAGCGCGACGCTGACGCGGCTGCCGGTGTTGTTGCACATGCGCAGGTCGGCCGAGGCCGGACTCGCCGCGAGGAGCGCGAGGCCGAAGAGCGGCAAGAAACCGAAATCGGTTGAGGTGAGGCACAACGGGTCCCGGGGTTCGGGCCGCCATCATCGACGCGCGCCTTCCGCTGTCAACCGGAGAGCTCACGCCCGCCGGTCGAAGCGCCAGTCCGGCTTGACGGAGCGGATCAGGATCACTTCGGCGAGCGCCTGCCGGGTCAGGAGGCCGACGATGGCGCCGTCGGAATCGGTGACATAGAGCGCGGCGGATTTCGGGGCCTGCAGGCGCTCGAACACGCTCTCGACCGCTTGAGCCGGACGCACGCTCTCGACGCCCGCGCGCATGAAGGCGCTTGCAGGCTCCTCGCCGCCGTGACTCTTGACGGCCGCCAGGATGTCCTCGCGGGTGAGCAGCCCGATCGGCTTCCTGAAGGCGTCGACGACGGGGAACTCGTGCTGCGCAGTGGCGAGCAGCGCGTCGACCGCCGCGCTTAGGCTCGCATCGATCGCAACCGGCGTGAAGCGCGTCTCCATCGCCTCGCCGACGGTCAGACCTTTGAGCGCCTCGTGCGCGGCGCTCATCTGCGCCTCTCCCGCCGCGGCGATATAGATGAAGATGGCGATGAAGATCAGCAGCGGATTGCCGAAAAGGCCCAGGAATCCGAGGCCCAGCGCAAAAGCCTGACCGATCCTGGCGGCGATTTCGGTCGCGCGCGCGCCCCCGATCCGCATCGCGATGAGCGCATGCAGGACCCGCCCGCCGTCCATCGGGAAGGCCGGGATCAGATTGAAGACCGCAAGGAAAATGTTGGCGGCCGCCAGACGGCCGAGGAGCGAAAGATTCGGATTGTCGATCTCGGTCAGCTCGGCTGGGCGCAGGGTTCCCAGCGCCAGAACGAGAATGAGGCCGATGACGAGATTGACCGCGGGTCCCGCGAGCGCGACGACGAGCTCCTGCCTCGGGTTGGTCGGCAGGCGCTCCATGCTGGCCACGCCGCCGATCGGAAGCAGGGTCACGGTCGGCGTGCTGATGCCGTAGCGGCGGGCCGCAAGGATGTGGCCGAACTCGTGCAGCACCACGCAAGCGAAGATGAGGACGATGAAGAGCGTGCTGTCGAGCGCCGCGCTCGCGCCGCCCTGGCCCCAGGCGCTGAAGGCGATCCAGGCGAGCAGCAGGAGGAAGGTGATATGGATCTTGACCTCGGTCCCGCCGAAGCGGCCGACGGTGATGGACCAGAGCATCGTTCCGCCTCCAGGTTCCCCCGTCCAGATCCCGCGTCCAAGACGCCGGACGCCATTCTAGCAGGCTGTGCATCTGTCGCCGACTGTTCGCTAAAGGAGCGACCGGCTTCGAGCTCGACACGCCGCTGCGAAGATCCGCCAAGGATGACGGCGGCGACGAACAAGCGTCTCCCGCGTGGTGGCCGGACCGCTGCGACGACGCGCCGCACCGTTAGGGACGTCTTGGTAAAAATTCCGCCCTGAATCTCCGTCAATATCGCATCCAGTCGATCGGGAGGTGCGTCATGACGGATATTCGCGCCGAAGTCGCAAATGCGCTTCACTGGGATGTCGCGGTCCCTCGTCACCGGGTAACCGCGAAAGTGGATGACGGCTGGGTGACCCTGCAGGGCGTCGTCGACTGGGCGTACCAGAGGGCCTGCGCCGAGGCGGACGTGCGCCGGGTGCCGGGGGTGATCGGCATCAAGAACGAAATTGCGTTGCGCGGGGTGGAAGCGCCCAGTCAGCCGGCCTCAGGGCGCTGACGAGCCGAAATTGAGGCTGCAAAGTTAGGTCGAGGCCGTCACGCACGGTTCGTGCCGGACCGGCGTCCTGCGAGCTTCCCCCAGGCTCAGGAGATTCGCCGGTTCCGATCGCGCCCCGCCCTCGCGAGTCGCGCGGCGCGCGAATCCAGGCCCGAGCCTTTAGCCCGGCAAGGGGCATGAACGGGCGCCGTTGCTTGCGCCGCCAGCCGTTGTTCCAGAACGGCGTCGCCAGCGCGACAATTCGGCCCCTGATCCGATCTTCGCCCAGCGTGTCCTTATGCTAAACTCGTCGTCGCTTGGGGAACTCGATGGCCGAAACCCGCAAACTCGCCGCGATCATGGCTGTCGACGTCGTCGGCTATTCCCGCCTGATGGGCGAGGACGAGGCAGGGACGGCGCGGCTGGTGCGCGAGCATCGCCAAGCGGCGCGGCCGATCATCGCGAACCGCGGCGGTCGAATCGTCAAGACGATGGGCGACGGCTTGTTGCTGGAGTTCCCGTCCGTCGTCGACGCCGTGGAATGCGCCCTCTCGATCCAGGGGTTGATGACCGAGCGCAACGCCGAGACGCCGGAGAGCAAGCGCATCGTCTATCGCATCGGCGTCCACCTCGGCGACGTCTTGATCGAAGGCGACGATATCCTCGGAGACGGCGTCAACATCGCGGCCCGGCTGGAAGGAGTCGCCGAGCCGGGAGGCGTCTGCATTTCGGGCTCGGCGTACGAACATGTGCGCGGGCGGATCGAGACCGAGTTCGCCGATCAGGGCGAGAGGACGCTGAAGAACATCGCCCGGCCGGTGCGGATCTTTGCGGCCGGTGTCGCGCCGTCGGCGCCCGCGCGCGCATCCGGACCCGCGTACGAGATCCCCAAAATTGAAGCCGTTCGAAAGTCGATCGCGGTCCTGCCCTTCGCGAACATGAGCGGCGACACCGAGCAGGAGTATTTCGCCGATGGAATTTCGGAGGACATTATCACCGCGCTCTCGAAGCTGTCGCAGCTCTTCGTCATCGCCCGCAATTCATCGTTCAGTTTCAAAGGCAGGCACGTTCTGGTGACCGAAGCCGCCAAGAGCCTTGGCGTCCGCTACGTACTCGAGGGCAGCGTCCGCAGGTCCGGCGCCCGCGTCAGGATCACCGCGCAGCTCATCGACGCGACAACCGGCGGGCATATCTGGGCCGAGCGGTTCGATCGCGAAATGACCGATATTTTCGACGTGCAGGATGATGTCACAGCGCAGATCGTGTCCGCGCTCTCGGTCAACCTGACTTCGGGCGAGCTTCGGCGCATCGCGACGGCGCGCACCGACAATCTGGAGGCCTATGACTGTTATCTGAAAGGCCGTGAATTGTGGCGCAAGAGCGAAAGGCAAGCAAACGAGCAAGGTCGGAAATTGCTGGAGCGCGCAATCGAGCTCGACCCGGGCTTTGCTCCGGCGCGTGCGGTTCTCGCGGTCGTTCATACGAATGAAATGATCAACGGGTGGAGCGATTCGCCGGAAACCTCGCGTCAGAATTCGATCGCCAGCGCAGCCCGCGCGGTCGAACTGGATGACTCCAATCCCGAGGCGCATTGGGCCATGGGGATTGTAATGATGTGGAGCCGGAAACATGACGAGGCGTTGCGGGAAGCCGAGCGCGCGATCGCCCTCGACCCCAACCATAGCGGCGCTCACGCGCTGCTCGGCTTGGCTCTGCACTATGCCGGCCGATCGGAAGAGGCGCTTCCGTGTTTCGATCGCTCCACGGCGCTCGATCCGTTCTTCGTCGATCTGATCCTGCACTTCCGGGCGCAGTCCCTGTACGCGCTCGGCCGTTACGCGGAGGCGGCGGAACTGTCGAAGCAGCGCATCGCCGTCAGCCCGAAAACCGACGCTTCGCGCGTGCTGCTGGCCGCGTGCCTCGGTCAGATGGGCAGCATCGAGGAGGCGCACGAGACTTGGCGCGAGGCGCTTAGGGCAAACCCCGGCTATTCGCTCGATCAGCGCCGCAAGATCCTGCCGTACAAGAACCCCGAGGATTTCGAGCACGTCGTCGAAGGTCTGCGCAAGGCGGGTCTGCCCGAGCAATAAACGCTCCAACCCCGAGGTCGATCTCGCGGGAAAGTCTTATGTCGGCTCTCCCTCGCCTACGGCCGTCGATAGCGCGGACGCCCGGCAGCACACTTTCACGGCTGGCGCTTCGACCCCAATTCGTTCGTCCCGTCGCCGCTCGACGGGAAAAGGCGAATCGCCGATGATCGGGTTCATGAACCGGATCGCTTTGTCTTTGTGCGCGGCCTCCATACCCAGCCTGCTCGCGCTCGCCTCCCCGGCGCGGGCGGATTTTTCCTCCTGCGTCGGTTCGCTGCGCGCCGACGGCGCGCGCGCGGGCGTTTCGCGCGCGACGCTCGATGCGGCCTTCAATGGGCTCGAGCCCGACAAGAAGGTGCTCGAGTTCGAGAAGCAGCAGCCTGAGTTCAAGACGCCGATCTGGGACTATGTCGACGGCCTCGTCGACGAGGAACGGGTGGCCGACGGCAAGGCGGCGATGGCCGCCAACGCCCATGCGCTCGCCCGCGCCGAGGCGACCTACGGCGTCAGCCGCACCATGCTGGCCGCGATTTGGGGGGTTGAATCGAATTTCGGCACGGAGATGGGCAAGCGGCCGCTCGTGCAGTCGCTGTCGACGCTTGCCTGTTTCGGCGCGCGCCCCGCCTATTTCCGCTCGGAGCTGATGGCGACCCTGAAGATCATCGACCGCGGCGACATCCCGGCCGAGAAGCTTGCGGGCTCATGGGCAGGCGCGTTCGGACAGACGCAGTTCATGCCCTCAAGCTACCTCCGGCTCGCGGTCGCCGGCGGCGACGGGCGGCGCGATATCGTCGATTCGGCCGACGATGCGCTCTCCTCCACCGCCAATTATTTCGTCAAGTCCGGCTGGCGTTCCGGCGTTCCCTGGGGCTTCGAGGTCAAGCTGCCGCCCGGCTATTCCGGCCCCTCGGGGCGCAAGGCGAAGCAGCCGATGTCGGCATGGGCGGCGCGCGGGATCGCGCGGATCGACGGGCGCCCGCTCGGCGAGGGAGAAGCCGGGCTCCTCCTGCCCGCCGGCCCGGCCGGCCCGGCCTTTCTGGTGACGCGCAATTTCGACGTGGTCTATTCCTACAACGCCGCCGAGTCCTATTCGCTCGCCGCCTGCGTGCTCGCCGATCGCCTCGCGGGCGGCGCCGGCATCGTCACGCCCTGGCCGACCGACGATCCCGGCCTCTCGCGGGTCGAGCGGCGCGAACTGCAGACGCTGCTGGCGAGGAAGGGCTACGACATCGGCGAGCCGGACGGCGCGATCGGCGCCAAGACCAAGCAGGCGATCGCCGACTTCCAGGGGAAGCAGGGCATGCCAGTGAACGGGCGAGCGTCGCAGAAGGTTTTGGAGGCGCTGAGGAGGTAGAGTTCGCACGCGTCATTGCGAGCGAAGCGAAGCAATCGATGGCCTCCGCCGCACAAGCGCCCTATGGCAAATTCGATAACGTTCCCGCTCCAAATGGCGGCCGCGTCTTCGTTCGACGTCATTGCGAGTCCGCAGGGCCGAAGCAGTCTACGTCCCGCGCCTGCGGCATGGATTGCTTCGTCGCTACGCTCCTCGCAATGACGGTTGTTCAAAACCCCGCTGCGGGCCCGCTTAGGTGAGACCCCATGAACTCAGAGTTCGACGTCGTGATCATAGGCGCCGGCGCTGCGGGAATCGGGGCTGCGCGCGAACTCGCGTCAAGCGGACGTTCAGCGCTCTTGCTCGAAGCGAGCTCCCGCCTCGGCGGCCGCGCGTGGACCTATGAGATCGCCGGACAGCGGCTCGATCTCGGCTGCGGCTGGCTTCACTCGGGCGATCGCAATTCCTGGACCCGCATTGCCGAAGAGGCCGGCCGGGCTGTGGATCGGCGGCCGCCGAAGTGGGGGGTCCAACACCGCCACCTCGGCTTCTCGCCGGACGAGCAGAAAGCCGCGAGAGGCGCATTCGCCGCCTGGATGGAGCGGCTCGCCGTCAAGCCGCCGCCGAGCGACTGCGCCGCCGACGCGCTTGAGCAAGACGGCCCATGGAACGGCTACCTCCAGGCGATCAGCGGCTTCATCAGCGGAGCCCGGCTGGAACGCATCTCCGCGACCGACTACCTCGCCTATGACGAGGCCTCGACAGACATCAACTTGCGTGCGGCCGACGGCTATGGCGACCTGATCGCGTCAAGCCTTCCGATCCGGACCGTCCTCAGTCTTGCCGCGCCGGCCGAGAGAATCGAGATCGAGCCGCAAGGCGTCGCGATCGAGACCCCGGGCGGAACTCTCCGCGCACGGGCCGCGATCCTGACGGTGTCCACCGCCGTTCTCGCCGGCGACGCGATCAAGCTGCCGGGCGCCCTCGACGGGTGGCGCGAAGCGGCGAGCGTTCTGCCCCTCGGCCGCAACGAGAAGCTTTTCCTGGAAATTGTCGGGGAGAGCCCTTTCGCGCCGGAAACTCACGAGCTCGGCAATCCGCGCGATCCGCGCACCGCCGCCTATTACATTCGGCCATTCGGCCGGCCGGTGATCGAATGCTTTTTCGGCGGCGAAGGCGCCGAGATGATCGAGGACAGCGGACCGACCGCGGGCTTCGATTACGCCGTCGGGCAACTCGTCGCGCTCTTCGGGAGCGAGGCTCGACGGAATCTGCGACCGCTCATCGCCTCCTCATGGAGCCGGTCCACCCGCATCGGCGGCGCCTACAGCTATGCGCTGCCCGGCCACGCCGCCGCGCGGCGACGGCTCGCCCGCCCTTTCGAGGATCGCTTGTTCTTCGCCGGAGAAGCCACGAACGGTCAGGACTTCTCCACCGCCCATGGCGCGCATGACAGCGGGGTGCGGGCCGCCAAGGAAGCGCTAGCCGCGCTTCAGTCCAGAAGCGCCTAGCCGCTGCGCCGCGGCGCGCTCGCTGCGCGGCGTCGAGATCTGGCGTACAATCTTTCGGCTCGCGCGGGCCGGCCCCCAGGGCGGGGGAGATCCGCCAAGCCGGGCGGCAGAAGGAGAGCGTCATGGGGACGGCCGGATTGGCCCTGCTGCTTGCCGCGGTTCTCGCAGGCGCAAGCGCCCTGTTGAGCGCCGGCGCGGCCAGCGCCCAGCAGACAGCCATAACGGCGACCGTCGCCGGCGAGGCGATCCAGAAGGTCGGCTTCCGGGCGATGATCCAGAAGGGAGCGATCATGGGCAATCTCGCCGGCTCCGCCCGCAACAACCCGGACGGAACTGTGGCGGTGACGCTGCAAGGCGGCAAGGACCGGATCGATCAGCTTCTCGCCGCCATTCGGGCCGGCAACAAGAAATCGTCGAAAGACAACACGATCGCCCAAGCCCCCGCGGCCGTGGATCCCAATCTGAAGACGTTCACGGTCTTCGGCTGGACGTCGACCACCCGGAATATCACCAACCCCTATGACCTGGTTTTTCACCTGCGGCCCGCCAATGACCAGATCTCTCGTCATGACGCCAAGGCGGTTTGGAACACGATCGCGGAAGGCGCCCTCAAGGGCGACGATCTCGCCAAGTTCATGAATCACCTGGACGACGACGATTGATTGTGTCCGGGCGAGCTCGCGCCGCGGGGGCGATCGGGACCAAGATGGGGACGACCAATGCGCCAATTTTTCAAGACACTGTCGGTGCTGGCGCTTGGCCTATCCATCGCCGGCTGCGTTGCGACCCAGGATGCGCCATACGGGCCGAATGTTGTGCCGATCGATACGACCGGCAATTTCGGCGCTCGATAGCGGACGCGGTCGATAGGGCCGTCCGAAAGCCCGTTTCTCGGCGGGGCTATCGACCGCGCCTCCGGCTCAGCCGTCGGCTCGTGGCCATAGTCTTGCTAAAAATCAGAATATCGGCTAACATGCGCGTCATGAGGATATGGGCGACCACCCGGGGGACGCGGCGTTTGACGGAATTCTCGTGTGTCACCTCGGGGAGAAGCGTGGAGTTATTTTTTCTTCAGCGTACAACGCCCGTAACCACTTGAAAAGTCACGATTCGGACGAGAAAATCCAAGGAAATCCAAGCAAAACCAAGCCTCGAATCCAACCAAAACCGGGGGAGCGCGCGCGAAAACCCGCAGAATCCAAGAATTTCCAAATTTGCCGGTCCGGCGGCGGACACCGACTGCAGCCCGGTCGACCGCTCGTCCGCGTCTGCCTGGCTAAGGCCGGAGACGCCCCGCCAGCGCGTTGACGACCCAGAACCAGCCGAGCGCGAAGGGCACGAGAAAGCTCAGCGAGAGAACCTCGATCAGCGTCCGCTCGGCGGAGAGGTCGAGGACGACCCGCGCCGGCGCCGCCGCCCATGAGCCGGAGCCTCGGGCCCGGACTCCCGGTCGCGCACCCATTCGTCGGACCGAGTGGGGACAGTGCTGCGGGGAGGCGCCGCCGTAGCCCGCGCCTTGCCGACGGATCCGCCTTCGCGAGCGCGCGCGTGGGCAGCCGGCATAGTGAACGCGATCGTCTTCTTGCTCACGCCGCTTTCCTCGTCCTCGCGCCGAAGACCTCCTGGGCGAGAGCGTCGACCTCGCGCGCGGCTTCACTGGACGGCGCAGCTTCGATCACCGAAAGGCCCCGAGCTGCGCTTTCAGCGTAGACGACGCGTTGATTGAGTGCTGCGGCGAGGACGGGCACATCCTCGAATTGCGCCAGCGCCGCCGCCCCGTCTCGGCCGATCGCCGTTCTTGCGATCCGGCGATTGATCACAAAGGCCGCCTTGAGGCCTCCCTTGAGCTGGCGCGCTTCGCGGATCAGCTGCACTGTGTCCGCGGCAGCCCACACGTCATAGGGCGAGGGTTGGACGGGAATGAGCACGTAGTCGCTCGCGAGGATCGCCGAGCGTCCGAGTTCGTTGACCCGCGGCGCGCCGTCAATGATCGCGACGTCGTAGTCCGCGGCGAGGCGCGGCAGATCGCGATGAAGCGTCGGCTTGGCCATGCCCACGACGGCGAAAGGAGGCTCGCTTTCGCGCGTGCTCGACCACGCCATTGCGCTGCCCTGGGGATCCGCGTCGATCAGGAGAACCCGCGACCCGGAATGGGCGAGACTTGCCGCCAGATTGATGCTGACGGTCGTCTTGCCGACGCCCCCTTTTTGATTGAGAACGCCGATGATCATCCCGTTGCGTTCCTTCGGCAGGCGCCTCGAAAGGCGATAGTCTATTGCACCGCAGCAAAGGTGTCACACACCGGCGATTCAGGCAAGACCGAAGACGCCCATGCCGCCATCACAGGGACTTCGAGTTATCTTCGTCCTTTCTAGATCCGCTTCTCCCTTCGTCGCCGCTGCGGGGAGCGCACCCCTTCTCCAGCTTAGATTATGAGGAGTTTGCCGACGCGACGTTTTGACGCAGGTCAAGCGGCGAGGGCCGCGAACAGCGTTGCGTGAGGCCCTGTCGAAGGGCTCAGCAGGCTGCGAATGTCACGCGTGGATCGTGTCGAGCTCCGGCAGCAAGACGACGCTTTCCTGCTCGTTGGGATCGGTCCGGGCGACGACTGCGGTCGCCAACTCCGTCTTGCTCAGATTGTAGGGCAGGTGGGGGACGTTGGCCGGGATGTAGACGAAGTCGCCAGCGCGGTTGACCATGTGGTTCTCGAGCCGCTCGCCATACCACATGCCGACTTCGCCGCTCAGCACGTGGAGCGCCGTCTCATGCGACTCGTGCTTGTGCGCCTTTGCGCGCGCGCCAGGCGGTATCGTCAGGAGTTGCATATGGATTGCCGACGCGCCCACTGTTTCGGCTGAGATCGCCGGAGCGTAGGTGAAGCCCTGTTTGCCTACGAAGGGCTCACCTGCGCGCAGGCAGGCGCAGGCCGCTGGGTTGTCGATGATCTCGCTCATGCGTGTCTCTCATTGTGTTCGCGCCACGGTCGATAAGGCCGGGGCGCAATGGTCGGGAAGTTCACGGCGACCTCTGCGGCCCGGGATCGCTCGAGAGCAGAATCGGCTCGCCGTGGGGCGTCGCGGCCGCTGCGCGCGCCCAGGCGGCCTTGCGGGCATCCAAGTCGGCGCGGGTCGCTGCGCCCTTTTCGACGATGAGAGCTTCGAGCGCAGCGAGCCAATGCAGATAGTAGGAATCGTCTGCGCCGGGACCGCTGGACCCCGAAGCCGCCGCGATCTCGCGCGACAGGGCGGCCGTCCATTCACTCCAGCGGAAGAGCTTCGCCTCGTGCAACGCCACGACGATCGCAAAGGCCTGGGCTTCCCACGCCTCGTTGAAGATCGGCTCTTCATTGTCGCGCGCGACCGGGAGGAGGGCGTCGCCGGCATCGAGGACGGCGCTGCGCGCGATCACTCGGCGCGTCATTCGAGATAGCTTTCCCACGCGTCGATCGATACGTCGAGACCCTGATCGCCGTCGCAGCCCCAGAGTTCCGCGCAGGTGAATCGTACGAGATAAAGCCACTGCGGGCTCGGGCCGAGGCCGTGGGCGTTCGCGTCGGGGAAGACAAAGACGCCGCGAACCTTCTCGACGCGTCCGCGCTTGCCGCGCGCATAGCGCGGCAGCCTTGTGTGTCCGACCGGGGTTGATGTTGAGCGCGCGGACGTCGTCGCCGACCGCGAAGCGCGCGGGAGAGGGCGGCGGGCGGTCGTAGGGCGTTCCTTCTGGCCAAAGCCGCAGCCATCGCTGCGGCCTCAGGGGGCGAGCGGGTCGGCTTGGGCGACTGTGACGCGCGCCCCGCCATATTTCCTCCCGCGTCGCCAGGCCGCACGCAATGAGCAGCTTCTCCAGACCCTTCAGCCAGGTCTCGTAGTAGCTCGACGAGAGATAGTCGACGGGATGGAGCGTCTCGTTCGCGTGCCGCGCCATGTCGATGTTCCATTCGCCCAGCGCTCCGGCCGCGGTCCTCAAAGCGAGGACGCGCTTCTCCCACTCGGCGTGGAAGACCGGCTCCTTTGGCTCTGCGCGGATAGGGCCAAAACCCATCATGCCGCCGAGGTCCTGCCCGCCGTTCACGAGGCCGCCTCCGCCGCGAGCGACTGAGGATCGATGGCGAAGGCCGGTCCCGATCATCGAATTGCGGGTGACCAGCGAGGCCAGCCGCTCCTCGCTCCAGCCCTCAGTCCCGGCAGGGCGCATCGGCACGACGAGGTAGCGGATCTCGGCGGTCGAATCCCAGACGCGAATCTTCGTCTCGGCCCGCAGCGAAACGCCGAACTCGGCGAGCACGCCACGCGGATCGATCACCGCCCGCGAGCGGTAGGGGGCGGACTTGTACCAGACCGGCGGCAGGCCGAGCACCGGCAGCGGATAGCAGGAGCAGAGCGTGCAGACGACTACGTTGTGGACCGCGTCGGTGTTCTCGATCGCGACCATGTGCTCGCCCTGTCGCCCGGCGTAGCCGAGTGACCTGATAGCGGCGGTTGCGTCGTCGAGCAGCCATTCGCGAAAGGCCGGGTCGACCCAGCTCCTGGCGACGACCCGTGCGCCGTTGCGCGGGCCGATCTTCGTCTCGTAGGTCTCGACGATGGCGTCGAGCGCGCCCGGGTCCACGTAGCCCTTCTCGATCAGCAACGACTCCAGCGCGCGAACGCGGAGTGCAATATCTGAAAGATCGCTGCCTTCGTCGTGGCGCCCGTGTCCGAGCGTCATGCCGCCGGTCGGCGTCGGCTCCAGAGCCATCTCGCGCTCCTGTGTCCGTCAGGACCGCCGGCGATTTGATCCCGCGCCGGACGCGCCTGATCGCTACCGCAACTCCGGGGTCGAGGCAAACGACTGCAGCGCCTCGAGGCGGTCGGTCAAGAAACGAATCTCACCGCATGCGGCGGCGGAAGCGTATGGCTGATTTCGCGCCAGTGATCACCCTGTTCCTCGCTGAAATAAGGGACCTCCACTCGTTGTGGCGAAGGTGAGCCGGTCGCCGATCTCGTTGATCGCCAGCGCGTGGCGAGAGATGACGTCATAGGCGTATTCCTGCGGCAGGCCCTCGCGCAGCACGTCGATGCCCGGCCGCCGTCCCGAGTGCGCTCACGACCAACTTGCCGTCCATCGAAATGCGGGGCTTCTCCTTGATCGCCGGCACGAACCATAACGGCGCGGAAGATCCGCGCCGGCTTGGTTTCCTGAGACGCTAGGCTGACCGCCCCCTACTTCACCAGACGCGGGCCGCCGGCGCGCGCAACCTCGTTGTCCTGCACGACGCCGAGCCGGCGGGCGACTTCGGTATAGGCCTCGATCATGCCGCCGAGGTCCTTGCGGAAGCGGTCCTTGTCCATCTTGTCGTTGGTCTTGACGTCCCACAGCCGGCACGAATCGGGGCTGATCTCGTCGGCGAGCACGATCCGCATGTTCTCGCCTTCCCAGAGCCGGCCGCATTCGATCTTGAAATCGACGAGGCGGATGCCGACGCCGAGGAAGAGCCCGGAGAGGAAATCGTTGACGCGAATGGCCAGCGCCATGATGTCGTCGATCTCCTGCGGCGCAGCCCAGCCGAAGGCGGTGATGTGCTCTTCCGACACCATCGGATCGTTGAGCGCGTCATTCTTGTAGTAGAATTCGATGATCGACCGCGGCAGCTGCGTGCCTTCCTCGAGTCCGAGCCGCGTCGCGAGCGAGCCCGCGGCCACGTTGCGCACGACGACCTCGAGCGGAATGATTTCGACCTCGCGAATGAGCTGCTCGCGCATGTTCATGCGGCGGATGAAATGGGTCGGCACGCCGATGTCGTTGAGGCGCTGAAACAGGTACTCGCAAATCCTGTTCGTCAGGACGCCTTTGCCCTCGATCACCTCGTGCTTCTTAGCGTTGAACGCGGTCGTGTCATCCTTGAAGTGCTGGATGAGGGTGCCCGGCTCCGGGCCCTCATACAGGACCTTCGCTTTCCCCTCATAAATGCGGCGACGACGGTTCATGCGGTGCGACCGTGGCTTGAGAAAATCCATGCACGTGGCCTTTTCTGGTGAAGTCCCGTCATGTCCCGCGGGCGCGGAGACGGAATATGGGGATGCGGACCGCATAAGCCAAGCATTGGTCTTGTCCGGACCGGGGGCCAGCCCCCACGCCGCAACTTAGCCGATCGGGGGCGCTGGCACAAACATTCCCGGGGGCTCGACGCCGGCCCTGACCTGCCCGCTAGACAAATTGTCTAGAGCCGGTCAGGGTCGACGCGGCTTTGAATCAGACGCAAAATGAGCGATCAGAAAGAGTTGAGTGAACGCACGTATTGGTCTCGCGTTTACGGTTGAAATCCCGTGCATATTCCGCACCCCGGCTGGCGGAGCGGGCAAATCAGGGGACGGCGGGCGCCTGACCGGGCGGCGATTAGGAATGTGCGCCTCGACAGCGCGCTGCGCTGTCCGGCGCTGTAATACAGCGCCGGCACAGAGTATAGGCTCCGGGAGGGAGGAAGACAATGGATGTGTCAACGCTCAAGCGGATCGAAGCCGATCCGAACTACCAGAAACTCGTCTCCGAGCGGAAGTCTTTCGGCTGGACGCTCGCGATCATCACCCTCGTTATCTACTACGGCTTCATCGCCGATCGTCGCCTTTGCGCCCGGGATCATCTCGACCAAGGTCGCAGGCGACATCACGATCGGCATCATTCATCGGCGTGGCGATCATTCTCGCCTCGATCCTGCTGACAGGCATCTACGTCCTTCGGGCCAACAGCCAATACGACGACCTGACCACAGCGATCGTCAACGCCGTAAAGACGGGGGGAAAGAAATGAGAAGGTCTAATTCGCTCCGGCGCGATCGCCGGCATCTTGAGCCTTGCGGCCGGCGCGGCTTACGCCGCCGGCCCGATCGAGGCCGGCACGATCCAGCCGACCGACTGGAACGCGATCGGCATCTTCCTCGCCTTTGTCATCGTGACGCTCGGCATCACCTACTGGGCGGCGACAGCGCACGCACACGACCAAGGACTTCTACGCGGCGGGCGGCGGAATCACCGGCTTCCAGAACGGCCTCGCGATCGCCGGCGACTACATGTCGGCGGCCTCATTCCTCGGCATCACGGCGCTCGTCTACACCGGCGGATTATTACGGGCTGATCTACTCGATCGGCTTCCTCGTCGGCTGGCCGTTCATCATGTTCCTGATGGCCGAGCCGCTTCGCAACCTCGGCCGCTTTACCTTCGCCGACGTCGCCTCCTATCGCCTGCAGGCGACGCCGATCCGCGCCATGGCGGCGACCGGCACGCTGGTCACCGTCGCCTTCTATCTGATCGCGCAGATGGTCGGCGCCGGGCAGCTGATCGAGCTCCTGTTCGGCCTGCCCTACCTCTGGGCGGTCGTCATCGTCGGCGTCCTGATGATCATCTACGTCACGTTCGGCGGCATGATCGCCACCACGTGGGTGCAGATCATCAAGGCGGGGCTGCTGCTCGGCGGCTCGACCCTGATGGCGTTTCTGGTGCTGGCGCAGTTCGGCTTCGACTTCAACGCGCTGCTCGCCAAGGCGATCGAGGTCCATCCGCAGCACGACAAGATCCTGACGCCCGGCGCCGCGGTCGCCAACCCGATCAACGCCTTCTCGCTCGGCATCGCGCTGATGTTCGGCACCGCCGGCCTGCCCCACATCCTCATGCGCTTCTTCACCGTCGGCAACGCCAAGGAAGCGCGCAAGTCGGTGTTCTGGGCGACGACCTTCATCGGCTACTTCTACATCCTCACCTTCATCCTCGGCTTCGGCGCGATCGTGCTGGTGCTCGACCAACCCGGCCTATCACGTCGGCGGTGACATCAAGAACGCGCTGCTCGGCGGCGGCAACATGCCGGCGATCCATCTCGCCCAGGCGGTCGGCGGCGACCTGATGAAGGGCTTCATTGCGGCGGTCGCCTTCGCGACGATCCTCGCGGTCGTCTCGGGCCTCACGCTGTCGGGCGCGAGCGCGGTCAGCCACGACCTCTATGCGAGCGTCTTCCGGCACGGCCGCGTCGACGAAGCGACGGAAGTCAGGGTGTCGCGCATCACCACGGTTATACTCGGCATCGTCGCGGTGCTGCTCGGCATCCTGTTCGAGAAAATCAACGTCGCTTTCATGGTCGGCCTTGCGTTCGCCATCGCGGCGAGCGCCAACTTCCCGGTGCTGCTGCTGTCCATGCTGTGGAAGGGCCTGACGACCCGCGGGCGCCGTAATCGGCGGGTTCGTCGGCCTCGTCAGCGCGCTGGTCCTAACGATTCTGAGCCCGGCCATCTGGGAAGCCGTGCTCGGCTATCCGAAGGGCTCCGCTTGGTTCCCCTATGTATCGCCGGCGCTGTTCACCATGCCGCTCGCCTTCCTCTGCTGCTGGGTCTTCTCGATCACCGACAGGTCGAAGCAGGCGGTGAGCGAACAGGCCGCGTTCGAAGCGCAATACGTGCGCTCGCAAACCGGCATCGGGGCAGACGTCGCCGCGGCTCACTGAGCCGAAGCGAGGCGCGAAAGCGACCGGCGCCACGCTTCGGCCGGGCGCCCCTTCGTGTTCCACGAGCATGGGCGTGCTTCGCGAACGACGGCCACAGCCTGAAGAGCGCAGCGGCCCCGGCGCTTTCCGCGGCGCATTCCGATCGAGCACCATGATGGTGATGACGACGGCGATGACGTCGTCGGAAAACGCCTCGAGGCGGGCCTTTGAAAACCGTTCTTCGGCTTCGGCTATGGCTGGCCCTCGTCGGCTGGCGTTTCGCCAAAGAGAAGAGCCGCCCCTTGTCGGAACGGCTCTTCCATTGTCGCGCCCACGCTAGCTCGCCCGGGCCTTAAGGTCTTGCCTAGCAAACGCTACGCGCGAAATTCCTTCGCAGGGACAATAACCCAGGCCTTGTCGATCACACGGGGCTGAAGACAATGAGACACTGGATCACCTCCTTTCGGCTGGTTGACAACAAGAGGCATGTTACGGTGATTTGCAGATTTTAAAAGCCAGAATTTTCGCCGCGAAGTTAATAGGTTGTTAAGAATTGCGCCTGTCGTGCGAAACCCGACGCACGCCGACTGATCCGGAAGCCGGCGCGGCGCGTTTAAGGAATGGCAGGCGCTTCCAGGAGCGCCAAGCGGGGGGCGCTTAGGACGGAGGTCCGACCCATGGAACGATTTGAAGTCACGCGCCGCGTTGCGCTTGGCGCCTTCAGCGCGCTTGCGATCGCGCCAATCCTCTTCTCTCGCGCCTCGCTCGCGCGCCACGCTGCAGCGGCCAGGGGAATTCATGTTGACGTCGCGCCGCTAATGCAAAACTCCGGGGAGCCGACCGCGGCTTGGGTCGCGCGAGAGCTTCCTGGCGCGCTCGCTGAGGCGGGCGTTGTCGAGCCGGTCACTGTGCGGGTCGACTACGTCGTTCTGGGGCCGAGCAGCGGCGGCACGCTGCCGCTTGGCGCGTCCCTTGATCAAATCGTCGGCGAGGCGGTCGTCGGGGGCGTTGCGCGGCCGGTGCGCGCTTCGACGAGCTACTATCCGTCGGCCGTCGACCAGACGCTCGTTGAACGGTCGAACCACGACCGGGTCTCGCAGTTGGTCCAGGCGTTGGCTTATTGGGTGGCCAGAGAGGGCTGAGGCGACGGCCGGAGCTCCGGCGTAGACCGACCCTGCGCCCGCGGCGGGCTGTCGGTGTTTCCGAGTCAGAGCATACGTGCGAACTCGCTTGTGGTGTCGCCAGGCTATTCAGCGCGCCGACGGCGCGCGGATCGGGGAGTCGCAGCCAATGTTCAAAGTCGATAGGACGCGCCGCGCCGCGCTCTTCTTCGGCGCGTTCGCCTTGAACGCAATTGTCCTCCTCTCGCACAGGGCGCTCGCCCGGCCGCATGTGCAAACTGGCGGCATTCGCGTGGATGTGGCGCCCCTGCGGGCGAACGCCGGCGATCCGACCGCAGCATGGGTGGAACGCGAGCTCCCGGGCGCTCTCGCACGTTCGATGGCGGGGCGCATTCCGAGCGGAGGTTTGATCGTGCGGATCGAATATCTGACCCTCGGGCCGAACACCGGGGCCACCGTGCATGGCAACTCGTCGCCCGACAACATCAGCGGCGTCGCGATCGTCGGCGGCAGGGAGATCCCCGTGAGGGCGACCACGAGCTACATGTCGTCGCCCATCGATCAGACGATGATAGAGCAATCCAATCACGACCGTGTGTCGGCGCTCGTGCAAGCCCTCGCCTACTGGATGCCCTCGGAGGTCTGAAATTAGAAGGCTTCGCCGCCTACGCCGCGCCGGCGACCGCCTCGCAGACGCGGCTGACGAGCGAATCGACCAGCGCCTTGTCGTCCGCTTCGCCCATCACCCTGATGACCGGTTCGGTGCCTGACGGACGAATGACCAGCCGGCCGCGGCTTCCGAGCCGCGCAGTCGCGTCGGCGATCGCCTTGGCGACGGCCGGACTTTCCAAGGGTTTTCCGCCGTTGAAGCGCACGTTCCGCAGCACCTGCGGCAGCGGGTCGAACCGATGGCAGACTTCGCTGACAGGCTTCCCGAGCTTTTGCACCACGGCGAGCACCTGAAGGGCCGAAACAAGCCCGTCCCCGGTCGTCGAATAGTCCGAGAAGATGACATGGCCGGACTGTTCGCCGCCGACGTTGTAGCCCTTCTCGCGCATCCGCTCGATCACGTAGCGGTCGCCGACCGCCGTGCGCTCGAGCGCGAGTCCGAGGGTTCCGAGATGCCGTTCGAGGCCGAGATTGGACATCACCGTCGCGACGACGCCCGGTTGCGACAGACGCCCGTCGTCGCGCCAGCTTTCGGCGATGACCGCCAGCACCTGGTCGCCGTCGACCACGTGGCCCTTCTCGTCGACGATGACCATGCGGTCGGCGTCGCCGTCGAGCGCGATCCCGACGTCGGCGCGCATCTCCCGCACCTTGCGCGCGAGCGCCTCGGGCGCGGTCGAGCCGACTTCGAGATTGATGTTGAGGCCGTTCGGCTCGACCCCGATCTTGATCACCTCTGCGCCGAGTTCCCACAGCGCCTCGGGCGCGACCTTGTAGGCGGCGCCGTTGGCGCAGTCGACGACGACGCGCAAACCCTCGAGCGTGACGTCGCGGTTGAGCGTCCGCTTGGCGTATTCGATGTAGCGGGCCTGGACGTCGTCGATGCGCTTGGCGCGGCCGAGATCGGGCGAGCGGGCGAGCATCGGCGCAACATCGCCGTCCATCAGCGCCTCGATCCGCGCCTCGACCTCGTCGGACAGCTTGAAGCCGTCGGGTCCGAACAGCTTGATGCCATTGTCCTCGTAAGGATTGTGCGACGCCGAGATCATCACACCGAGATCGCAGCGCATCGAGCGCGTCAGCATCGCGACCGCAGGGGTCGGCACCGGGCCGAGCAGCAGCACGTCGACCCCGACCGAGGTGAACCCGGCCACGAGCGCGTATTCGATCATGTAGCTCGAGAGGCGCGTGTCCTTGCCGATCACCACCCGGTGGCGATGGTCGCCGCGCCGAAAGGCGAGGCCCGCCGCCTGGCCGACCTTCAGAGCGACCTCCGCGGTGATCTTGGCGTTGGCCCGGCCGCGAATTCCGTCGGTGCCGAAATACTTGCGCCCCATCTGGCGAGCCTCCTTTGTGCAACTCTTCGACGACTCCATACCTCATTATCGGCTAAGAAAGTTTCACAATTCGTTTAAAGCCATTCATCTTTTGGTTAGGGCGGATGCGCCGTTGCCGCGGGGAGCGTTGGCGCCTAGACTGACCGACGGCGCGAACCGGCGCCGAACGGGGGAGACGCCGTCCCATGATCCGCACCGTCGCGACCAAGCCGTTCCCCGACCAGAAGCCCGGCACCTCGGGCCTGCGCAAGAAGGTGCCGGTCTTCCAGCAACCGGGCTATCTGGAGAATTTCATCCAGTCGATCTTCAATTCGCTCGAGGGCTTTGAGGGCAAGACGCTGGTGGTCGGCGGCGACGGGCGCTTCTTCAATCGCGAGGCGATCCAGATCGTGGTCAAGATCGCCGCCGCCAACGGCTTCGGCCGCATCGTGATCGGCAAGGGCGGCATTCTTTCGACTCCGGCCGTCTCCGCGCTCATCCGCCATCTCGGCGCGTTCGGCGGCATCATCCTGTCGGCGAGCCACAATCCGGGCGGACCGGACGGCGACTTCGGCGTCAAATACAACATCGGCGCCGGCGGCCCGGCGCCGGAGAAGATCACCGACGCGATCTTCGCCCGCACCAAGGCGATCGACGCCTACGACGATCTCGGACGCGCCCGACGTCGACATCGACCGACTCGGCGTCGTCGAGACTCGAAGACGCGACGGTCGAGATCGTCGATCCGGTGACGCAATATCTGGCGCTGATGAAGACGCTGTTCGACTTCGACGCGATCCGCGCCCTGTTCGCCTCCGGCTTCCGCATGCGCTTCGACGCCATGCACGCGGTCACCGGGCCCTACGCGCATGCGATCTTCGAGGGCGAACTCGGCGCGGCGAGGGATCGGTCGTCAACGGAACGCCGCTGCCCGACTTCGGCGGCCATCACCCCGATCCGAACCTGACCTACGCCAAGGACCTCTACGACCTCATGATGTCGCCGAGCGCGCCCGATTTCGGCGCGGCCTCCGACGGCGACGGCGACCGCAACCTGGTCATCGGCCGCGGCATGTACGTCACGCCCTCGGATTCGCTGGCGATCCTCGCCGCCAATGCGCCTCTCGCGCCGGGCTACGCCAAGGGCCTCGCGGGCGTCGCGCGCTCGATGCCGACCAGCGCCGCCGCCGACCGCGTCGCGGCCGAGTCTCGGCATCCGCGCCTACGAGACGCCGACCGGGTGGAAGTTCTTCGGCAACCTGCTCGACGCGGGCCTCGCGACGCTCTGCGGCGAGGAGAGTTTCGGCACCGGCTCCAACCACATCCGCGAGAAGGACGGCGTCTGGGCGGTGCTGTTCTGGCTCAACATCCTGGCCAAGCGCCGCATGCCCGGTGCTCGACCTCGTCCGCGAGCACTGGGCGAACCTATGGCCGCAACTACTACACCCGGCACGACTACGACGAGATCGACCTCGCCGCGGCGCAGGGCCTGATGACGGCGCTGCGCGACGCGACGTGCGACGCTGCCCGGCCAGACGCTTCGGCGCGCTGACGGTCGAGGCGGCCGACGACTTCGCCTATCACGATCCGGTCGACGGCTCGGACTCGGACCATCAGGGCGTGCGGGTGATGTTCGAGGGCGGCTCGCGCATCGTCTACCGGCTGTCGGGCACCGGCACGGTCGGCGCGACGCTGCGCGTCTATATCGAGCGCTACGAGCCGCCGACCGGCGATCTCGGCCAGGACACGCAGGCAGCGCTCGCCGACCTCATCGCGCTGTCGCGCGGCCTCGCGGGGATCGAGGCGCGCACCGGGCGCGACGGCGCCGAACGTGATCACCTGAGACCCCGGCGCCCGACCGCGCCGGATCGGGCTTCGCCGCGTTTGGATTCTCTTGGCCGTCCCCGGATTCCGGAGAGATTAACCATAACTCAGGCGTTTGTTTTCCTTGGTTTTTCTTGGATTCTCTCGTCCGAATCCCGACTTTTCAAAGGGTTACGGGCCTTGTGCGCGAAAAAAAATGACTGCACGCTCCTCACCATGGTGACACGCACGATTTACGTCAAAAATCTCGCCCCGGCAGATCGCCCATATCCTCATGACGCGCATTCTAGTCTGGATTCTGATTTTTAGCAAGAAACCGAAATCGACAGACATTGTCGCCGCGCGGGCGGCCGGGCTGGGGACCGGCGCTCCTCAGGCCGCCAGCTGTCTCAGCACATAAGACAGAATTCCACCGTTGCGGAAGTATTCGAGCTCATCAAGCGTGTCGATCCGGCAGGTGAGTGGGACGCGCGTGAGCCTCCCGTCGGCGTGTCTGATCTCGGCGTGCAGGGTCTGGCGCGGCTTCAGCGTGTCCCCCAGGCCGTGGATCGTCACTGACTCGTCGCCCTTCAAGCCCAGCGAGGCCCAGCTCGTTCCCTCTTCGAACACGAGCGGCAGCACGCCCATGCCGACGAGGTTCGAACGATGGATGCGCTCGAAGCTCTGCGCGATCACCGCCCGGACGCCGAGGAGCTTCGTCCCCTTGGCCGCCCAGTCGCGCGACGAGCCGGTGCCGTATTCGCGGCCCGCGAACACAACGAGCGGGACATGTTCCGCCTGGTAGCGCATGGCGGCGTCATAGATCGGCAGGCGCTCGCCCGAGGGTTGATGCAGCGTGTAGCCGCCCTCGACCACGGCGCCGGAAGAATCCTTCACCATCTGATTCTTGATGCGGATGTTGGCGAAGGTGCCGCGCATCATCACTTCGTGGTTGCCGCGCCGGGTGCCGTACTGGTTGAAATCGACCGGGCGGACCTGATGCTCGATGAGATACGCGCCCGCCGGGCTCGCGGCCTTGATCGAGCCCGCGGGCGAAATGTGGTCGGTGGTGATGGAATCGAGGAAGAGCGCCAGGATGCGGGCGTTGTCGATGTCGGCGACCGGCGTCGGCGTCTTGCTCAAGCCTTCGAAATAGGGCGGGTTCTGGACATAGGTCGAGCCCATGTCCCAAGCGTAGGTGAGGCCGGCCGGCGCCTTGACCTTGCGCCAGTTCACGTCGCCGTCGAACACGCTCGCGTATTTTGTCTTGAACATCGTGGCGGTGATGGTCGACTCGACGAGGTCCTGCACCTCGTCGGTTTTCGGCCAGATATCGGAGAGATAGACAGGCCTGCCCTGCCTGTCCTTGCCGATCGGATCGCGGGTCAGGTCGACCTGCATCGAGCCGGCCAGAGCATAAGCGACGACGAGCGGGGGGGAAGCCAGATAATTGGCGCGCACGTCCGGATTGACGCGGCCCTCGAAGTTGCGATTGCCCGAGAGCACCGCCGCGGCGACAAGATCGTGCTTGGCGACGGTCGCCGACACCTCCGGCGCGAGCGGGCCGGAATTGCCGATGCAGGTCGTGCAGCCGAAGCCGACGATGTTGAAGCCGAGCTTGTCGAGCGACTTCTGCAGATCGGCTTCTTTCAGGTAATCCTGCACGACCTGGCTTCCCGGAGCGAGCGAGGTCTTGACCCAGGGCTTGACGGAAAGGCCCTTGGCCACCGCGTTGCGGGCGACGAGGCCGGCGGCGATCATCACGCTCGGGTTCGAGGTGTTGGTGCAGGAGGTGATGGCGGCGATGACGACATCGCCATTGCCGAGATCGTAGTTGGTTCCCTCGACCTTGTGGCGCTCCCCGGGCGCGTCGATCTTTCTGAACTCATGCGTCATCGCATCGGCGAATCCCGCCTTTGCCTCGGCCAGCGCGACGCGGTCCTGCGGACGCTTCGGCCCCGCGAGCGAGGGCGTGACCTCGCCGAGGTTGAGTTCGAGCGTGTCGGTGAAGACCGGTTCGGGAGAGAGCCGGGTGCGATAGGTCCCCTGCGCCTTGGCGTAGGCCTCGACGAGGGCGATGCGCGAAGGCTTGCGGCCGGAGGTCTTGAGGTAGCTCAGTGTCTGCACGTCGACCGGGAAGAGGCCGCAGGTCGCGCCGTATTCGGGCGCCATGTTGGCGAGGGTCGCGCGGTCGGCGACCGACATCACGTTGAGGCCGGGGCCGAAGAACTCGACGAACTTGCCGACGACCCCCTTCTTGCGCAGCATCTGGGTGACGGTCAGCACGAGGTCGGTCGCCGTGACCCCCTCGCGCAATTCGCCATCCAGCCTGAAGCCGATCACCTCCGGCAGGAGCATCGAAAGCGGCTGGCCGAGCATCGCGGCTTCCGCCTCGATCCCGCCGACGCCCCAGCCGAGCACCGCAAGGCCGTTCACCATGGTCGTATGGCTGTCGGTGCCGACCAGCGTATCGGGATAGGCGACCTCGACCGTCTTGCCGTCGCGCTTTTCCTTCGACGTCCAGACCGTCTGGGCGAGATATTCCAGATTGACCTGATGGCAGATGCCGGTGCCGGGCGGCACGACCGAAAAGTTGGAGAAGGCCTGCTGGCCCCACTTCAGGAAGCGATAGCGTTCCTGGTTCTGCTCGTATTCGCGCGAGACATTCTGCGACAGCGATTTCGAAGTGCCGAAATAATCGACAACCACCGAATGGTCGATGACGAGATCGACCGGAACGAGCGGATTGATCTTGCTCGGGTCGCCGCCGAGCGCGGTCATCGCGTCGCGCATCGCGGCGAGATCGACGACGGCGGGGACGCCGGTGAAATCCTGCATAAGGACGCGCGCCGGGCGGAAGGCGATCTCGTGCTCCGTCTTGCCGCGGTTCGCCGTCCAGGCCGCGACCGCCTCGATGTCTTCCTTCTTGACGCTTCGGCCGTCTTCGTTGCGCAGCAGGTTTTCCAGAACGATCTTGAGCGAAAACGGCAGCTGGGAGACGCCGGCGAGGCCGTTCTTCTCGGCGGCCTTCAGCGAGTAGATCTCGTAAGTCTTGGCCCCGACGGTCAGCGTTTTGCGGCATTTGAAACTGTCGAGGCTGGCCATGCGGGCGCTCCGAAAAGGCTGAGGCGAGGGATGGGCGGCTTATAGATAATTTCCCGAAGGCGGGCTACATGACTATCGTCTTAAGCGGGGCCGCGTGAGCGCGCGTTTTCAAGGGGATGCTATGCGCCTGCGCGCGTGGGACCTGACGATCGAGCGCGGCGGGCGGCGGCTGTTTTCCGGGCTTTCGTTCGAGGCGGATCAGGGTTCGGCGCTGATCGTGACCGGGCCCAACGGCGCCGGGAAGTCGAGTCTCTTGCGGGCGCTTTGCGGCTTTCTTCCGATCCAGGACGGGGGTTTCGCGCTCGAGGGCGGCGATCCCGAGCGCACCGTCGGCGAAGAGGCCCATTATCTCGGTCATGCGGATGCGCTCAAAGGCGCGCTGACGGCCGGCGAGAACCTCGCCTTCTGGGCGGGCGCGCTCGGCGGCGAGCCTTCGGGCGAGGCGAGCCGCGCAGCGCTCGCGCGCGTCGGCCTCGCCCATGTGATCGACTTTCCCGTGCGTGCGCTCTCGGCCGGGCAGAAGCGGCGGGTTGCGCTCGCCCGCCTCCTCGTCGCCCACCGGCCGCTCTGGCTCCTCGACGAGCCGACGACGGCGCTCGACGCCGCGGCGCAAGCCGCCTTCGCCGCGATCATGCGAGCGCATCTCGACGGCGGCGGCGTCATCGTCGCCGCGACCCACGCGCCGCTCGGACTCAGCGGCGCGCGCGAGCTCAGGCTCGGGGTCGCGGAGGGGGTTGCGGCGTGAGCTTGGCGCTTGCCCTCATCCGGCGCTTCGCGCCACCTTCTCCCGCGAGCGGGAGAAGGGTTTCGCTCCCTCTCCCGCTTGCGGGAGAAGGTTGGGGTGACGGCCGCCGGACGTGGGCAAGCCCATGACCCCGGCGTTCGCCCTTTTCTTACGCGAATGGCGCATTGCGCGGCGCATCGGCGGCGGCGCGTCGGTCGGCGCGGTGTTCTTCCTCATTCTCGTCGCGATCATGCCCTTCGCGCTCGGGCCCGACCTTAACCTCCTGGCGCGGCTCGGGCCGGCGATCCTGTGGATCGCGGCGCTGCTCGCCACCCTCCTCGGGCTCGACCGGCTCTTTCAGGCCGACCACGACGACGGCTCGCTCGACGTGATGATGAACGGCTCGCTGCCGCTTGAGCTCGTGGTGCTCATCAAATGCGCCGCGCACTGGACGGCGAGCGCGCTGCCGCTGATCGTGGTCACGCCCCTATTCGGCCTGATGCTGGCGATGGCGCCGACGCCGCTCGCGCTCGTCGCGGCGACGCTGCTGGCCGGCACGCCGGCGCTCACCATGATCGGGGCGATCGGCGCGGCGCTGACCGTGTCCTTGAGGCGCGGCGGGCTCCTGATGGCGGTGCTGGTGCTGCCGCTGACGATTCCCGTCCTGATCTTCGGCGTCTCGGCCGCCTCCGCCGCAAGCGGCGGCGCCGCCCCCTTCCTGACGCCCTTCCTCATGCTCTCGGCGCTGTCCCTCTTCGCCATCGCCGCCGCCCCATTCGCGGCGGCGGCGGCCCTGCGGCATGTGCGGGAGTAGAGGAGAGGTCCTGACTGACGCGCGGCGCTACGGCGTGTCAGTCGATTGACTTGGCCCACGAGCGGCCGGGGCGCCTCCGGGGCGCGCGTTCCCGCGAATGCGGATTCGTTTTCTTGTCCGGCCGCGGAAACAAACGCCACACGAAGGCGTTCTGCCCGTCGCAACGACGGAGCCGCACCATGAGCACAAGCCACAAGCAGCCTTTTTCCCGCCGTCATATTGTCCGCGCCGGCGGAATCGGCCTCGCGGCCGCCGCAACGGCGCCCGCATTCGCTCAGAACTCGCCGCAAGGCGCCGCCCAAGGCCCCGCCTCAGAGGGCCGGGAGGAGCAGGGGCTGCGGAACCCGACCGACAAATATCCAAGGCCTCCGTTTCAGAAGCAGTCGCAGCCCTGGCCGGGGCTCGCGAGTCGAATGGAGCCGCGTCCCGATCACGGCGAGACCAGCTATCGCGGATCGGGCAGGCTCATAGGCCGCAAGGCGCTTGTGACGGGCGGCGATTCCGGGATGGGGCGCGCGGCGGCCATCGCCTTCGCCCGCGAGGGCGCGGATGTGGCGATCAACCACCTTCCGGAGGAGGAGCCGGACGCGCGCGAAGTGCTCGCACTGATCAAGGACGCGGGCCGGAAGGGTCTATCCATTCCGGGGGATATCCGCGACGAGGCGTTCTGCAGCCGGCTCGTCGACGAGGCTGTGCGCAGTCTTGGCGGCCTTGACATTGTGGTGATGAACGCAGGCCGGCAACAGGCCCGCGAATCGATCCTCGACCTTTCGACCGAGGATTTCGACGCGACGATGAAAACGAACATCTACGCGCCGTTCTGGATCATCAAGGCGGCGCTCCCGCACCTCAAGCCGGGTTCGACGATCGTCGCCACCACGTCCGAGCAGGCTTACGACCCGTCCGCGGACCTCTACGACTACGCCCAGACGAAGGCCGCGACGATGAACTACGTCAAGTCGCTCGCCAAGCAGCTCGGGCCGAAAGGCGTCCGCGTCAATGGGGTGGCTCCCGGACCGATCTGGACGCCTCTCCAGGTCAGCGGCGGCGCGACGCAGGAGAAGCTTCAGCATTTCGGCGGGCAGACTTCGCTCGGCCGGCCCGGCCAGCCGGCCGAGCTGGCGTCGATCTACGTCCAGCTCGCCGCCGAGGACGCGAGCTTCGCCACCGGGCAGGTTTACGGCTCTTCGGGTGGAAACGGACAGCCCTGAAAGGGGGCATCGCCCGCCTTGACGCCGTCGCGGCCCGGTCTGATACGACCGGGCGATGAGTCCTTCACCCCCGGTCCTGTCCGTCGAGCGCCTCGCCAAGTCTTTCGGGACTCTGCAGGCGGTCGACGGCGTCTCCTTCCACGTGTCGGCCGGCGAGATCGTGGGACTCCTCGGGCCTAACGGCGCCGGCAAGACGACGACGATCAACATGATTCTCGGCGTGCTCGAGCCGTCCGCCGGGCGGATCGCAATCGAGGGCGTCGACCTCCGCGCCGACCGCAGCGGGGCGCTCGCCTGCACGAATTTCGCCGCCGTCTACGCCCCCCTTCCGGGCAATCTCACCGTCGAGCAGAACCTCCGCGTCTTCGGCATGATCTATGCGGTCGGGAACCTGACCCGCCGGATCGAGGAATTGCTCACGATCTACGATCTCAAGCGATACCGCCGGACAAAGGCAGGCGTGCTGTCGTCGGGCGAGCAGACGCGGCTTGGGCTTGCGAAAGCGATGCTGAACCGCCCGAGACTCCTCCTGCTGGACGAGCCGACCGCCTCGATCGACCCGTCGGCCGCGCGCGACATCCGCGCCGGCATCGGCGAAATCGTCGAGAGCGGGCGATGCGGGGTCTTGTGGACGAGCCACAACATGGTCGAGGTCGAGGCGGTCTGCGACCGGGTGCTGTTTCTCTCTCGCGGCAAGATCGTGCTCGAAGGCGATCCGAAGACGCTGCCGCAGCTGCATGGGGCGGAAACCCTCGATGATCTCTTCGTCTCCGTCGCGCACGAGACGCTCGACGAGGGCCGGGCCCGGTGAAAGCATCGATGAACCGGACGCGCATCGCCGCGGTCGTGCTGAGGATTTTCTACCTCTATCGCGGCAGCCCGCAGCGCGTGTTCCCGATCTTCGTCTGGGTCGTGGTCGACATTCTGCTCTGGGGATTCCTGACGCGTTATCTCAATTCGGTGGCGCGCGCCGAGGTCAATTTCATAGCGTCGCTGCTGGGCGCGGTGCTGCTGTGGGACTTTCTGACCCGGGTGATGCAGGGTGTGACGATGGCGTTCTTCGAGGACGTATGGTCGCGCAATTTCCTCAACTACTTCGCCACCCCCTTGCGCATGTCCGAATATCTGGCTGGCCTTATCCTCGCCGCCGTTAGCTCGAGCCTGATCAGCCTGATCGTGATGGTGATGTTCGCGCGCTTCGCCTTCGGCCTGTCGTTTCTGTCCTACGGCCTGGCCCTCGCGCCTTTCCTGGCGGTCCTGTTTCTGACCGGCATTGCGCTCGGCGTGGCGGCGGCCGCGCTCGGCCTCCGCTTGGGGCCGGCGTCGGAATGGCTCATCTGGCCGATCCCGACGATCGTCTCGCCCTTCGCCGGCGTCTTCTATCCGGTGACGATCCTGCCGGGATGGATGCAGGCGATCGCGGCGCTTCTTCCGCCGTCCTATGTGTTCGAGGGGATGCGCGCGATCGTCGCCGGCGAGCCTGCGCCGTGGGGCCGGCTGGTCCTCGGCGGCGGGCTCGCGATCATCTATCTGGCGCTCGCCTGCCTATATTTCATGTCGGTCTACCGCACCGCCATCCGCACCGGCCTTATCGCCCGCTACAGCGCCGAGACGTTGAGCTGAGGGCGGCCGGGGCATTCTGCCGGCAACCCCTGTTCGCCCGCCTGCTCTTCCCGACAAGGGCGATTGGTCTGCCCGCTATCGTCCTCTTTGCCGTCGGCCGTCAGCCCCAAAGACCCGCGGCGCCCGAATAGACGCCAAAGACGACCGTCACCGCGATGACGGCGCCGGAGATGGCCGCATAGGCGCCCTGAAGCCGGTAGGGCTGCGGCAGGCGGCGCGCGAGCAGGTAGAGGAAGCCGAGCACGATCGGCAGGAGCAACGCGTTCATCACCTGCACGCCGACGGCGAGCGAAATGAGATTGACGCCGGACCCGACCACGATCGCGCAGGCGATGAGCGCCAGCGCGTAGAAGCCGTAGAACCATGGCGCCTCGCGCGGTTCGTCTTCGAGCCTGTGCCTTGCGCCCATGACCTCGGCGAGCGCGCGCGCGGCGGTCAGCGTCACGACGATCGTCGCCACCAGCGCCGCGCCGGCCATCCCGAGGCAGAACAGCAGCTTGCCGGCGAAGCTCGCCGAGAAACGGCGTGATCGCGCCGACGATCTCCTCGACCGTGTCGAGCGCATGATCGCCGCCGGCCTTGCCGAGCGTCGCCGCCACCGCGATGAGCACGGCCGCCATGATGAGCTGGGTGACGACGGCCCCGATGGCGGTGTCGAGCCGGGCCGACGGCAGGTCCGCCGGCGTCACGCCCTTCTCGGCGACCGAGGACTGCTGGAAGAACACCATCCACGGCATGATGACCGCGCCGATATTGGCGGATGCGAGCAGGAGATATCTCGGATCGGAGATCGGAATCGCCAGCGCGCCGGACACGACTTCGTCCAGGCCCGGATGGGCGAGCAGGGCGACGAGCGAGAAAGACCAGCTCGAAGGCGCCGACGGCGATGGCGATGCGCTCGACCGTCCCATAGCCGTGCATGAGCGCCATTCCGAGCAGCGCCGCCACGACCAGCGCCAGCGTGACCGGGGCCGGGACGCCCAGGAGGTTGCCGACGCCGGCGAGACCCGCGAACTCGGTCAGGAGCGCGCCGAGGCAGGTGACGATGAGGGTCGCGACCGACAGCCACGCCCAGCCGCTGCCGAACTGCCGCTCGGATCAGCTCGGCGTGCCCCTTTCCGGTCACGGCGCCGAGGCGGACGGTCAGCTCCTGCACGATGTAGAGGATCGGGATCAGAATGAACTGCAGCAGGAGCAGGCTGTAGCCCCACTGCGCGCCGCTCTGCGCCGCCGTGATGACGCTGCCGGCGTCGGTGTCGGCCAGCATCACGACAATGCCGGGGCCGGCGACGGCGAGGAAGCGGCGCCAGCGAAAGGCGGGCGGAGTGAGAGCGCCGGCAGTCACGGGCGAGAGACCTGGCGCAAAGGACGGGAACACATCCCCGATTGGTGAACGCGCCCGGCTTCGCTGGCAACCCGCGAGCCCGAAGATTGGAACGGTTTCAAACCGGCGCGGCAATCCGTCGCGCCACGGGCGGTCAATCAGGCCGCGACAGAAACGGCCTTGCGCGAGGTCCGATAGCCCGCGAATCCAAGGCCGGCGAAGCCGATCAGCATCATCGCCCAGGTCGATGGCTCGGGCACCCCGGCGACGAGCGTGATCTCGGGTGGGAAGGCGCTCAGCGGTGTGCCCGGAAGCGAGATCTCGATAAAGACGTCGAAGAAACTGCTGACCCTGAACACGGCGCCGTCCTGCGCGATGGTCGTTACGCCGGACGACAGCGAGGCCAGCGTCACTTCGAGCGCATGCCCGTCGAACGGACTGCCGGGCAAATCCAGCGTGCCGGTCAGATCCAGCCCGGTGATTTCGGTGTTGAAGGTTCCAAGCTCCGAAAACGACGCTCGACCCACAACCGTCTCGTCGACCGTCCCGGTCAGCGACACCGATCCGGTATAGGCGCCGGACAGCGCGCCGTCGTAGGTGGCCATTGCTTCGATATACTGGCTGCCGCCCGAGATCGTCGACGACAGTGTCTCGGTCTGAACGAATGGCCCCGGCGTTACGCAGACGCTGGCGATGGGAAAGCAGCCGGCGCCCCCCGGCGATATGTAGGGAACGCCAATGAGCGGCAGCGTTGGCGAGGCGACGATGACATCGGCCGCGGCCGGCCCCGTCATCGCCCCTGCAAGACCGAGTTCGGCGACGACGACGCCCGAACACGCAAACTTCGATACGGCGCTTCGCATGATCTGTTCTCCCCTGATCGGCGGCGGACCGTCCGCCTATGGATGCACCCCTCAAACGGCTCGGAAAAGAAAATCCGCACGCGAAAGCTTGGCCACGCTTGCGGTACTGCTTGGATGGACAGTAAAACCGTCCATCCAAGCAGTGACATCTTTCCTCTAGTGTATATGACGAAACTGGACCAAGGAAAAGGCAAGATTAAGGCGCAAGTGTACTCAACCCGTAGGTTGCATTTGCTTCGGGCTCCGACGCCGTTCCTGCTGCGGCGCTTCCAGCGCCGGCGGTTCCCGGGCGCTGCCGGACGGCCGAGCGAGTGGATCTGGCGTTTATGAATACGCTGCGAGCTTGCCGGCGCGCCTGTCGCCGCCCGGCGCCGTATCGACGCCGACAGGCGTCGGGTGCTATTCCTGTCGAGGGAGACGTTAGCCATGGACAGCGCCGTGCACGAAAAGATCGTCGCCATTCTTTCGGGCGCGAACGACATGGCGATCGCGACTGTCCGGCCGGACGGTTATCCGCAGGCGACGACGGTGGGCTTCGTCAACGACGGCGTCAAAGTCTATTTCGGCACGTCGGCGGACTCGCAGAAAGCGCGCAACATCGCGCTTTGCGACAAGGTTTCGCTGACGGTGACGCTGCCCTACAACCGATGGGAGGAGATCCAGGCGCTGTCGATGGGCGGTCGGGCCGCGCGGGTCGCCGACCCCAAGGAGATGGCCAGGGTCGGCAGGCTCATCCTCAAGAAGTTCCCTCAAGGCGCCGATTTCGGGCCGAACGAGGCGGACAGCATCGCGATCTTCTCAATCACGCCCGAAGTCGTCTCCGTCCTCGATTACCGCAAGGGCTTTGGGCATACAGAGCTGGTCACCGTCTAGGGACCGTTGCGGCCCCGCGGCCGGCGCGCGAGCAGGGGCGGCATGACCACAAGAATCCTGGAGCTCGCCGACGCGCTCGGGCGATCTGTTTCGCTTGGCGCCCTTGCCCGTAACGCCGTCGGCGCCGCCGACAAAGCCTTTGACAGCGGCGCGATCATCGCCGAGTTGAACGAGCGCGGGACCCAGGCGTTCGAGCGAATCAGGCTTCGCGCCGACAAAACCGACCAGAAAGCTTCGATGATCCTCCTCGCCTCAGCCATTACAAACTCACGATGACTCCCAACCGGCCCTAGTCCAGATCCCAGCATGAGCACGAACCCCCACCTCAGTCCCGCACGCGAAACCGAATGGCGCGAGGCCTCGCTCCGCCTGGCCGCGGGCGAAGCGACGCTCGTGAGCCTCTGGGGCGACGAGGGGCGCATGCGCATGGCGCTCAGCGAACCGGCCGGTTCGCTTTCGCTTGTTGAAGTCGGCTGCGGCGACAACGCATTCCCATCGGTGGCCGCCGTTCACGCCCCGGCGGACCGGCTCGAACGCGCCGCCTGCGATCTCTTCGGCTTCACGGCGCGCGACGCGCCGGATGCGCGGCGCTGGCTCGATCATGGCCGCTGGCCTTTGCGTCAGCCGCTTGGACCGGGCGTCCCCCACGATGGCGCGCCTGACCCTTACCTGTTTCTCGAGGCCGAGGGGCCTGGCCTGCACCAGATTCCCGTCGGACCCGTGCATGCCGGTATCATCGAGCCCGGCCACTTCCGGTTCCATGCAGGAGGCGAGGCGGTCGTGCGGCTCGAGGAGCGGCTCGGCTACGTGCACAAGGGCGTTGATCGTCTGATGCGCGGCGCGAGCCTCGAACGCGCTTGCGTGCTGGCGGCGCGGGTCAGCGGCGATTCGACCGTGGCCTATGCGGTCGCCTTCGCTCGCGCCGTCGAGGGGGCGCTTGGGATCGATGCGCCGGAGCGCGCGCACGGGCTGCGGGGCTTGATGGCCGAGCTCGAACGGATCGCCAATCATTTCGGCGACATCGGCGCCGTTTGCAACGACGCATCCTTCTCGCTGATGCACGCCCATTGCGGGATTTTGCGGGAGCGGACGCTACGCGCTGCGAAGGCCGCCTTCGGACATCGGCTGATGATGGACGCGGTGGTTCCGGGCGGCGTCGCCGTTGATCTCGCTCCCGATGGGGCGGAGGCGATTCGTGCGCTCGTGCGCGAAGCTCGGGCGACCTTTCCGCGGCTCGTCCTGCTCTATGACAACACGGCTTCGCTGCAGGACCGCACGGTCGGGACGGGCGTGCTGAAGGCGGATCTGGCCCGCCGTTTCGGCGCGGGAGGCGTCGTCGGCAGAGCGTCCGGCCGTGATTTCGACGCGCGCCGCGACCGCCCCTACCCGCCCTACGACGCTCTCGCTCTCAAGGCGCCGACCCGGACTGAAGGCGACGTCAACGCCCGCGTCTGGGTCCGGATCGACGAGGTCGGCGTCAGTCTCGATCTCATTGAAACGATACTCGCGCGATTGCCCGGCGGCCCGGTCCGCGCAGGACTTCCTCAATCAGGGGCTTGTGAGGGCTTCGCGCTCGTCGAAGCTTTTCGCGGCGACGTCTTCGCGCATGTGCGCCTTGCGGACGACGGCTCGGTCGCCCGCTGCCATTTGCGCGACGCTTCCTGGTTCCAATGGCCGTTGCTCGAAGCCGCAATCGAGGGAAATATCGTGGCCGATTTCCCGCTGTGCAACAAATCGTTCAACTGTTCTTACTCGGGGTGCGACCTCTAGATGCGCAATACCCTCCTGCAAGGTCTCCGGCCGCCGTTGACCGAAAACGCGCCCGGAAGCGAAGACCCTGAGCTTGCCGCGCTCGCCTCGACGGTCAAGGAGGCTGCACAGAAGTCGCTGGGGCGGAGCCTCGCGATCCGGCACGTCGACGCCGGCTCGTGCAACGGATGCGAGCTCGAGATTCATGCGCTCGGCAACGCCTTCTACGATCTCGAACGATTCGGCCTCCGGTTTGTCGCTTCGCCCCGCCACGCCGACGTCCTCCTGGTCACGGGGCCCGTTGCGCTCAACATGCGGGAAGCGCTCAGGCGGACCCATGACGCGACGCCAGAGCCCAAATGGGTTGTCGCTTCCGGCGCCTGCGCCGCCGACGGCCACGTCTTCGCGGGGAGCTACGCTATCGCCGGCGGCGGCGCAGCGGGCGTCATCCCGGTCGATCTCGTCATTCCCGGTTGTCCGCCGAGCCCGGCCGCTCTGCTCAAAGGGCTCCTGGCGCTGATGAGGGGAGCGAAGTAGCGGCTTTTCCTTGTCGTGGCGCTGCTGTTAGTCTCGCACCCCTCATCCCCCGAACCACGAGACCGCCATGACTTACGCACGCTATCCTTCGCTGCACGACAAAGTCGTCTTCGTCACCGGCGGCGGGTCGGGGATCGGCGCAGCGATGGTGGAGGCCTTTGTCGCGCAGAAGGCCAACGTCGCCTTCGTCGACATCCAGAGCGAGCCGTCGAAGGCGCTCGCCGCTCGGCTCGGCGCCTTGGGATCTGCGCCATTGTTCATCAAATGCGATCTGACCGACATCGCTGCGCTCGAGGCGGCGATGGAGGAGGCGCGGCAGCGGCTTGGACCGATCGGGGTTCTGATCAACAACGCCGCCAACGACCAGCGCCACGACGCCGACGAAGCGAGCGAAGAGGATTGGGACCGGACCATGGCGCTCAACGTCAAGCACCAGTTCTTCGCCGCGCAGATCGCCCGGCGATCGATGCGCGAGCTCGGCGGCGGCTCGATCGTCAATTTTACCTCAACTGCGTGGATGATCGGGATCGCTCGAATGTCGCTCTATTCCGCGGCCAAGGCCGCCATCGTCGGCATGACGAACGCGCTGGCGCGCGAATTCGGGCCCGACAACATCCGCGTCAACGCGATCGCGCCCGGCGCGACCATCACCGAGCGGCAGCGGCGTCTCTGGCTCAGCGAGAAGGATATCGCCGATTTCCGCGCGCGACAGTGCCTCGACCGCAGCCTTGTCGCAGAAGACGTCGCGCGCCTGGCGCTCTTTCTCTCCGCGCAGGACAGCGAGATGATCACAAAGCAATGTTTCCTCGTCGACGGCGGATTGCGCTGACGCAGCGTCGACAAGAAAAAGCAGCCGGGATTGGGGCTTGATCGGACGCCAAGACCGGCGCATCCTTCCCCGATCTGCCGTCGCCGGACACAAGGCGACGCGAAAGGGAGAGATGGAATGACAGTTGCGCGCATTCTTTCCGAAAAAGGGCGCGAGGTCTTCACGACCCAGCCTCACCGCACGCTGAAGGAAGTCATCGATCTTCTCGCGAGCAAGGGCGTCGGCGCGGTCGTCGTCGCCGACGCCGCGATGAGCGTGCTCGGGATCCTGTCCGAACGCGACGTCGTTCGGGTGATCTCTCAGCACGGCGCCGCGGCGCTCGGCGATCAGGTGTCGCGCCATATGACGCCGAAGGTGACGACGGTGACGCGTGACGACACCGTCGATCACGTCATGGAAACGATGACGGAGGGCCGCTTCCGGCATGTCCCCGTCGTCGAGGACGGGCGGCTCATCGGAATCATTTCGATCGGCGACGTGGTCAAGCGCCACGTCAACATGATCGAAAGCGAGCGCAAGGCGCTGCGCGAATATATCACGACGGCCTGAGCGGCGCCGACGGCGCCAGGGCGCCGGCGGACTCGATTCGCGGCTGCTCGATATGCGCCGTGATCTCGGCGGCGGCCTTGCGGACCGCCTCGCGGCCGAGCGCTATGAGTTCGTCGGCGCGATGAAATTCGAACATGCCGATCTTGCCGACCTTGAGCTGCACCAGCGCGTCGGGCGGGTCGCCCGCGAGCCGCGAGCGCATGATGCGGTCCTGAAGAATGTCGAAGGCGTTGACCATGACGGTCATGAGCCCCGGCGGCGCTGCCTCGGTCTCGGCCGGCGCTCGCACGGCGCCGCCGCGCCACCAGCGGGATATGACGCCGCTGCTGTCGTTCGCCGGCTCGACCACGAGCGGCGGCGGCTCCGGACGTCCGAAAGGATCCTGGATCGCCGTGCCGCGCCCGACGAGCTCGCTTGAAATATTGAACGCGATGACCCTTTCGGCGCCGAGCGCGCGGGCGACGCTGACAGGGACCGGATTGACGATCGCCCCGTCGAACAGCCATCGACCCTCGACTTTGACCGGCTCGAACACGCCGGGCAGCGCGTAGGAGGCCCGGATCGCCTCGGACAGCGGGCCTCGCCGGAGCCAGATTTCGTGTCCGCCGCCGATCTCTGTCGCGACGCCCGCGAAGCGGATCGGCAGATCCTCGATCCGGATGTCGCCGAGTTCGGCTTCGAGCCTCGCGCGCAGCCGCTCGCCGCCGATGAGGCCTCCGCCGGCGAAGGAGAAATCGAGGAGGCCGAACACGCGGCGCCTGGTCAGCGAACGGGCGAACGCCTCGAGCATCTCGAGTTTTCCGGCGGCGTAGCAACCGCCGACGAGCGAACCGATCGACGAGCCGACGATGACATCGGGCCTCACGCCCAGCGCGTCGAGCTCCTGAAGCGCCCCGATATGCGACCACCCGCGAGCTGCCCCCGCGCCGAGCACGACGCCGAGTCCTCGGCAGACGGACCTCGCCGCCGCCGGGCGCGGTTTCGGAATCAATTCTCCAATACGGCGGCCTGAACATTGCAACCCTTGAACGTCGCATCGCCGGTTTGCGTTCCGCAACGACACTAAGCCTACGCCCAATTGGGCGCCAGAACATTAAGGTGAACGGTTAATGGGGTAAAGAACCCGGGGCGAAGGACAGTCAGTGCGAGGGTCAGTCAATGAATGTGAGGCGCGCGTGGTCGCCGTCCGACTCGACCCGGCGGTAGAAGCACGAGCGCCGGCCGGTGTGGCAGGCGCCTCCGTCGCCGCCGACCTCGACGAAGGCGAGAAAGGCGTCCTGGTCACAGTCGACGCGCATTTCGACGAGCCTCTGGGTCTGGCCGGATGTGTCGCCCTTGCGCCAAAGCGCGCCGCGCGAACGCGACCAGTAGTGGACGACCCCGGTCTTGAGCGTCGCCTTGAGCGCAGCCTCGTTCATATGGGCGACCATCAGCACATCGCCGCGCACCGCATCGATCGCGACGCAGGTCGCCAAACCGTCCGGGCCGAATTTCGGCTGGAAGGCCGATCCCTCTTCCCGTTCGGAAGGATCGGCGTCCGACGGATCGGCCATGGTCAGCGGGCGCCGCGCAGAAGACTGAAGAAACGCGTCTGCTCGTTGGGGTCGTCGCGGAACACGCCGGTGAACTGGGTCGTGACCGTGGAGACGCCTTCTTTGCGCACGCCGCGCATCGCCATGCAGGTGTGTTCGGCCTCGATCATCAGCGCGACGCCGCGGGTCGGGAGCGACTCCTCGATCGCCATCACGATCTGGGCCGACAGAGCTTCCTGGGTCTGCAGGCGGCGGGCGAATGACGTCGACGATCCGCGCCAACTTTGAGAGGCCGACCACGCCGTCGCTTGGATAATAGCCGACATGCGCCTTGCCGAAGAAAGGCGCGATGTGATGCTCGCAATGCGAAACGAAGGAAATGTCGCGGACAAGCACGAGGTCTTCGTATCCCGAGACCTGGCGAAACACGCGCGACAGCTCCTCGCCCGTATTGTGGCGATAGCCGGAAAACAGCTCTTCATAGGCCTTCGCGACCCGCCGCGGGGTGTCGGCAAGGCCCTCGCGATCGGGGTCGTCGCCCGCCCAGGCGATGAGCGTGCGCACGGCGGCCTCCGCCTGCTCGCGACTGGGCCTCGCCAATTGCGGATTCGCGGGCCCCGGCGGCTTCAACGACGCAACATCGTCCATAGGCATCCCCGGCGGCGGCGCCGCGCTCGTTCCCGGCCTCGATTTCGGCTTTCCGCGCTCCTATATAGTCTGCACGGGCAATGCGCTAGTCTATCCGATCGGTCGACATTCGCGATGATTGACGATATCTACAACAGGCGTGTGCTTGAGCTTGCCGCGGACATACCGCGGCTCGGACGGCTCTCCGCTCCCGACGCGACGGCGAAGGCGCATTCCCGCCTTTGCGGCTCGACCGTAATCGTCGATCTCGTGGTCAAAGACGGGCGCGTGGTCGACTTCGCGCACGACGTCAAAGCCTGCGCGCTCGGCCAGGCGTCTTCTTCCCTGATGGCGCGGCACGTGATCGGCGCCTCGGCGGAGGAGCTGTTTGCTCTGCGCGACACGATGACGCGGATGCTGAAGGCGAATGGTCCGCCGCCTGAGGGCAAGTGGGCCGATTTTGCCGTGCTCGAGCCCGTTCGCGCCTATAAGGCAAGGCATGCCTCGACGCTGCTGACCTTCGATGCGGTCGCCGACGCGCTCGGTCAGATTGCCGCGCGGCTGGGTTCCGCCGAGGCGGCGCAGGCGTCATGAGCGCCCTTGCGCCCCGTCGCGCCGCTCACGCCGCAATTCGTTTCTATCAGCTCACACTGTCGAGCGTGCTCGGCCGGCAATGCCGCTATCTCCCGAGTTGCTCCGCCTATGCGGACGAGGCCATTCAACGCCATGGGCTTTGGGCGGGCGCGTGGATGGGCGCGGCGCGCATTTGCCGTTGCCATCCCTGGGGCGGCTCGGGCTATGACCCTCCGCCGGAGGCGATTCCGGCCGGCGCAAATTGGGCGCTGCCCTGGCGCTACGGGCGCTGGCGCTATCGCTGCGACTGACCCGCTTCGGCTTGCCTCCTCGGCCGCTCCCCTTTAAGGACGGGCGGCAATCCGCACAGCCTTGAGAGACTGATCCCGCATGGCCGAGCCGCGCCGCGCCGCCGCCGCACCCGCGCCCCGCATCGAGGGCGGACGTTTTCTCGTCGTCGAGGCGCGCTTCTACGAAGCGATCTCCGCCGATCTCCTGGCCGGCGCCGCGCGGGCGCTCGAAGCCGCGGGCGCGACGCATGACCTCGTGACCGTCGCCGGCGCGCTGGAGATCCCCGCCGGCATGGCGATCGCGCTGGACGCGGCCGCGGCTTCCGGACGGCCCTACGACGGGGCGGTCGCGCTCGGCTGCGTCGTGCGCGGAGAGACGTTTCACTTCGAGATCGTGGCCGGCGAATCCGCGCGCGCGCTCATGGACATGTCGGTCCACCGCAAGCTCGCGCTCGGCAATGGAATCGTGACCACCGACACGATCGGGCAAGCCGCGGAGCGCGCCGACCCCGAGCGCGGCGACAAAGGCGGGGATGCGGCGCGCGCCGCGATCGGCCTTGCGCTCCTCGGGCGAAGGCTCGCGCCGCGATGAAGAAGTCCCAGCGCCGCTCGGCCGCGCGCCTCGCCGCCTCGCAGGCGCTCTATCAGATGGAAGTCGCGGACAAGGGACTGAACGACATCCTGGCGGAATTCGAGGCCCACTGGATCGGCCGCGAGATCGAGGGCGACGCCTACAACCCCGCCGAGCTCGCCTTTTTTCGCGACGTCGTCTCCGGCGTGCAGCGCGACCAGGCGCCCATCGACCGGGGACTGGACGACGCGCTCGCCAAGGGCTGGCCGTTGCGCCGGGTCGAGGCGCTGATGCGGGCGATCCTGCGCGCGGCGTTCTACGAGCTGCGCAGCCGTCCCGACGTGCCCGCCCGCGTGGCGGTGACGGAATATGTGGACGTCGCCGCGGCCTTCTTCGGCCCCGACGAATGCGGCATGATCAACGCAGTGCTCGATGCGCTGGCGCGACAGACCCGTCAGGCCGAATTCGCCGCCGGACGGTAGGGGCTGGAACCGCCGCCGTTCGCGGACGCAAGCTGGCGCTACGCTGGCAATTTGCTGCAAAAGCTTGCCGAAAGCTTCATTTCGCCGGTCTTTGAGACCTTAGAAAGCTGCAAAAAATTGCAAAATATTGCAATTCCTGACCGAGAAACAGGACTTATCAAAGCCTTACAGGCTGATGCGGCGAAAAAAACAACTGCCAAGCAGGGGTCCCATATTGCTCCAACCTCGTCCTTTAGGATGAGGCAGTGGAGTTGGCGCCACCGGTTGTTGAGACCACCTTGGGAGTTGCCGAATTTCGCTCCGCCCCTCACGGGTGATGAGCCTGCGAAGCCGCGCCTCTCTAAAGGTGACGCTTCACGATGTAGCCTGTCGCTGATGAGGCTCTCTCCTTCCGACGGTCTGATGGAACAAACATAGCACAGACTATGGCATCGGCCAAGAAATTTCGGGAGCCACCTGGATTGCGGATCAGGAGACGTGGATCACGGGGACGTGATGCGAATTCCCCATGCCGGTTGATCGCCCCTGCGCCGCTGGCGCGCCTCCGCGCCAGCGAAAGTTGGCGACGGTTTCTATCCAATGTGTGTCACCGAAAATCCGGGACCAGGCCAACGCCTGACCCCGTCGGTTGGCGCCATCGTTCCGAGGGATCACCGCCCGTTGCGCCAGAGCCGCCGCAGCCGGCCCGCTCAGACTTTCCCCAACGTCAAGTAGAAATCGCGATTTTTCGGCAGATTTCCTGGGGATAAGTGTTGCGCCGATTCACTTCGTGTTAACCATGACGAACCAGACTGGGTGTAGATTCGCCATTGCATCAACCCCGATTCGAATTGCGGATCGAATCGCACCGGGATCGCCGCCATGCCGACGACCGACCCATCCGAGGGTTTCTCTGGTTTGCAGCAATGGTCCGAGCCGCTGATCTTCGACCGGCTCTTTTCCGCCTATGTCAAGCTGATTTCGGATGACATCCTGGCGCGCGCGCTCACCCGGCTGCACGCCCGGGTCTGGCGCGCCCTCATCAGCGGCGACATGTCCAGTTTCGAGACCCTTCGCGAAACGCTGGTCACCGCGCTTCAACATTCCAGCCTGACGCTGAACCATCTGGCGGAAGTCGACGCCGAGATCATGATCGAACTGCTCGACGTCGTCATCAGCCGCTACAACCGCTCGCACCGGACTGCCAGGGCCTATCATCTGGCCCTGATGCAACTCGCGGGACGCCTGGGGCCGGCGCGCGTCGCGGCGTAGATCCGGCCGACGAGCCCGGAGAGCTTCTCTACAACGCCTCGCGAACGTGTTTGCCGCGCAATTCGCGATAGAAAGGGCGCGGCCGGCGCCTGTCGAGGCCGCCGCTCAGCGCCACGGCGAGATCGTCGAGCGCGAGGCGGGTGATCTGGGGCAGGTCGAGTTCGCGCGCCTTGTCGAGCGGCGTCCAGACGAGGTCCACGAGCTCGGCTTCCGGGTGGACGACGCCCTCGACGCGCCCGGCGATGAAACGGGCGTCGATGACGAGAAAGCGGGCGTCAAACCGCCGCGCGCGTCCGGGAGGCGTGATCGCGCGCGCGAGAAAGTCGATGTCGTCGAGCGCCGGATAGACCCCGGTCGCCGCGAACCGGGCCCACGCGCCCGGCGGGGCCGCGTCCGGCGCGCCGAAGTCGCTCACGCCCAGCGCCAGTCCGGTCTCCTCGAAGGTCTCCCGGATCGCCGCGAGCGCAATGGCGCGGGCGAAGCCGGGCGAGGGACGCGGAACGCGTGCGTTGAGCTTCTCCTCGACATGCGGGTCCAGCGCGCCGGCGACGGACATTCGCCGATCCTCCGGCTCGACCCGGCCGCCGGGAAAGACATATTTGCCGGGCATGAACTTGTGCCCCGCGTGCCGCTTGCCCAGCAAAACGCGCGCGCCGCGCACCGAACGTTCGACAATGATCAGTGTCGCCGCGTCGCGGGGGCGGAGCGCCTTGACCGCGCCAGCGGCTGCGGTCATGCCTTGTCCCCGCCGAAGCCGTGCATGAACAGCGCCCATTGCTGGCCCACGACCGCCCCCTTCATGCGCGGCAGCAGGAGCAGACTCATCAATATAGTCACCGTCAGCCAGAACAGAGCGCTAAGCAGGAGCGACATGTGCGGCCACATGTCGTCCGACATCAGGACGCCGCCGCCGACCACGTGGCAGACGACGAGCATCGTGAGATAGGCCGGCGCGTCGTCGGCGCGCGCGTGGCTCAAGTCCTCACCGCACACCTTGCAGGCGGAGACGAGCTTGAGATAGGTGCGAAAAAGCGGTCCGCGGCCGCAGGCGGGACACCTTCCGAAGACCCCGCGCCGGATCGCCTCGCCGACCTGGCGGCTCCTTCGCGGCGTCTTCCAACGAAAGCCCGACATGTCGTTCATCGGCGCTTGCCCCTGCGGCTCTCTTCGCGAGATCGCGGATCGGACCGGGCGGCGCGCGCCCGCTTGCGCCGCGAGTCGTCGCGCGTTTCGCCCGAGACGATTTCGAACCGAAGCGCGCCGGCGAAGGGCGCGGCCTCGACAAGTCGCGCCTGGACCGCGTCGCCGAGGCGATAGGTCTCGCCGGTGCGCACGCCGACGAGCGAGCGCGTCGCCTCCTCGTAGCGGAAATAGTCGTCGCCGAGAGTCGCGGCGGGCACGAAGCCGTCCGCGCCCGTCTCGGCCAGCTTGACGAAGAGGCCGACGCGGGTGACGCCGGCAATGCGCGCCTCGAACACGGCGCCGACGCGGTCGACGAGATGCGCTGCGACCAGACGGTCCACCGTCTCGCGCTCGGCGGCCATCGCGCGCCGCTCGGCCGCCGAAATGTGCTCGGCGATCTGCGCCAGCTCGCCGCCGCGCATGTCGCTGAGGCCGCCTTCGCCGAGGTTTAGCGCCCGGATCAGCGCCCGGTGGACAATCAGATCGGCGTAGCGGCGGATGGGCGAGGTGAAATGGGCGTAGCGGCGCAGGTTGAGGCCGAAATGGCCGTAATTCTCGTGACTGTATTCGGCCTGCGCCTGGGCGCGCAGCACGACCTCGTTGACCAGCGCCTCGACGGCCTGCCCGCGAACCCGGCTCAGCACGCCGTTGAAATGGGAGGGGCGCACCCGATCGCCCTTGGCGAGCTTGACGCCGATGGTGCTGAGGAATTCGACCAGATCGTTGAGCTTCTCGACGCTCGGCGCGTCATGCGCGCGGTAGAGCAGCGGCGAATGCGCCGCTTCCAGCGTCTCGGCCGCCGCGACATTGGCGAGGATCATGAATTCCTCGATCAGCCGATGCGCCTCGAGCCGCTCCGGCCAGCGCACGCCCGCGAGTCGTCCTTGCTTGTCGAGGATCAGCTTGCGCTCGGGCAGGTCGAGATCGAGCGGGTCCCGCCGCTCGCGCTCGATGCCGAGCGACGGCATGGGCCGCGTAGAGAGGCTTCAGCACGCTTTCGAGAAGCGGCGCCGTCGTCTCGTCCGGTCGCCCGTCGATTGCGGCCTGAGCCTGTTCGTAGGACAGCCTGGCGGCCGAGCGCATCATGATGCGATGGAACGCATGCGAGCGTTTGCGGCCGTCGGCGCTCAGGGTCATGCGGACGGCGAGCGCCGGCCGGTCTTCGAGCGGGCGCAGCGAGCAAAGGTCGTTGGAGATGCGTTCCGGCAGCATCGGCACGACCCGGTCGGGAAAATAGACCGAGTTGCCCCGCTCGAGCGCCTCGCGGTCGAGCGACGAGCCGGGCCTCACGTAGGCGGCGACGTCGGCGATGGCGACCGTAACGATGAAGCCGCCCGCGTTGTGCAGGATCGGGGTCGGGGGCGGCGTGGACGGCGTCGTCGTGATCCTTGGCGTCGGGAGGATCGATGGTGACGAGCGGCAGCGCGCGCCAGTCCTCGCGCGGCGGGGCCAGGCGGGCCGGGCGCGCGGCTTCGGCCTCCTTGAGCGCGGCCGGCGAGAACACATGCGGGATGTGATGGATCGCCAGCGCGATGAGGCTTACAGCCCGCTCCGAGGCGACGGAGCCGAGCGACTCGACGACACGCGCCGAAGGCGGGACCGAAGCGGGCCTCGCGCAACGGCTCGATCGCGACGAGATCCCCGTCCTCGGTCTCGCCGCCCATGCCCGCCGGCACCCGGAATTCGCGGCCCGCCGCGCGCTTCTCGACCGGCAGCGCGCGTCCGGAGCCGTCCTCGGCCTTGCGGAAGACGGCGAAGACGCGCGCCTTCAGCTTGTCGAGGATCTTGATCACCCGGCCCGAATAGGCCGGCTCCTTGCCTGCAGCGTCGGGATCGAACTCGACGCGCATCAGGACGCGGGCGCCGATGCCGGGCGCAGGCGCCGAGTTGCGTTTCGCCAGATGCGCGCCTGTCGCGAGATCGACGCACGAGGATGCGCGGCGCCGGTCCGTCCTCGCCCCATTCGGCGGGCCTGGCGACGAGTTCGCCGTCGCGGTCGCGCTCGGCGATATCGGCGACCACGAGCGACGGCAGACGGCCCTGCACGACAAGCGCCTTGCGGCCGCGCGCGACCGCGCCCTCGTTCTGGAGGTCCTTGATGAGAAGCTTGAGGTCTGCCTTTGCGTCGCCCTTCACGCCGAAGGCGCGGGCGATGTCGCGCTTGGTGACGCGCGCCGGCGGCCTCTCGCCATTGGGCGCCGGGCGCGCCGCCGATGAAGGCGATCAACTCGTCGCGCGACGGCAGAGCGCGCGCCTGGCCGCGCGAGACGGCTGGCGCGGCGGCGCGCCTGGGCGGAGGGGATTTTCGCAACGGGTCGGGCTCGCGTGACCAAACATAGCTAGTTGGCCCCGATGCCGGATACAAGCGCAGCTGATCCGTTCGGGCATCAGCGCCGGCGGCGCTTTTTCGATCCTGAGAAGGGTGAACAGCTTCAGCGGCGGGAGCTCGCGTCGTTCGACGAATCGCGCGTCGGGACGCGAGGCGATCCAGTCTCCGACCGTCGAATACGGAAAGTTCGGGTGCCAGCCGAGCCAGGCGGCGGCTCGCTCCATCCGCCGCTCGACCGCCGCCCGCGCGCCGTCGGAGGCTGCGAAATGGTTCATGACGATAAGGCTGCCGCCGGGCCGCAGCACCCGCCAGGCCTCGTCGAGCGCGCGCTTCGGGTGCGGCACGACGCTCATCACATAGGGCGCGAGGGCCACGTCGAAGGCCGCGTCGGAAAAATCGAGCGCGGCCGCGTCCATCACAAAGAGGCCCTTGACCTGCGCCAGCCTCTTGCGTGCAACGCGCGCCTCGGCCGCGCGCAGCATTGGCGCGCTGATGTCGACGCCCGTCACCAGCACGTTGCCGGGAAGCAAAGGCAATTCCAGCCCGGTGCCGACGCCGATGACCAAAATCTCGCCGCCGGGACCTGCGGCCAATCCAGCCGCGCGCGCCGCGGCCAGCCGGCCGGGATGAAACGGCAGATCGAAGATGAGGTCGTAAACAGGCGCCCAGCGGCTGTAGGCCGCTTCGGTTTGGCGCCCCGCATAACGCTCCGTGGCGTGCAACGGGTTCACGATCCGCAACCCTTTTTGTCAGCGTCGGGGCCGATGCCGCCTGACAGTTAACCCCACGGCACAACCTAACGCCAGCGATTTCGGGCGGGAGCCAGCGTCAATGTGCGCAACGATTCGCACCGGCGACGTCATCGTACGGTTGTCGCAGGCGGCGGGGTCGCCGCCAGACAAATTCACCAATTGCAAAGAGGTTCCCGTGGCGCTGAAGGGGTCGAGAACCGACCGTGAGGGATTGTCCCTTGCCTGACGCAACGAGTAAGCCATATCGTTTGTCGAGGGGCGGCAAAATCAGGGAACCAGCCATGCTCGACCACATCGGCCTTGCTGTTGCGGATTTTGACCGGGCGAGAGCTTTCTATCGGGCCGCCCTAAAGCCGCTCGGACTTGGCGTCGTCATGGAGGTGACGGCGGCGGAGACGGGCGGCGACGCCCACGCGGGCTTCGGCGACGAGGGCAAGCCGTTCTTCTGGATCGGCACAGGCGCGAAGCCCAGGGGTGGCGTGCATGTCGCGTTCGCCGCGCAGACGCGCGCTGAAGTCGACGCCTTCTACGCCGCGGCGATCGCGGCCGGCGGCCGCGACAACGGCGCGCCGGGCTTGAGGCCCCACTATCACCCGAACTACTACGGCGCCTTCGTTTTCGACCCCGACGGCAACAACATTGAAGCCGTCTGCCACCGCCCGGAAGGGCGCTGAAACCGCCGCCTCAGGTTCTCCCGGCGGCCGCCCTCGGCTTGGCTTTCGCCGCGCTCTTGGCGGGCGGCTTCTTCTCGCCGTTGCAGCTTTCGCCTTTGCGGGCGCGCTCTTGGCCGGGGCTTTCGCCGGCGCCGCCTTTTTCGGCGGCGCCTTCGCCGGGGCCTTGCGCGCCGGGCGCCGGCTTGCCCTCGCGCTCGGCGATCAGCTCGATCGCGTCGGCGAGCGTGATCGAGTCGGGCGGCGTCGACTTCGGGATCGTCGCGTTGACCTTGCCCCAGTTGACATAAGGGCCGAAGCGGCCCTCGCGCACCGTGACCGGGCCGCCGTCCGGATGATCGCCGAGCAGGCGCCCGCTGACGCCGCCGCCCGCCGCCTTGGCCGCGAGCAGCGCGACCGCGTCGTCGAGGGTCAGGCTCGCCGGGTCGGTTCCCTTCGGCAGCGTCGCGTTGATCTTGCCGTGATTGACGTAGGCGCCGAAGCGGCCCTGCTTGACGCTGACCGCGCCGCCCTGCGGGATGGTCGCCGAGCACCCGGCCCGCGCCGCCGCCGCCGAAGCGCGACGCGCCCGCGCCGCTCTCCTTGGCGACGATGAGGTCGATCGCCCGGTTGCCGCCGATCTCGAGCACGTCGTCGTCGCGGCCGAGATTGGCGTAGGTCTTGCCGTGCTGCACATAGGAGCCGTAGCGACCGATGCCGGCGACGATCGGCTCGCCGCTCGTCGGATGGCGCGCGACCTCGCGCGGCAGCGACAGCAGCGCGATCGCCTTCTCCAGCGTCACGTCGTCGGGCTTGAGGCCGCGCGGCAGCGAGGAGCGTTTCGGCTTCTCGCCCTCGCCCTGCTGCACATAGTCGCCGAAGCGGCCGTTGCGCAGCGTGATCTCGTCGCCCGTCTCCGGGTCCTGGCCGAGCACGCGCACGCCCGGCCGCTCGCCCTCGCGCGCTCTCGGCGCCGGTCGGCGACAGCACGCGGGTGAAGCTGCATTCGGGATAGTTCGAGCAGCCGATGAAGGCGCCGAACTTGCCGAGCTTCAGCGACAATTGCCCCTTGCCGCAGAACGGGCAGAGCCTCGCGTCGAGCGCCGTCGCCGCGGGCCGGGAAGATATGCGGCCCGAGCAGTTCGTTGAGGCTGTCGAGCACCTGCGCCGGTGCGCAGGTCCTTGATGTCGCCGACCGCGCCGGAAAAATCGTTCCAGAAGTCGCGCAGCAGCGCCTTCCAGTCGATCTCGCTGTTCGAGACCCGGTCGAGCTTCTCCTCGAGGTCGGCGGTGAAGTCGTAGCCGACATATTTGGCGAAGAAGGATTCGAGAAAGGCGGTCACCAGCCGGCCCTTGTCCTCCGGGATGAGCCGCTTCTTCTCGATCCGCACGTAGTCGCGGTCGCGCAGCACCGCGAGCGTCGAGGCGTAGGTCGAGGGACGGCCGATGCCGAGCTCCTCCATGCGCTTGACCAGCGTCGCCTCGGTGTAGCGCGGCGGCGGCTCGGTGAAATGCTGGGTCGCGTCGATGCGCTCCTTGGTCAGCCTCTCGCCGTCGCGCATCGGCGGCAGACGGCCGATTCCTCGTCCTCCTCGTCGTCCCGGCCTTCCTGATAGAGCGCGAGGAAGCCGGGAAAGCGCACGACCTGGCCGCTGGCGCGGAAGTCGAGCTTGCGCGCGCCGGCCTCGGCGAGAATGTCGACCGTGGTGCGCTCGAGTTCGGCGCTCTCCATCTGGCAGGCGATGGTGCGGTTCCAGATCAGCTCGTAGAGCTTGGCCTGTTCGGGTTCGAGATGGCGGGCGACATCGCGCGGGCGGCGCGTCATGTCGGTCGGGCGGATCGCCTCGTGCGCCTCCTGCGCGTTCTTGGCCTTGGCGGTATATTTGCGCGGCGCGCCCGGCACGTAGGCGTCGCCGAAGTCCTTGCCGATGACGCGGCGCGCGGCCGCGACCGCCTCGGGCGCGAGGTCGACGCCGTCGGTGCGCATATAGGTGATGAGGCCGACCGCCCCGTCGCCGATGTCGACGCCTTCATAGAGACGCTGGGCGATCTGCATGGTGCGGGCCGGCGCGAGGCCGAGCTTGCGCGAGGCCTCCTGCTGCAGGGTCGAGGTGGTGAAGGGCGGGTAGGGGTGGCGCTTGACCGGCTTCGATTCGACCGAAGCGACGGAGAACTTCGCGGTCTCGAGCGCCGCCTTGAAATCTTCAGCTTCCGCGCCCGAGCCGATGTCGAGACGGGTGATCTTCTTGCCGTCCGCGCCGACGAGCCGCGCCGTGAAAGGCGCGCTCGCTTCGCGTCTTCAGATGGGCGACGATCGACCAGTATTCGCGGGCGACGAACTTTTCGATCTCGAGCTCGCGGTCGCAGACGATGCGCAGCGCGACCGACTGGACGCGGCCGGCCGAGCGCGCGCCCGGCAGCTTGCGCCAGAGCACCGGCGAGAGGGTGAAGCCGACGAGATAGTCGAGCGCGCGGCGCGCCCGGTAGGCGTCGACCAGCGCCTCGTCGATCTCGCGCGGATGGCGCATCGCCTCCTGGATCGCGTCCTTGGTGACGGCGTTGAACACGACGCGGTCGACGCGCTTGTCCTTCAGCAGCTTCTTGTTCTTGAGGATCTCGTGGATGTGCCAGGAGATCGCCTCGCCCTCGCGATCCGGGTCGGTCGCGAGAATGACGCGGTCGGCGCCCTTGACGGCGACGCCGATGTCGCTGAGCCGCTTGGCGGCCTTGGCGTCGACCTCCCAGCGCATGGCGAAATCGTCGTCCGGATCGACCGAGCCGTCCTTGGCGGCGAGATCGCGCACGTGGCCGAAGGAGGCGTAGACGTCGATAGTCCTTGCCCAGATACTTGTTGATGGTCTTGGCCTTTGCAGGCGACTCGACGATCACGACCTTCATTCGACATCAATCCTTCGACGGCGAGACCCGCAGATCGAGAGCCGGGGCCGTCCGGGCAGCGGGATATGGAGACGCAAAGGGCGCGTGTCAAATCGGCGCCGGGCGTCGGAACGGCGCTGGAGGAGGCAAACGTGGGTCCGTGGTCCGCAGGAACCGCCGACGTTGCGCCGCAACGGCGCGCCCGTGCGAAAACAACGCCTTCCTCTCTCCGCCAGACACCCAGGAGGTCGCCATGGCCGAACGCTCTCCCAGTGAAAAGCCGGTATGGTTCATCACCGGCTGCTCGACCGGCTTCGGACGCGAGCTGGCGAAGATCCTGCTCGCCCGCGGCGACCGGGTCGCGGTGACGGCGCGCGACAAGGCCAAGGTCGCCGACCTCATCGAGGGCTACGCCCAGACGGCGCTGGCGCTCACGCTCGACGTCGAAAAGCAGCGCGAGATCGAGACGGCGGTCGAGGCGACCCGCAAGACGTTCGGGCGCATCGACGTGCTCGTCAACAATGCGGGCTACGGCTATCTCGCCGCGGTCGAGGAGGGCGACGATGCCGACATCCGCGCCATGTTCGAGACCAACTTTTTCGGCCTCGCCGCCTTGATCCGCGCCGTGCTGCCGATTATGCGGGCGCAGAAGGCGGGGGCGATCGTCAACGTCTCGTCGGTCGGCGGTATGATCGGCAATCCCGGCTCGGCCTATTACGCGGCGACCAAGTTCGCCGTCGAAGGCCTGTCGGAGTCCCTGTCGAAGGAAGTCGCGCCGTTCGGGATCAAGGTGCTGATCGTCGAGCCTGGCCCGTTCCGCACCGACTGGGGCGGCCGGTCGCTCAAGACACCGAAGCATCCGATCGACGCCTACGCCGAGACCGCGATCGCCCGCCGCAACCAGATCCAGGGCTTTAGCGGCAGCCAGCCCGGCGATCCGGTCCGCGCCGCCGAGGCGATCATCGCGACCGTCGAGAGCGCGAGCCCGCCGCTGAGGCTGCCGCTCGGCGCCGACGGATATGACCGCATCGGCGCCGAGATCGAGGCTTTGCGCAGGGAGCACGCGGCCGTCGAGGCGGTCGCGCGCGGCGCGGACTATCCGAAGGCCTGAAGGGCCTTGCTGGAGGCAGACCCCTTCGACCTGCAGCGCTTCGTCGATGCGCAGGACCGCGTCTATCCCGCGGTCCTCAGCGAACTCGCGAACGGGCGGAAAGAGTCCCACTGGATGTGGTTCGTCTTTCCGCAAATCGCAGGCCTCGGGCAGAGCCCGACCGCGGTCAAGTTCGCGATTTCCTCCCTTGAGGAAGCCTTGGCGTTCCTGTCGCATCCGGTCCTCGGCTCCAGATTGCGGGAATGCGCGGCTTTAACATTGAGCGTCGAGGGCCGGACGGCGCGACAGATTTTCGGACCGATTGACGAGATGAAATTCCGCTCCTCAATGACGCTGTTCGCCAGAATCGCGCCTGAAGAGTCCGTCTTCCGACAGTGTCTCGACACATATTTTGGCGGCGCGCCGGACCCGGCGACGCTTGCCAAACTCTAGCGCCCCGTCCAAAGGTCGCGGCCGCCATGGCCCTCTCCGATCCGCCCGTCTTTGCGCAGCGCCATCTGCTCGGCGTCGAGCATCTTTCGCGCGAAGAAATCGTCGCGCTCCTCGATCTTTCCGACGAGGCGGTGGCGATCTCGCGCCAGGTCGAGAAGAAGCGCGCGACCCTGCGCGGGCGCACCCAGATCAACCTCTTCTTCGAGGCCTCGACCCGCACCCAGTCCTCATTCGAGCTCGCCGGCAAGCGGCTCGGCGCTGACGTGATGAACATGGCGGTCGGCGTGTCGAGCGTCAAGAAGGGCGAGACGCTGATCGACACTGCGATGACGCTGAACGCCATGCGGCCCGACATTCTGGTCGTTCGCCACCATCAGGCGGGCGCCGTGTCGTTGCTCGCCCGAAAAGTGGACTGCTCGGTCATCAACGCCGGCGACGGCGCCCACGAGCACCCGACCCAGGCGCTGCTCGACGCGCTGACCATCCGGCGCAACCTTGGCCGCATCGAAGGACTCACCGTTGCGATCTGCGGCGATATCCTGCATTCGCGGGTGGCGCGGTCGAACATCCTGCTGCTCGGCAAGCTTGGCGCCTATGTCCGGGTCGTCGGGCCCTCGACGCTGATGCCGGCCGGAGTCGACGCGATGGGCGTCGAAGTCTGCCGCGACATGCGCTCGGGGCTGAAGGACGCCGACATCGTGATGATGCTGCGCCTGCAGCGCGAACGGATGAGCGGCGCCTTCGTCCCCAGCACGAAGGAATATTTCCGCTACTTCGGCCTCGACCAGGAGAAGCTGGCTTACGCCAAGCCCGGCGCGCTGGTCATGCATCCGGGGCCGATGAACCGCGGCGTCGAGATCGACACGCTGATCGCCGATGGCGCGCAGTCGCTGATCCGCGAGCAGGTCGAAATGGGCGTCGCCGTGCGCATGGCGGTTCTCGAAGCGCTGGCGCGCAACCTGCCGAACGGGTGAGGCGGCCGCCAGCCAGGTGGAGCGAAAGCGCACCGGCTAATGGACGCGATGTCGCGCTCGACCGGGTCGCTCAACGGCTGACGGATGCGGCCGCGCCGAATTGGATGATCGCGCTCAAGAAGCTCCTCAAGCGGGACCGCGGCGGTTCGGCAACCCGTGAGGCCTCGAGAGCGGCGTTCCCCGGATCGGGTTGGTTGACCTGGTTCGTGGTTCCGGGGTCCGCGTTCGAGCCGCCACTGGTCAGCGCGAACGAATTCGCCGCGTACGGCGTTTGAGCCGAGACGAAGTCATTCCCCTCGGACGGAACCCGCCTGGCCGGCAACGGCGAATCGCCGGTCGCGGAGGTGTCGGAGTCAAGCGTCAGGAGCCGTGTCTCGGAATAGCCGGGCTGAGAAAGTCCGATAAAACCGAATCCTGCCAGTGTGACGATCAAGGTCAATCGGTGAGTCATGGGAGGGCGCCCTTCTGTCCGGTTCACAGACATCAACACGATTGGATGAATAATTAAGGATTGATCAAACATATCCCAGCAGACGGCGCCAGTCAATTTCAAAGCGTGCAATTCTATAAAAGCAATATCGCCAGATTTTTCGCAGCTGCGAGAGGTTTACATTGTTGGCGTCGCTCGAATCATAGTCATGCGTTCGCGCAATGCATATCGGTAATTGCAGGCGCGCCGAGTATGTGGGCCTCGTTGCGACGCAACAAAAAGCCGCCCGGACGGGCGGCTTTCAGGCAGTTCTTCTGGAAAACCTCCACTTCACACGGTGAGACCGCTCAGTTGGACGCCGCGACCGCCGAGGCCCTCCACGGGGCCTTCCAGGACGCCCAGCGGTTCCGGCCGCCCCGGCGGGCGCTCAGAAGAACGACGCCGAACGCCACCATGGCCGCGGTCGAGATTTCGGGCGCCGGCGCGGCGATCGAGCCCGGCTCGACGCTCGAGAGCGACAGTCCGCTCAGGCCGTCGTGCACGTGCCACAGCGTGGCGCCGAAGCCGTCGTCGGCGATGTACGGCGTCCACGGCTCGCCTTCGGAAACAGGCTCGATCCCGTAGAGGACGTCGTCGGCCGCGATCTCGACGGGCGCGGCGGCGCTGCAATCGTCGCTGCTGCATGGGGCGAAAGTCGGAACACGCGGATCAGGCCTGTTGTAGGCGGGAAGCGTCGCGGCCGGCGCCAAGGCGACAGCGCCGACAATCGCCTGAGGCCTCGATCTGGCCGCGTAGATCGCTTGCGAGCCCGACCAGCCGACATAAATCGCACCGATTGCGGCCGCTCCGGCCAAAGTCAGCGCCGGCCCTCGAATCCAGGTCTTCATACCGCTCTCCTCTCGCTCTTCGCCCGGGTCACGGGCGGTCGTTTCATCAGCGAAGGGTGGAGGCGGCAGGTTGTCGAGTTATGAATCGACTTCAGGAGTGACGCTGGGGCATATTTCGAGGATTATCAATCGAGACTAACAAGAATAAAAGTGCAAACTGACAATTGTATTCTTTGCAATTGAGGGAATATTCGATCGATTGCTGGCCTGAAGGCGCCATCTTCGCGCGAATGCTCAGCGGCGCTCGATCGGCTTCGAGCGCGAGCGCGCGACGGTCTCGCGCTGCGCCCGCCGGCAGGAAAGGGGAGGGAGGCCCTGGAGGACGAGGCCGGCGTCGGCGACCGTCTGGCGCCCGATCTCGAGCAGCGAGTCCCTCATCGCCCCCGCGCGATGGGGCGAGAGGATGAGGCCCTCGACCTTGCGCGCCGGATCGTCGGGCGGCGCCGGCTCGACGGGAAAGACATCGGTCGCGGCGCGGAAGCGTCCGCTCTCGATCTGGCGCAGGAACTCGGGGAAGTCGACCACGCCGGCCCGGCTCATCAGGAGCACGATCGAACCCGGCGCGATCATCTCGAATTCGCGTTTGCCCAGGAATCCGAGGTTCTCGCTCGTCACGGCGGCGAAAATGACGATGACCCGGCTCGTCCTCAGGACCTCGTCGAGCGAGGCGGGTTCGACGCCGAACCCGGCCATGAAATGATCCGACACCCACGGATCATAGGCCTTGATCGGGCAGCCGAAGGGCTGAAGCAGCGGGGTGAAGGCGCGGGCGAGGTCGCCGAAGCCGACGAGCCCGACGCTCGCGCCATAGAGCGAAAAGCAGCCCGCGGCGCCCTCGAGCAGCCATTTCTCGCGCCCCGCCCGCATCGCCCGGTCGGCTGCGGTCACCCCGCGGGCGAGGTCGATCGCGAGGCCCAGCGTCATCTCGGCGACCGGCCGCGCGAAGGCCGAGCCCGGCGCGAGCACATGGATTCCGCGGGCAAAGCAGGTCTCGTAATCGACGTTCTGCAGGAAATTGGTCTCGACATTGACGATGGCGCGCAGCTTCGGGGCGCGGTCGAGCCGGGCTTTCGGCATGTCGCTCTGGCCGATCAGGAGCTCCATCTCGGCAAGCAGCGGCTCGAACCGCTCGGCCGGCATGCGGCCGGACCCCTCGTGCACCGCGAGCTCGCCGAGACTCTCGAGGCGGCTCCACTCGGCCGGCGCGAAGATCTCCGTCTAGACCCCGCGGCTGAGGATCGATCACGATCAGCGGTCTCGCCACCCGGCTCCTCCCCAAATGTCTTGCTCAATGTCTTCGCTCGAGACCTAACGGGATCGCGGACGCCGGGCAAGCCGAAGACCGCCCGGACCCGCTCGGCCCTCGGCGACAATCCGTCCGGTCTCGCCTATATGAGCCGCCATGAGCCCCTTCCACGCCCGCTTTTCGGTGGCGCCGATGATGGACTGGACCGACCGGCGCTGCCGGGCGTTCCACCGTCATCTCAGCCGCCGCGCGCGGCTTTACACCGAAATGGTGACGGCGGACGCGGTCGTGTTCGGGCCGCGCGAGCGGCTGATCGGATTCGATGCGGCGGAGCATCCGGTCGCCCTCCAGCTCGGCGGGGCGGAGCCGAGGCGCCTCGCCGAAGCGGCCGCGATCGGCGCCGACTTCGGCTACGACGAGATCAATCTCAACTGCGGCTGCCCGTCCGACCGGGTGCAGAGCGGCCGCTTCGGCGCCTGCCTCATGCGCGAGCCGGCGCTGGTCGGCGAATGCGTCGCCGCGATGGCCGCCGCGGTCGACCTGCCGGTCACCGTCAAATGCCGCATCGGGGTCGACGAGCAGGAGCCGGGCGAGGCGCTCTTCGCCTTCGCCGCGGCGGTCAGGGCCGCGGGCGCGGCGGCGCTCGTCGTCCATGCCCGCAAGGCCTGGCTCGAAGGCCTGAGCCCCAAGGACAACCGCACCGTTCCGCCGCTCGACTATGCGCTGGTCTATGCGCTGAAGCGCGCCCATCCCGACTGGCCGGTCGTCCTCAATGGCGGGATCGCCGACCTCGACGAGGCCGAAGGGCATCTCGCCCATGTCGACGGGGTGATGGTCGGCCGCGCCGCCTATCAGAACCCCGAACTCCTGCTTGGCGTCGATCCGGCGATCTTCGGCGAGGCCGCGCCCTTCGACGACGCCTTCGAAGCGCTCGAGGCCTTCATGCCGGTCATCGCGCGGGGCCTCGAGCGCGGCGAGCGCCTGCACGACTATACGCGCCATCTGACCGGCCTCTTCGCCGGCCGGCCCGGGGCGCGCATGTACCGCCGCGTGCTGGCGAGCGAGGGGGTGAGCGCCGGCGCGGGCCTCGACGTGCTCAGGCGTGCCGCGGCCTGCGTTGCGCGAAGCGCCGAGCCGCTCGCGGCCGAGTAGCGTCGACTTGCATGGCGCGACGCAGAAAGCGGGCTTGCGCTCTAACCCTGCGGCCCGAAAAGGCGCTGGTCGTGCTCGGCGCGAAAGACATTGCTGTAGAGGCCGTTGATCCACTGCCGCCCGCTCGCGGTCACGTTCAGATAGCGGATGGCGTCCTGAACGTGCGGCGACACGCTATCCCAGTAGAATTGCGGATATTTATCGATGAGGTCCGCCGGCGATTCGTAGCCGAGCTGCCGGTTCAGGCCGACTTCCTCGAATTCGTAGAAGAGCGCGTTGGTCTTTTTCAGATAGTGCGGATCGCCAAGCTGACCGACGAGGTCGGCGGCCCTGAGCAGCGTGGCCCATTCGTCGACGGCGGGGTCGACGGGCTGAGAGGAGAACGGGAAGCGCGTGTGCTCGATCGCGCCTGCGATCAGCGCGGCGTCGAGCTCTTCGGCCTCCGCGAGCCGATCCAGCACGAAGAGCTTCGACCGTTCGACGTGATAGGGCGCGAGCGCAGCGTCGGAGGAGCCGCGCGGCAATGTGACCTTTCGGCCGGCGGCGTCGACGACGAGGCCGTCGCTCCCGTCCCCTTTGACGATCCCGCGGACATAGCCGATGTCATGCGCCAGGCAGGCGACGATGAAGTTCGAATATTCGGCCGGGGTCGAGGCCGTCAGCAGCGCCCGCCCCTTGAAGATGTCGTGGCCGGCCAGGGTGATGAGCATCGTGTGCTCGACGTTGTGATAGAGGGCGTCGCTGTTGCCGATGCATTCGAGGTTCAGCCGCGCCGCGAACGGAATGATTTCGGCCAGGCGCGCGTGCGAGACCCCGAACCGGTTCTTCATGTCGGCGGCAAGGAACGAGCCTAGCGCTTCCGCCGCCAGCTGGGGCAACGTGATCATGGGATCGATCCCGACGAACGGGCCGACAATAGGACGCCGATTGGAGTGCGTCCACTTTTGCCCGGAAGGCCTCCGGGCGTGATCAACAGGACTTCGTCGGCGCTGCGCCGCCCGGACGCTGGCGTGGACGTTGAACGCCATTGCGGATCGCGAGTTGCAGGACGCAAGCGCGGGTCCGTTTGACACCCTTACGCCCGGGCGCTACGGCGGCGGCCATTGCTTGACCTGCCCGATCATCCGCGACGCAGTGGACTCTTGATGGAAGCGGACGATGGCCGACGCGTCACGGCGGATGAGACTGGGATGCGCCGGCGGAGCCTCAGGCTTCGCCGCCGCAACGGCTGCGGTTATGCTCGCGACGATCCTCGCTTTGCTTCCGACGCCTGCTCTCGCTCAGGCCGCAGGGGATCGAAGCGACGCCGGCGTTGACGCCGACGACGCCCGGACGGACGCCCTGCTCGGCACGCTCAACCTCGCGACGCCTGAACCTTATGGCGGCCTCTATTCGACTGCGCCGGGAGCCGAACAGCAGGCCGCGAGGCCTCAGTTTCGCTTCAACGTTCTCGCGCCCCTCAACTTCGATTCGAACGCCCAAGCGATAAGCTCCGGCGGGACGCAGAGCTGGGGGACCTTCCCGGTCGGCAATCTCTCCTGGGCGGCGCCCGTCGCCGACCTGCCGTTCCGGGTGTCGGTCAACGCGCGCTCCGAATTCAAGCGCTTCTTCGAAGCCTCCGACGTCGATATCGACCGGCTGACCTTCTCCGGGCGCCTGCAATATGTCGACCCGACCAACGACCAGGCCTTCTCGCCCTATTTCGCGATCACCCCGCGCTTCAGCTATCTGCCGACCTTCTCGGATCAGACCCAAGCGCGGCAGGACTTCAACCTCGGCTTCAACAAGAGTTTCCATTTCGACGGCTCTTTCCGGCCGATCCCGTTCGCAGCAGACACTTCGCCCGAGACCGTGTGGTCCTTCGGCCTCACGGCCTTCGCGCAGAAGCGCCTCCGCCAGCCGCAGCTGTCGTCGGACGCGCTGGTCTTCATCCCGTCGGTGTCGTGGATCATCTCCAGGGACTGGAACGCGAGCTTCGCGGTCGAGTTGCTCGGCCGCTGGTTCGAGGCGAACAGGTTCGGGGAGTCGCGCCGCGACTGGGAAACGCTGCCGATCGCGACGCTGGAATACATCATCCCACCCTCGCTCTTTGGCGGCGACCCGTTCGCCAACCTCCTCGGCCGACCGGCGATCGACCTGCAAGGCTCGCATCAGACAGTTTGGTCCACCGCGCCCGGCGTCAGCTACGGTCAATGGGAGGCAAGCGCCACGCTCAAGATGGGCTGGCGCTTCTGATCTCCGTCCCTTCGTTGGAAGGCGACACGGCCTCGACCGGCGACGACGAGCTGTCTCTGCTTCATGCATTGCGTTGGTCGGCGGCTCGATGGTTCACCGCTATCCATCAAGTTTGACCGGCGCAGCCGCAACTGCGCGTTAGGGAGTTTCAGTCACCGTCCAACAGAACGACCGTATAGTCCCGGTCCATTGTGAAACCATCTGGGGGCTTTCGCTTGCGCCAGACCTTACGCAGAGTTCAGATCCGCTATTCACTTTCAATCTTCTTGTTGGCGTCTGCTACTCTGTCCTATCAGATCCTCATCACCCGCTTCTTCAGCGTCGTGCTCTATTATCACTTTGCCTTCGTCGCCATTTCGCTGGCGATGCTCGGCCTGACCCGCGGCGCGATGGAGGTCTATGGCAAGCCCGATCGTTACGCTCCCGACCGGGTGGGCGCCGAATTCGCGCGTCACGCATCGTGGTTTGCGATCGGCGGCGTTGGCGCCGTGATCGCCTTCCTCGGCGTCCCGCTCGTCGTTCCCGAGCCCTACCTGCTGCCGGCCCTGGCGATCGCGACGCTTGCCTTCGTCCTGCCCTTCACCGAAGGCGGGGTCTGCATAACGCTGCTGCTGACGCGCCTGCCCTATGGCGGCGGATGGCTGTATGCCGCCGACCTTTCCGGGGCGGCGCTCGGATGCCTCGCAATCATCGTCGTCCTGCTCGTCGTCGATCCCGGTGAGCGCCGCCTTATGGATCGGCGCCATCGCCGCCGGCGCGGGCTGGATCGCGGCGGGCGGGAGCGACGACGCCCGCAGCCTGCGCCTCAGCGCCGCCGTCGCGCTCACGCTGGCTTTCGCCGCCGCCGTTGCATACCGGGCTTGCCGCTTCCGGCAGAAGCCATCTCGGCGTCTTCTGGGCCAAGGGGCAGCCGCAGACGGGAACGCTGTTCGAGCGCTGGAACACCTATTCGCGCGTCAGAGTGAGGGCGCTGGGAGAGACCGTTCCGTTCGGCTGGGGCTACGCCCGCACGCCGCAGACGAAGATCGACCAGGACTATCTCGACATCGACGCCGATGCGAGCACAGTCATCACCCGGCAGGACGGCGACATCGGCAAGCTCTCCTACCTGAAGGACGACGTCGTCAATGCGGCCTATCTCGTCCAGCCGCCTCAAGACGTCGCCGTCATCGGCGTCGGCGGCGGCCGCGACGTTCTCTCGGCCCTTCTGTTCGGCGCCAGGCACATCCTCGGCATTGAGATCAACCCGGCGATCTTCGAAGTCCTCACCGACAAGTTCGCCGATTTCTCCGGCCATCTCGATCGCCAGCCCGGCGTGTCGCTGGTCAATGCGGAAGCCCGCAGCTTCATCAACCATTCCTCCGACCGGTTCGACCTTGTGCAGATCTCGCTGATCGACACCTGGGCCGCCACCGCCGCCGGCGGGCTCGCGCTGACGGAAAACCGCCTCTATACGGTTGAGGCGTGGGATGATTTCTACCGGGCGCTGAAGCCCGGCGGCCTGTTGTCGGTGTCGCGCTGGTATCGACCCGGACGATCACCGCAGCGAGTTCTACCGCCTCGTGGCGATCGCGGCGAGCGCGCTGCAACGGCAAGGCGTGCCGGCTGACGATCTCTCCCGTCATGTCATCGCGGTGAACGTCGGCAACATCGTGACGGTGATCACCCGCCCCGACGCCTTCACCGACGCCGAGTGGCAGGGCGCGCGGACGCGGCTTCTGGGCCAGGGCTTCAAGATTCTGCTGGGGCCGGATGTTTCCTTTGACGCCGTGACCTCGACAATCCTGTCCGGCAAGGCCGACGCAGCCTTTTTCGCATCGTTGCCGGAGAACATCGCCCCATCGACCGACGACGATCCGTTCTTCTTCTACACGTCGCGCTTCGGCGATCTTGTCCACGCGCGCACGTCGGTCTCGATGGACAACAACGCGGCGATCTAGCGTGACCCGCTTCCTTGTCATCATAGCGCTTTGCGCCTGCGCCTATTACATCGTCATCCCCTTTGTCCGGCTCGCGCGGTCGACGCCGCTGCCGGCGCTGGCGCCGCCCGTCGCCTATTTCAGTTCGATCGGCATGGGATTCATGCTGATCGAGATCTCGCAGTTGCAGCGGCTGACGGTCTTCCTTGGACATCCGGTCTACGCGCTCGGCGTGGTCCTTTTCACCATTCTCCTGTTCAGCGGACTGGGCAGCGCCACCGTCGGCGCGCCGCGCGCCGACGCCCGGCGCAGTCGCGGCGAGGGTCGCCGCCCTCCTGGCGACGCTGGTGGCGGCCGGGGCCCTGACGCCCGTGGTCACCGCCTGGGCGCGGTCGGACGCCACGGATGTGCGCATTCTGGTGTCGGCGCTGCTGCTTGCGCCGCCGGCGTTCTGCATGGGGATGATGTTCCCGCTCGGGCTCAGCCTCTGGCGCCGGCGCCCGGAGCTTCTCCCGTTCTTCTGGAGCGCCAACGGCGTCACCTCGACGCTTGCCTCGGTGCTGGGGATGGCCCTGTCGATCGAATTCGGCATCGCCAGGACCTACGCGCTCGGCGTCTGCTTCTATGTCGTCTGTGCTCTGATGATCGTCGGAAGCCGCAAGGCGAACTTCGCCGGCATGTCGTCGGCGGAGCCGGCCCGGGGATGGCCGCCTTCGGCCCGGGAGGGTCTCGCCGGCCAGGGCCCACGCTATCTCATCGACTGAACGCGGGCATTGCTCAGTCTGCAGCTTCGGCAACGCGCTTCGTCCAAACGCATGAACATGTCCTCCATTGCCACTGATGGTCAGCTGGGCTCAAACGGCCGCAGCTCACGTGCGCCAAGCAAGGCCTCGTTCTCGCTCTCGATTCGAAGCGAGACAATCCTATAGTAGTATTTCAGTTTTCCTTGTCGTATTCTGGTTCGTTTATTGCAATGGGTCCTATTTATTACAAGATCCGGACATCTATTGGCACGTCAAGGTCGGTCAAGACATTTTGCTCAATCACGAGCTTCCCTTGGTCGATTTGTATTCCTACACAAAATACGGCGCCCACTGGATTGCAAAGGAATGGCTGTCGCAGGTGCTTTTCGCCCTTGCCTACAACGCCGCAGCCTGGCGGGGGGTGGCGGCGTTGGCGGCGGTCATTTCGGCGCTGACCGTGTCAACGCTCTATTACTGGATCTCCCGGCGCCTGAGCGCGATCGCGCACGCTGCCCCTCTGCTGCATCGCCTTCCTCCTGATGTCGGTCGGACTGCTGGCCCGGCCGCAATTGTTCTTCTTCCTGCTGTCCTGCCTGAGCGTCTGTTATCTGATCGACTGCGCCGAGGACGGCGACGCGCCATGGCTTCTGGCGCCCCTGGTCGCTCTATGGGCCAATCTTCACGCGAGCTTCCCGATCGTCTTCGTCCTCGGCGCCTTGTTTTCCATTTACGGCCTTTACCTCGCCGAACCTCGCAACCGGGTCAGGCTGGGGGCCAAATGGTGCGCCGCGCTCCTGGCCGCGTTCGCGGCCTCGGGACTGACGCCATACGGATTCGAACCGTCATTCGTCGCCTTCCGGATCTTCGGGAGCGGCTCGATCGACCAGATCGGCGAGTGGCGCGGCATCGCGCTCGACGGACAGGGCGTCACGGTCCTCGCTTTTGTCGGCCTTGCGGCGGCGATTCTCGCGAAGGCGCGGGCAAATCTGTTGCGGTCGGCGCCCGTGACGCTGTGCGCCTTCCTGGCGATACGCCATGTCCGTTTCATTCCCCTGTTCGGGATCGTCGGCGCGCTGACCCTTGCGGCTCCGCTGGCCTCGGCCTTTCCTCGCTTCGCCGCCGGGGACAATCCGGGCGGCAGGGCGCGCTTGGTCGCGCCGCTGATCGCCGCCCTGGGATCGGCGATCGGTCTGGCCGCCGCGCTGCAATACGCGCCGCCGCCCTTCCCTTCTCACCGGATAACGCCTGCCGAGGCCTACGATTCGGCAAAGCGGATGGGCGCTACCGGCCGCGTGCTCAATGCTTATGATTTCGGCGGATTTCTCATCTCTCGAGGAGAGAAGACTTTCATAGACGGCCGCTCCGAATTGTATTTTGGGGACCTATTCGAGCGATATCGCGAAATGAACGCAGGTGAGAGCGGCGGCAAGCTGAGCTCAATGCTTGACGGCTTTGAGGTCTCGTGGGCCATAGTCGAGCGCGACTCGGCGCTGTCGAGGGCTCTGCTTGGCCTTCCAGCCTGGCGCCTCATTTATCAGGACGACATCGCCGAAGTTTTGTTGAAGGCTCGCTAGGTGCGGCGCCGACGGCGGCGGTCTAAAGAGCAACCGGCAAAATTGTAGGAGTTTGTCGGTCCGTTGAAGCGGGGGACGACGGATGACGTTACGTTATCTCGACCGAGGCTCTCAAAGCCGTTCCGCTCGCAAGCGACCATTTCGGCATGTCGTCGTTGCCGGCTTTGTCCGACCGAAAGCTTGCGCGGAATCCAGTCGCGATTGCCCGCGCATCGCAGACAGCGGGAGCTTTCCCGTCGACAAGCTGCCCTGGTACCCGCATTTCACGAGTTCTTCCGATATCTCGCATCCGATGCGTTCCGCGAGGCGTTCGACCGGCAAATTGCGATGTTGCGGCACAGGGTCTCGGCTTCGCGAGGCGCGTGGCGGCGGCGGATGTGGGAGACAGGCATTCCGCTTAAGGTAGCGCTTCCCCCTCCCAGAGCCTCCGATAGACGGAGACGATCTCGTCGACTTCCCGATCGCGGCCGAAGTCTTTCACGACCCGCGCCCGCGCCCGAGTCCCCATCTCGGCGATGCGCTCGGGGTTGCGCATCAAAGGCTCGAGAGCCTGGACCAACCCGTCAACGTCGTCGATCGGCGCCAGAACGCCGGTCTCGCCGTCGGCGATGATGGTCTCCGCGGCGCCCGCCCGCGTCGCAACCACCGCGTCCCCCGCGGCCATGGCCTCGAGCATCGTGAGCCCGAATCCCTCTACGCGCGAGGCGAAGACGTAAATCGAAATGCGCTGGTACCATAGCGGCACCTCCGCAATCGGCAGTTCTCCGAGAAATCGGATGCGGTCCGAAAGTCCCGCCGCCGCGATCCGTTGCTTGAGCCCCTCGACGAAAAGCCGATTGTCGACCGAGACGAACCCGATCACCACGGCGCTGAAGTCAGGGTATTTCGGCAGGAGTCGGCACGCCGCCTCGACGAAGAGATCGACGCCCTTTTGGCGCCGCACCCTGCCGAACGCGCCGATCCCGTACTTGCCGGGAAGGCCGGTCGCCGTGAAAGCCGCGAGCCTGTCGGCCGGCGGCCGGTAGGTCTCGACATCGATGCCGTGATGGATGATCGTCGTGGACTGCCGCACGAACGAGGCCGACGTCTCATTGGTTGCTATGACGGCGTCCATGCGCGCGATGAGGAATTCCGTGTACCGCGTCTTTTGCCGCTGGCCGGCTGAGTTGAAAATGAGCTTGAGCCTCCAGCCAAGGCGCTTGAGAATGAGTCCAGCCAGCATTTCCGTATTGCGGCGCGCATGCCAGATGCGCGCGGGGCGGGTCGTTGGATGATGGAGGCGTAACCGCAGAAGATCGCCGAAGCTGAGCCCCTCGACACTCTCCGGCCGGTCGAGGCCCAGCCACGCCGTCCGGCAGCGTTGCGCGATCAGAGGGGCAATCGTCCGGTTGACCGCCGTCCCGCCTGAATAGCGTTTCTTCAGATTCGGGATGATGACTTCGAGCTCATCGAGCGCCACTGCCCTCGCCTTTGCCTCTCATGCCGTCCCGCCCTTGCCGCCCGCGTTCGCGTCAGCGGACGCTTTCCGGGCGTCATAAAATTGGCGGTGCATGGCCTCCGTCATCAGCGAATAACTCGCGCCTGTCGCCGCATGAATGAAACCCGCCCAGCCGCACAGGAAAAAACGGTTCCAGAAAAAGATGCGCAGGAAATAGATCGGCGGGTTGAACAGCAGCTTGAGCCGCGAAGGCTTCTTGCCCAGGGCGAGGCGTTGCTCCGCCTTAAGCCGGGCGTAGATGATCTCCTTCCTCATCTGCTCATCGAGCGGCAGTCCCCTCTCGTGGCGGAGAAGACCTTTGGGTGCGACTGCGGTCTCGCCGTCGGTGACAAGGCCTTCGTGGACAAGCAGGTCGGCCTCGAAGCGGGCGCGGCCACGGCGGACCAGCCGGACGATATGTTCCGGGCGGGTCCAGAGACTGACTGGAGCGAGCCGCCCGTAAAGCGTCAGCGTGCGGCGAAGCTTCCAACCGGCGAGCGACGGGTCCGCCGCGAGAAGGGTCGGGAGCGCGGAGCGGAGGTCATCGTCAAGCCACTCGTCTGCGTCGATGCTGAGGACCCAGGGCTCATGGGCTTGGTCGAGCGCGAATTGTTTTTGGGCGGCGTAGCCGAGCCAGGGCTGACGAATGAGGCGGATCGCAAAGCCGCGGCGCGAAAAATCCTGAACGATCGCGAGCGTTCGGTCGGTCGAGCCGGAATCGACGACGACGATCTCCGCGAACCCTTCGAGGCTCGATAGGCACATGCCGATGCACGCCTCCTCATTCTTGCAGACGACCGTGGCGGTGATCGGCAGGAGCGCGGGCGAAGGAGAGGCGGGGTTCGGGTTCGCTCGGTCCGTCATGACTGGAGGGGGGTTTATCGCCGGGACTGGTCTTGCGGCCCGGCGACGTGGTAGGGCGGCGCGCCCCGGATGAAAGGCCGCCCCGTCGCCGGGGCGCATATCAGGTCTTTGCAGGAACGGCGAGTTCTTGAGCGCTCCGAAGGCTTTCATTCTCCATCTCGAACGGGCGACAGGCCGCAGGCCGACCGTCGACGCCATGCGCGCAGGGCTGCCGCTCGAGAGCGAGATTCTGCCGGCGGTCGACGGCGCCCGTCTCTCGCCGGAAGAGACAAAGACGGCTTATGTGCGCTCTCGTTTCACGCCTCGCTATCCGTTCGCGCTTGGCCCGCCCGAGATCGGCGCATTTCTGAGCCATCGCGCCGCCTGGCGGCGGATCGTCGACGATCATCTCGATTTCGCCTGCGTGTTCGAGGACGACGCCGCAATCGACCCGGAGCGGTTGGCGGCCCTCCTTGACTTTGCGGTCGCTGAACGCGGCCGATGGGAATATCTGCTTCTCCCCGCGTCGGGATTGGAGCCGACGGGCGCCGTCGTCGTCCGCAGCGGGGAGTTTGCGCTTCTGAGACCCCATTCCCCGCCTCTCAGGGCGATCGGGCAGATCGTCTCGCGCGCGGCCGCCGAGCGTCTTCTGTCCGTCAGCTCGCCCTTCGATCGGCCGGTGGACACCTTTCTCCAGATGGCCTGGGTGACCGGGGTCACCCTGCTGGCCGCGACGCCGACGCCCATTCGCGACGTGTCGCGCGAGACCGGTGGGACGACGGTCCAGCGCAAGCGCATGAACGCCCTCCAGCGCCTGCATCATGAAATCATGCGGCCGATCTATCGCGCCAAAGTGCTGGCGCTCTATCGCCGGCATGAGGCGGCGACCAACCCCTAGGGCGCGATGCACTTCCGTGCCAGATGCATGGCGTCCCCTCACCAGGGAATTCGGCATGGCGTCGACAGCCCGCGCGGACCACGACAAAATCCCTGTTTTCCGCGATTCGCGCCACAATCGACCGCCTCACGACTGCGCCTCGGCCTGTTCGGAGAGCTCCAGCCACGCCTCTTCGGCCGACGCGAGCGCGCGTTCGAGATCGCCGCGCCGCCGGGCGAGGTCGGCGATCTTCAGCGCTTCGTCGCCCCCCGACGGACTTGCTTCCTCCAGCGCCCTGTCGACGCGGCGCAGCAAATCCTGGAAGCGGTTGATCTTGTCTTCGAGAGCGGCGAGTTCGCGCCTGAGCGGCCCCTGGGCGCGGTTGCGGTTCGGCGCCGGCCCCGGCTTTGCGGGCTGCTCGCGTTTCGACTTCTGGCGGCGCAGGCGCGGCCCTGCCGAGGACGAAGCGGCCATAGTCGGCAAGGTCGCCCTCGAAGGGCTTGACCGTCCCGTTCGCCACCAGCCACAGCCGGTCGACGCAGGCCTCGAGCAGCCGCCGGTCGTGCGAGACGAGAATACAGGCCCCCTCATAGTCATTGATCGCCTCGATCAGCTCGGCGCGGCTGTCGATATCGAGATGGTTGGTCGGCTCGTCGAGGATGAGGAGCTGCGGCCCGTCGAAAGTCGCCAGGCCCATCAGGAGCCGCGCCTTCTCGCCGCCCGAGAGCTGCTCGACCTTGGTGTCGGCCCGGGCGCCGGAAAAGCCGATCATCGCGGCGCGGCCGCGGATCTTCGACTCCGGCTCGCCGCGCATGCGCTCGGCGACATGGCTGTAGGGCGTCCCGCCCGGCGCGAGCTCGTCGATCTGGTGCTGGGCGAAGAAGCCGACGCCGAGCTTGTTGGCGCGCACCATCCGGCCAGCCATCGGCGCGAGCCGGCCGCCGATCAGCTTGGCGAAGGTCGATTTGCCATTGCCGTTCGCGCCCAGGAGGCCGACCCGGTCGTCGTTCGAGAGGGTGAGGTCGATGCGCGAGAGCACCGTGCGCTCGCCATAGCCGGCGCTGACCTTCTCCATCGTCACGATCGGCGGGCTGAGCTTCCTGGCGATCGGAGGCCATTTGAACGGCAGCGCGTCTTCGTCGACGATCGCCGCGAACGGCTCCATTTTGGCGAGCATCTTCAGGCGCGACTGGGCCTGCGTCGCCTTCGTCGCGCTGGCGCGGAAACGGTCGACGAAGGCCTGCAGATGGGCGCGGCGCTCCTCCTGTTTCTTGATCGCCTTGCCCTGCAACGCCTGTTGCTCGCGACGCTGGCGCTCGAAGCTCGTGTAGCCGCCGCTCCAGAGCGTCAGCTTGGCGCGGTCGAGATGCAAGATGTGGTCGGCGACGTCGTCGAGGAGGTCGCGGTCGTGGCTGATGACGAGGATCGTCGATGGACAGGACTTCAGATAGTCCGTGAGCCACAGCACGCCTTCGAGGTCGAGGTAATTGGTCGGCTCGTCGAGCAGCAGCAGGTCAGGCTCCGAGAAGAGCACGGCGGCAAGCGCGACCCGCATGCGCCACCCGCCTGAGTACTCGGAAAGCGCCCGGTCTTGCGCCTCCTCGTCGAAGCCAAGGCCGCTCAATATCCGAGCCGCGCGCGCCGGCGCCGCATGGGCGCCGATGTCGACGAGGCGGGTCTGGATGTCGGCGATGCGCTCGGGGTCGCTGGCGCGCTCGGCTTCCGCGAAAAGGGCCGCGCGCTCGACGTCGGCCGTCAGCACGAAGTCGATCAGCGTCTCGGCGCCGCCCGGAGCCTCCTGCTCGACGCTACCGAGGCGCGCGCCCCTGGGGTATGAGACCGAGCCGCTCTCGGGCGAGACCTCGCCGCGGATGAGTCTGAAAAGGGTGGTCTTGCCGGCGCCGTTGCGCCCGACAAGTCCGACCCGCGCTCCGCTCGGCAGCGCGACGGTCGCGGCGTCGATCAAGAGACGCTGGCCGAGCCGGTAGGTCAGGGCGTTGATATGCAACATGGCGGGCTTTTGGCCCGCCATGCCTCAGGTTGCAAGATCGTACAGGTGTTCCGCTCAGGCCTTCTTGGCGTCCAGGAACGCGCCTTCCTTGAAGAGGAAACCCGCGGCGCCGGCGCCGATCAGCGGCGCGATGATGAAGAGCCAAAGCTGCGCGACGGCGCCGGGATGGGAAGCAATGCCGACCAGCGCCGGACCGATCGATCGGGCCGGATTGACCGACGTGCCGGTGATGTTGATGCCCACGAGGTGGATCGCGACCAGCGTCAGGCCGATGGCGAGGCCGGCGAAGCCGGTCGGTGCGAAGGGATGCGTGACCCCGAGGATGCAGACAAGGAACAGGAACGTCCCGACCACCTCGAAAACGAGGGCCGACACCATGTTGTATTCGCCGAAATTGCCGGCGCCCCAGCCGTTCTGGCCGAGTCCGCCGTCCCAGCCCTGCGACTTGCCCGAGAGGATGAGATAGAGAACGCCTGCGCCGACGATGGCGCCGAGGACCTGGGCGATCCAGTAGCTGACCATGTCGGCGGCGCTCATACGGCCAGCGGCGAACACGCCGAAGCTCACGGCCGGATTGACGTGGCAGCCCGAGATCGGCCCGATGCCGTAGGCCATGGCGACGATCGCAAAGCCGAAGGCGCTCGCAATGCCCAGCAGGTCGACCGCCGTTGCGCCCGTCCCCATGCCGCCGACGACCGCCGCGCCGCAGCCGAAGAACACCAGCGCGAAAGTTCCTACGAATTCCGCAAGTTGCTTATTCATTGCCCATTCCCTCCCGAATCATGCCGATTTCTGCGGCGCCTCGTTATAGCCACGGCTATGCGGGTCGAACAGTGGCGCGCGACTGACCCCATTTCGCCCACGTGCGCAGCGTTGCTTTCGCGGGGACGGGGTTGTATATGCGTCGCCTTTCCTGAGACCCCTGAAAAACGGCGCGGCTTTCGCGTCGCCGGAGCGCCCGCCCTGTGTGGATAACCGACGCCTTCGCCCAGACCACCGGCGCCGCATCTGCCGGCGCGACGGACACCCTCGTCCAGCTCGTGCCGATCGTGGCGATGATCGCGATTGTCTATTTCGTCTTGTGGCGCCCGCAGCAGCGCCGCGCCAAAGAGCAGCGCGAACTCGTGCAGGCGGCCCGGCGCGGCGACATCGTCGTCACGACCGGCGGACTCATCGGCAAGGTCACCAAGTCGGTCGACGACAACGAGGTCGAGTTCGAGATCGCGCCCAACATCAAGGTGCGGCTGGCGCGGTCCGGCATTGCCGAAGTGCGCTCAAAGGGCGAGCCGGTCAAGGACGCAACGCCGCCCGCCAAGACGCCGGCCAAGAAGGACGCGCCGAGCGCCTGACCGTCGCGGGCGCTCGGCGCCCCGTTTTGATAGACTGAAAGCCTGATGCTCCGTTTCGCCCCCTGGAAATTGGCCTCCGTCCTCGCACTCATCGCGGCGGCGATCCTGCTCATCGTGCCGAGCTTCATGCCGGCCCAATCGGTCGATACTCTCGCGGCGAAGCTTCCGGGCTTTATTCCGGTGCGCCAGATCGTGCTTGGCCTCGATCTCCAGGGCGGCGCCTACATGTTGATGCAGGTCGACGACGCCTCGGTGGTCAAGGCGCAGGTCGAGGCCCTGCGCGACGACGTGCGCCAGAAGATGCGCGACGGGAAGATCGCCTTGTCCGGCGGCATCGCAACCCTGCCGCGCGGCGTCCTCGTCCGCATCGCCGACGCGGCCGAACGCGACAAAGCCTTCGGGCTCCTGCAGTCGCTGAGTCAGCCGATCGGCGGGCCGCTCGCGGCGGGCAACGGGCGCAGCCTCGAGGTGACCGAGACCGACGCCGGGGTTCAGCTCACGCTGACTGACGCTGCGATCGCCGACAAGGTGCGTCACGCGGTGACGCAGTCGATCGAGGTCTTGAACCGCCGCGTCAACGCGATGGGCACCAAGGAGACGGTGATCCAGCAGCAGGGCGTCAACCGCGTGCTGATCGAGGTGCCTGGGCTTCAGGACACGACCAAGCTCAAGGAAATCATCGGCCAGACGGCCAAGCTCGACTTCCAGCTCGTCGCCGACCCCGGCGATCCGCCGAACGAGGTCGAGACGCTGCCGATGCAGAAGGGCGGCGGGACGATCCAGGTCCAGAAGCGAATCATGGTCGACGGCGGAGATCTCGTCGACGCGCAGCAAAGCTTCGACCAGCAGACCGGCGAGCCGGACGTGACCTTTCGCTTCAACCTGCGCGGCGGGCAGAAGTTTGGGCAGGTCACCTCGGAGAACGTCGGCCGGCCGTTTGCGATCGTGCTCGACGGCAAAGTCATTTCGGCGCCGGTCATCCGTTCGCCGATCACCGGAGGCACCGGCCAGATCACCGGCAACTTCTCGCTCGATGAAGCCAGCAGCCTTGCGATCCTGCTTGAGGGCAGGCGCCCTGCCGGCGAAGCTCACCGTGGTCGAGGAGCGCACGGTCGGTCCCGGCCTCGGACAGGATTCGATCGACGCCGGCAAGCGGGCAGCCTATGTCGGCGGCATCCTTGTCATCATCTACATGATCGCGACCTATGGCATTTTCGGCATTTTCGCCGACCTGGCGCTCGCCGTGCACATTCTTCTCATCTTCGCCTCGATGGCCCTGCTCGGAGCGACCCTGACGCTTCCCGGCATCGCCGGCATCGTGTTCACGATCGGCATGGCGGTCGACTTCGAACGTGCTGATCTACGAGCGCATCCGCGAGGAATCGCATCTCGGCCGGTCGGTCATTTCGGCGCTGGACGCCGGCTTCAAGCGCGCTTTCGCGACCATCGTCGACTCCAACGTGACGATGTTCGTGGCGGCGCTCATTCTCTATCTCTTTGGCTCGGGCGCGGTGCGCGGCTTCGCGGTTTCGCTCGGCCTCGGCATCATCACCTCGATCGTCACCGCGGTGACGATGACCCGCATGATGATCGCGCTGTGGTATCGCCGCGCGCGTCCAAGCAAGCTGCCGATATGACCGCGCTGGCGCCCAAACCGGAATTCGCCGCATGAAGCTCCTTCGTCTTGCGCCAGAGAACACCAAGTTCGGCTTCATGCGGTTCCGCCGTGTGAGCTATCCGCTGTCGGCGGCGCTCTCGATCATCTCGGTGCTCCTGTTCCTCTTCGTCGGCATGAATTTCGGCATCGATTTCGCAGGCGGGACGCAGGTCGACATCCGGGCGAAGAGCGGCGAGGTCCATATCGCCGATATCCGGGCCAAAGCGGAGAACCTCGGCCTTGGGCCGGTCGAAGTGCAGCAGATCGGCTCGGATTCCGACGTGCTGCTCAGGCTCAACGTTCAGCCCGGCGGCGAATCCGGCCAGCAGACTGCGGTCGCCAAGCTGCGCGACGCCTTCTCCAACGACTACGAGTTCCGCAGCGTCGACGCGGTCGGACCGAGCGTCTCCTCCGAGCTCGTGCAGAGCGGCACGCTCGGCGTCGTCGTCGCCATCCTCGCGGTGCTGACCTATCTCTGGTTCCGCTTCGAGTGGCAGTTCGCCGTCGGCGCGATCATCGGCACGATGCACGACCTTCTGCTGACGGTCGGCTTCTTCTGCGTGACCCAGCTCGAGTTCAACCAGACCTCGATCGCGGCGATCCTGACGATCGTCGGCTATTCGCTGAACGAGACGGTGGTCGTGCTCGACCGCATCCGCGAAGTGATGCGCAAGTACAAGCGCCTGTCGACGGCGGAGATCGTCGACATGTCGGTCAACGCGGTGCTGCCGCGCACCATCATGACCGCGACGACCGTCTTTCTCGCCCTGCTCGCCCTCTTCTTCCTCGGCGGCCATGTCATCCGCTCGTTCTCGGCCGCGATGATCTGGGGCATTTTCGTCGCCACCTATTCGTCGATCTTCATCTGCTCCCCGATGCTGATCTACATGGGCGTGCGCGCGGATGCGTTCGACAAGGCCAAGGAGCAGGACGCGGCCGCAGCGAGCGTGGACGCGAAGGTCAAGGCGTGAACGCGGCCGCTTCGCCGCCGCCCTTCGCGCCCGGCAGGCCATTTGATCGCGGCCCATGGCGGCGGCGCCTTCGCTTTCGCCGGCATGTCGCATCAGGGCTCGATTCTCGCGACGCCGAAAGGCGTGAGGCCGATCGAGGCGACGCGCGTCGAGGAGCTGAACGAGCGATCACTCGCGCCGCTGTTCGGCGAGATCGCCGAAGCGCCGGGCTCGATCGAGTTTCTGGTCGTTGGCACGGGCGCCGAGATGGCGTTCGTCCCCAAGACGCTGAAAGCGGCGCTCCGGGAAGCGGGCGTCCGCTTCGAGGCGATGGCGACCGGTCCCGCGCTTCGGATCTATAATGTCATGCGCTCGGAGGACCGCCGCGTCGCAGCGGCCCTGATCGCGGCGCCGTGACGGACGGCGGTCCGTTCGGCGCCGGGGCGCTGGCGGAAGCCCGCAAGCATTGCGCTTCGCTCGCACGCGAACACGCCCGCGATCAGTGGCTGGGCTCGCTCTACGCGAGCCCGGGCGCGCGCGACGCATTGCTGGCGCTGGCGTGCTTCGACCACGAAATCCGCCAGGCGCCCCTTCGCGCGCGCGATCCCAATCTGGCGGCGATCCGGCTCGCCTGGTGGCGCGACGTCGTGCGCGCCGAGCGCGACGCGGAGGCGGCGGGAAGCCCGGTCGCGCTCGCTCTCCGCTCGGCCATCGACGCCTTCGCGCTGCGCCGCGATTGGCTCGAGGCGATGCTCGACGCGCGGCTCCAGGAGATCGCGCCGCAAGACGATTTCAACCTCATCGCCTTCGAGGCCTATGCCGGGGAGAGCGAAGGGGCGCGGCTGCGTCTCGCCTCGCAGATCGCGGCAGGAGGCAGCGACCTCGACTCGGGCAGAAGCGCATGCGCCGGCTGGGCTTGCGCTGGCGCTGACGCGGATGCTCTTGGCGCTGCCGATCAGGGCGGGCGCGGCGCCGACGCTGTTTCCGGTCGACGTGGCGGCGCGGCGCGGAGCGACCCTGGCGGATTTCGACGGGCGCCGCCCGAGTGAAGGCGTCATCGCGGCCTCGACCGAGGTCCGGGCGCTCGCGCGCCAAAAGCTTGCGGAGGCGGAGGACAGGCTCAAGTCTTCGCCCCCGGCGATCCTGCCCGCCTTCGTTCCGCTCGGCGCCCTGCGCCTCGATCTCGACCGGTTGGAGCGCAACGCCGCGCGGCCATTCGAGCCAGCCGGCGAGGCGTCGCCGCTCAGACGACAATGGGCGATCTGGCGCTGGGCGCGGCGGCGCTGATCGTCTTCAATCGTCATTCGCCGACAACGACAAACCCGGTCACCGCTCCAGCGTCGCGGTGCGGCGAATTCTCTTCTGCAGCAGCAAGACTCCATAGAGCAGCGCTTCTGCGGTCGGCGGGCAGCCGGGGACATAGACGTCAACCGGCACTATGCGGTCGCATCCGCGCACTACGGAATAGGAATAGTGGTAGTAGCCGCCGCCGTTGGCGCAGGACCCCATCGAAATGACGTAGCGCGGCTCCGGCATCTGGTCGTAGACCTTCCGCAGCGCAGGAGCCATCTTGTTGGTTAGCGTGCCGGCGACGATCATCAGATCGGATTGCCTCGGCGAGCCACGCAGCACCATGCCGAAGCGGTCGAAGTCGTAGCGCGGCGTGCAAAACTGCATCATTTCCACGGCGCAGCAGGCGAGACCGAAGCTCATCAGATGCATCGACCCGCCGCGCGCCCATGCGATCGCCTCCGATGTCGATGTGACGAGGAATCCCTTGTCGGCGAGTTCGTCGCTGATTGCGGTGAGCCCGCTCCCGAATTCGCTCTTGGCGGTCTCCGGCGTATGCGCGAACGACAACGCTGAACGCGGCATTTTGGACCTCCATCATCGTTCCCGCCAGCCAAGCTTCACACCAGTTTAACTCATAATCCTTGGCAATCTTGGGGCTGACGACCAACCGACTGCACGGGCCAGCGCGCCGCCGGCGCTGATCAATGCTCACAGCTCCTCGATCTCGCGCCGTGCGCGCTCGAGCACGCCGCGCAGCCTGCCGGCCTGCTCGGCGTTGAGCGCGCCCTTGCGCATCTTGGCGAAGAGAGCGCTGCGGAAGTCGCGGATCGCCTCGCCGATCGCCGTCTCCCCGATCGGGGCGGCCGCTTCGTCGAGCTGGGCGTTGATCGCGTCGAGTTCGGCGCGCTGCTCGGCGAGCCAGGACTTGCCCGCGTCGGTGATGGCGAAGAGGCGCCTGGGTCCCGTGCGAGGACGAGGAGACGAGGCCGGCTTCGGCCAGCATTTGCAGGATCGGATAGATGGAGCCGGGACTCGGGCTATAGGATCCCTGGAACCGGGCCTTCAGGCCTCGAATGATGTCGTAGCCGTGACGCGGCTCCTCGGCGATGAGGCCCAGAACAACGAGCCGGAGCGCGCCCGAATCGAACATCCGCGGCCCGCGCCAGCGCTCGAACGGGCCGCCGCGATGGCGGCCGAAGAGCCCGCGAAAGGCCGGGGGTCCGCATTCGGTGTTTATTGTGTCGCCCGGAGGTCCCGGGCGGAAGGGCGGACGCATGGGCCTGTGACTTTCAAATGCGCAATCGCAAACGAGACTTTTCAAGTGCTTAGGGGCCAGATTCTGTTACTTTCGCGGAGCGCCCTTAACAGCGGTCGGCGACCGCCTCACCAATCGCCGCCGCCCGCAATCCTTACTGAAAAGTAAATCATGCTTTCGCTGCTTTGGCAAGAAAATGGCGATTTTTCAGAAATGGCTTTTTGTGAGTGGCCTTGTGAGGGACGCCCCCGCGAAGTCGCGGGGGCGCAATGCTCACGACCTTGGCTCTTCTGGATTTTGCGGCGCGTTGCGATTCGCCATGAAGCTGTCGAACGCCTGTTTGTCCTGCGCCTCGCGCTGTCTGCGCTCGAATTCCTCGAAGGCCTTGGCCTCTTCGTCGAGCTGCCTCAGCGTCGCCTGACGGCGCTCCTCGAAGGCAGTGTTTCGCGTCGCGGGCCCACGGCCTTGCCCGGCCCAGCCGCGTTCCGCCCCGGCTGCAAGGCCTTCGCGGCGGAAGCCGCCTTCGCGGCGGAAGCCGCAGCCGCCGTTGCGCTTGACGGTCCGCCACAGCAGAAAGGCGAGCGCCGCGACTCCTAGCGGCTTGAAGATCCAGAAGGCGACGGCGACTCCCAGGATTTTCAAGGGCAGCGGTGGGCCGTAGTGACGGCCGGACCAATGCCGCCCTTCGAACGCGCCGGGCCATCCGGCCGCGGCTTCAGCAGTGGTGGACATGAACGACTCCTTCCATTATCCGACATATCGGACAAGATGCATCTAGTGGACGATATATCGTTTGCAAGACTGAGATCGGTCAAATTTGAGACGATCGATAGTGGTAGGCCCGCCTTGGGAGAGACTAGAGTTTCCTGACGACACGCGCTCACGCCGGACGGCGCGCCCGATTTTTCGCTCGCGCTGTCGTCCCTGTCACGGGGTTTAGCAGGGAGAACAGTCTCCCTGTTCCGTCTTCATCTTCCGCATGAGCAGCGTCGCTCAAGTCCATGGGCGGCCGTAAGATTGCGCTATCGCCCGGGGGCTGCGCTCAGGCGATTCTCCCTGACCTCACCCTTCGGCTGGCTCTACTTCGGGCATGGCGGCATACCGGGCCCGCCGCAGGCCGGCGCATGCCCCGCCGCTGGCGGCGCCCGAACGACTGGCGGCGGTGGCGGCGGCGCGTGAACCGCCGGCGGCGGTGGCGGCGGTGGCGCATGAACGACCGGCGGCGGAGGCGCAGGGGCAGGCACATGAACGACAGGCGGCGGCGGCGCGTGAATGACCGGCGCCTGCGGCGGCGGCGAGGCGTGAACGACCGGCGGTGGAGGCGGAGGCGCATGAATGACCGGCGCCTGCGGCGGCGCATGAACGGCCGGCGGCGCGGGTGGGCGACCGGCTGAAGGCGGAGGAGCCACCGGCGCTATTGAGGGCGGATTGACCCCTGCCTTCGGCGCCACATTCTGCATTTGCGCGGGCGCAGGCGTCAGTGCAGGTCCCGGCGGCTTGGGAAGTGGCTTTGGTGTGGTGATCGGCGTCGTCGGGGTGATGGCGCCGGGCGGCGGAGGAACCGGCAAGGCCTTTCCCGGCGCGGGCTCGGCGCCGGGCAACGGTTTCCCGCCGGCCGGCGGCGTCGCGACGCCAGGCAGCTTGGCGCCCGAAGGCGCTGCGGGGCCTCCGGTCGGCGGCGTCAGCGGGGCCGGCGCGACGGGCGAGGTCGTCGGCGGTTTCCCGCCGGCCGGCGGCGTCGCGACGCCAGGCAGCTTGCTGCCCGGAGGCGCTGCGGGCCTCCGTCGGCGGCGTCAGCGGGGCCGGCGCGACGGGCGAGACCGTCGGCAGTTTCCCGCCGCCGGCGTCGTGACGCCAGGCAGCTTGCTGCCCGAAGGCGCTGGGGGACCTCCCGTCGGCGGCGTTAGCGGGCCGGCGCGACGGGCGAGACGTCGGCAGTTTCCCGCCGGCCGGCGGCGTCGCGACGCCAGGCAGCTTGGCGCCCGAAGGCGCTGCGGGACCACCCGTCGGCGGCGTGATGGGGGCAGGCGCGACCGGCGCTCCCGTCGGCAATTTCCCTCCTGCCGCAGGCGCAAGAGGGGCGCCGGCGGGGGGTTTGCCAACGACGGCAGGCGTTGCGGCCGGCGCTCCTGCTCCCGGCGGCGGGAGCGCCGATCGGCGGCAGCGGCTTGACGCGGCGCGCCTCGGGTTGGGTCGCACGGACCGGGATCGGGGTTGGGGGCTGCACGGGGGTGACATTGCGCGGCAACGGAGGCGGCGCCGGCGGCGGCGGCCGGAAGCGGGGCGCGCCGGCTGGCGCAATTCCGGAGCGATTGTAGGCGTTGTGATGCTGGAACGCGACCGCGCCGACCGCCAGCGGAATGCCGAGCGGCAGGACCGACAGATAGCCGACGGCAGGCGGGCGGCGGCGGCGGCGGCAAATCGCGCCAATCATCGTCTTCGACGTAATAATAGTCCTGGTACTGGGGCGGCGGCGGCGGCGGCGGAGGTCCGAACGCGTCGAATGCGTAAACAGGCTGCGCCTCGTAAAAGTCTTCGTCAGGCGGGGGCGGCGGCAAGCCCTGATAGACCATCGGCGCAAAATCAGGCGGCGGCTCGGAGGCGGCTGAAATCATCGCCAGCCGCCGGCGCGCATCCCACACGTGCGGACCCCTGGGATAGGCGCGCAGATAGGTCCAATAGGCGTGCGCCGTGTTGGCGTTGACCGATCGGCGCCAAAAGGATGCCTCGCGCCGCGCCGCGAGAATGGCGCGCACGCGCCGGGCCTGAGCCCCGTCGGGATACGCCGCCAGATACTCCTCGTAGCCGCGCATGGAGTCGCGTTGCAGCGCAGCCGCGTAGGCCGCCTCGGGGGGAAGACCGGCGATCGGCTCGCTGGCCGGCCGCCCGGCGGCGACCGGGGGCGGCGGCGAACCGGCGGCGCGTTCGAAGATGTAATAGGGTTCGCCCAGTTTTGACGCGCTCCAGGGAATCAGCGCGCCCTGGGTCTCCTGGTTGACGGTCACACGCGTCTGGTCAAACACGTCCTCGATGCGGACGCCGCCCTGGCGCATCGCGCCGGCGAGGGTCTTGCCGTAGACGCCGTACGGACCCTGTTCCTCCCCGGCCAGCGTGCCGGGCGCCGCGTTGAACGCGATCAGTTCGCCCGGCTCCGGATCGACCAGCGCAAGACCCGGAGCAAGCGGCGACCCTTGCGCGCCGTAGGGATTGGCGCGGGCGGCGTCGAGAACGATGATGCGGGCCCTGCCGGGCGTTTGCGCCAGCGCGTGCGCGAAGTCGGATATGCGCAGCGCATCGATCGGCACGTCGGCGTCGCGGGTGATCTGCGCGTCGACCGGAACGAAGTAGTTGTCGCCGTCATATTGGAGGCCCCGCCCGGCGAGATAGACGAACGCCTGCATGTCCGGACCCGCCGCGGAGGCCTTGTCGAGAAAATCGCGGAACGCGGTTCGAAGCGACTGGCCGTCGAGATCGCGCGCTCCGACAACGTCAAAGCCGGCGGCCTGCAAGGTCTGGGCGATCAGGCCGGCGTCATTGGCGGTCGTCGCCAGCGCCGCATCCCGATAGGTCGCATTGCCGATGACCAGAGCGATGCGGGGATTCTGAGCGGTCTGCTGGGCCATGGCGGCGAAGGACGCCAGCGCCGCCGTCGCGACGGCCATCACCACAGCGAGGACTTTCATCCGTGCAGTCATTGCTTTCTCGGCTTCCTCATTGGTGACGGGCTTTGCGCCATTGCGGCGGACTGATTCGGTCTCGGCTTCATACGCATGCATTGAGGCCGCAACGTGCTGAACGGAGATTGAACGGATTGCATTCGGACGCATTTCTTACCCGAGGGCCTGCAGTTCCTCTCGGCAGGCCTTGGCGAAAGCGCCGATCACGTCGGCGTTCCGGTCGTCCATCATCGCCCGCACCTCAGCGTCGCCGCGCGGCGGACCCATGGTCAGGTCGACGACGAATTTGAGCGCCCGGTCCGCGGCCTCGACCACCGGACCGGACGACATGAGCTCGATCCGGCCTTTGAGCGCGAAGGCGCCGGTCAGCTTGGCGTAATCCACCTTGTCGCTTTTCAGCGCCTCGGCAAACAGCGTCGCAAGCTCGGTCATGTAGCGGCCGTAGAGATCCTGACGGTCGCTTCGCTCGGCGGCGAGCCGCGTTGCGCGCGCTTGCGTCGTCGTGGTGAGCCAGGTCGTGGCGAAGGAGGTGACGCCGCCAATGATCGCGCCCGCGAGAGCAGCCAAAGCGGAGAGATAGGCGCCGTCCAATGTTGGTCCCCCTGCTTTGTCTTCGCCGAACTATCGTCTCGCGTCGACCCCCGCCGCTACTCGCTCTCGTATGTGAGCCCGACGAGATTGCGTTCGCCATAGTTCTCGCCCGTCGACATCGCGCAGACGCGCGAGAGATGCGTGTAAGGAAGCCCTGTCTCCGCAGCCCAGGCGTTGAACTGCGCCTAAATCCTGGCGAGATCGCCTTTCGATTTCGGCTCGGGGGCGATGTCGAGGTCCGCGTCGCGCAGGCACTCGACCACGTCCTGAGACAACACAAACCCGTCCCAGCCGAGGGCGCGCAAGAGCATCTGGCCGGTGGCGCCGCCGAGCCGGGCGCCGCGCTTGGCGAGAAAGGCAAGGAGGCCGATCTCGTCGGACGACGGCCATGCTGCGAGGAACTTGCCGAAGCCGCCATGTTCGCGCGCGATGTCGCGCACGAAACTCGCGTTCTCGCGAACCGACATGATCTTCGCGCCGTTGCGGACGATGCGTTCGTCGCGTGTAAGCGCGTCCCAAAACTCTTCGGGCTGAAACGCAAGCGTCCTGGGTTCGAACCGGAGGAAAGCCTCTTCGAAGCCGCCCCACTTCGCCTTGATGACGCTCCAGGAAAATCCGGCGCTGAAGATCCTGCGCGCCATCTCGGCGAGCACCCTGTCGTCGGACATCGCGTTCAGCGCGTCCCTGCGCGGGACGGGAGGCAACAAAGCCTTGAGCGCCTCGGCTCCTCCCTTGCGCCGCTCCGCGCGGGCGCGAACGACGCCGAATGAGGTCATGCAACTCGAACTTGCAGTCGTAAGGACGCTTCGGCGCCTCCAACAGCCGTCATCCATCGCGCCAGATCCGCCTCCGCCCGCGCCGAAAGCGCGCGCTTTCTCGCCAACCCGCGCTCTGGACCGCGCAGGCGCTTGCCGTTCTCGTCGACGCGCGGTTCGACGATCGGGGGAAAGAGGCCGAAATTGACGTTCATCGGCTGGAACGAGCGCGGGCCGGCGTCGATCGATTCGATATGGCCGCCAGTGATGTGATTGAGGAGCGCGCCGATTGCGGTGGTCGGCGGCGGGGCCGTCATCTCCAGGCCGAGCCGTTCGGCGGCGGCGAGGCGCCCGGCGATGAGGCCGACCGCGGCGCTCTCGACGTAGCCCTCGCAGCCGGTGATCTGGCCGGCGAAGCGCAGCCGCGGCGCGGCCTTGAGGCGCAGGCGCTGATCGAGGAGCCGGGGTGAATTGAGGTAGGTGTTGCGGTGGATGCCGCCCAGCCGGGCGAATTCCGCATTTTCGAGGCCCGGAATCATGCGGAAGATGCGGCCCTGCTCGCCGTATTTGAGCTTGGTCTGAAAGCCGACGATATTGAAGAGCGTTCCCAGCGCATTGTCCTGCCTCAGCTGGACGACGGCGTAGGGCTTGACGGTCGGCTGGTGCGCGTTGGTGAGGCCGAATGGCTTCATCGGCCCGTGGCGAAGCGTTTCGCGCCCGCGCTCGGCCATCACCTCGATCGGCAGGCAGCCGTCGAAATAGGGCGTGCCCTCGAATTCGCGGAACTCTGTCTTCTCCGCCGCGAGCAGCGCATCGACGAACGTCTCGTAGTGATCGCGGCTCATCGGGCAGTTGACGTAGGCCGCGGCGTCGCCGCCGGGCCCGACCTTGTCGTAGCGCGACTGCATCCAGGCGACGTCCATGTCGATGGAATCGCGGTGCACGATCGGCGCGATGGCGTCGAAGAATGCGAGCGCACCCTCACCGGTCAG
>CAVZJZ010000014.1:0-74056 GCA_963775665.1 uncultured Alphaproteobacteria bacterium | reverse complement strand
GTGGCGATCAAGGGAGACCCCAAATCGTTGATCGCGCGGCTGAGAGCGCTGTGAGGCGACCAACGCCGTCGCGCCATTGCCTTCGAGGGCAAAAAGGGCTTCGATGGATCACGTGTTTCGAGCGTAAGGACCGGCTCGCGCCGCGCCCGGCGTCTGATGCCGGCCGCCGCGTTGTCAGGAGGAAAACATGAAAACCATCACAATCGCCGTCCTCGGGCTGGCGGCACTGCTCGCGGGCGCCGGAGCGGCGTCGGCCAAGACCCTGGTCTATTGCTCCGAAGGCAGCCCGGAGAATTTCCAGCCGGCGATCAACACCACCGGCACCAGCTTTGACGCCGCGCGGCCGGTCTACAACCGCCTGACCGAATTCAAGCGCGGCACGACCGAGGTCGTGCCCGGTCTCGCCGAGAGCTGGGACATCGCCGACGGCGGCAAGACGATCACGTTCCATCTGCGCAAGGGCGTCAAGTTCCATTCGCTGAAGGACTTCAAGCCGACCCGCGATTTCAACGCCGACGACGTCCTGTTCTCGTTCAACCGGCAGTGGAAGCCCGACCACCCCTATTCAAGGTGTCCGGCGGCAAATACGACTATTTCAACGACATGGACATGCCCTCGCTGCTCGACTACGATCGAGAAGAAGGACGACTACACCGTCGTCTTCCATCTCAAGACGCCGAACGTCGCCATCCTCGCCAATCTGGCGATGGATTTCGCCTCGATCGCGTCGGCCGAATACGCCGACTTCCTGCTGAAGAAGGGAACGCCCGAACAGTTCGATCAGGCGCCGGTCGGCACCGGGCCCGTTCTCCTTCGTCGCCTATCAGAAGGACGCGGTGATCCGCTACAAGACGAACAAGGACTATTACGGCGAGAAGCCGCTGGTCGACGATCTCGTCTTCGCGATCACGCCCGACGCGACCGCCCGCTACGCCAAGCTCAAGGCGGGCGAATGCCACGTCAACGCCTATCCCCGCCCGGCCGATCTCGCCGAGATGCAGAAGGATCCGTCGCTGAAGGTGATCAGCGCTCCTGGTCTCAACATCGCCTACTGGGCGTTCAACAACACCAAGCCGCCGTTCGACAAGAAGGAGGTGCGGCAGGCGCTGTCGATGGCGATCGATCGCGACGCCATCGTCAAGGACGTCTATCTCGGCGCCGGCGAGAAGGCGAAGACCCTGATCCCGCGCACGATGTGGTCGTACGACGACAAGATCGCCGACTACCCCTACGATCCCGAGAAGGCCAAGGCGATGCTCGCGGCCGCAGGCGTCAAGACGCCGCTCGAGATCGATCTCTGGTATCAGCCGGTGGCGCGCCCCTACAATCCGAACGGCAAGCGCATCGGCGAGATGATGCAGGCCGATCTCGCCAAGATCGGCGTCAACGCCAAGCTCGTGACCTACGAATGGGGCGAGTATCGCAAGCGGATTCAGAATGCGGAGGACACGACCGGGCAGATGGGCTGGACCGGCGACAACGGCGATCCCGACAATTTCTTCTTCCTCCTCGGCTGTCCCGACGGCAAGCCGGCGGGCAACAATATCCCGAAATGGTGCAACGCCGAGTTCGACGACCTCCTCGTCAAGGCGCGCGTCATTCCCGATCAGGCCGAGCGCGCCAAGCTCTATCAGCGCATGCAGGAGATCGAGCACGACGAGGCGCCGGAACTGCTGCTCGCGCATTCGACCGTGTACGAAGCGACGCGCGCCAACGTCACGGGCTACAAGCAGAGCCCGCTCGGCACGCATGCCTTCGAAGGCGTCGACCTGCAGTAAGGCCGGCTCGGGCTCCGCCGATCAAAGGCGGAGCCCGAAGCGTTTGGAACGGCCATGCTCATCTACTTCCTCCGTCGCGTCGCGCTGACGATCCCGACCTTCGTCGCGCTGATGTTCCTGACCTTCGTCGCGATCCGGCTCGTGCCGGGCGATCCGGTGGAGGTGCGGGTCGGCGAGCACGGCATTTCGCCCGAGCGGCTCGCCTTCTTCCGCCATGAGCTCGGGCTCGATCAGCCGGTGTGGAAGCAGTTCCTCGACTATGTCTGGAAGCTTCTGCACGGCGATTTCGGCGTCTCGCTCGTCGACCCAGCAGAAGGTGCTGACCGAGTTCCTGACGCTGTTCCCGGCGACGCTGGAGCTGTCGTTCTTCGCCATGCTGTTCGCCATCGTCATCGGCGTGCCGGCCGGCGCGATCGCCGCGGTCAAGCGCGGCAGCGTCTTCGATCAGGCGCTGATGACGATCTCGCTGTTCGGCTATTCGATGCCGATCTTCTGGTGGGGCCTGCTGCTGATCATGTTCGTGTCCGGTCCGGCTCGGCTGGACTGCCGGTCTCGGGCCGCATCGACCTCGATCAACTACTATTTCGACCAGCCGACCGGCTTCATGACCGATCGACGCGCTGCTGTCCGATCAGCCGGGCGCGTTCCTCGACGCGCTGCGGCATCTGATCCTGCCGGCGATCGTGCTCGGCACCGTGCCGCTCGGCGTGATCGCGCGCATGACGCGCTCCTCGATGCTCGAGGTGCTGAGCGAGGACTACGTCCGCACGGCGCGCGCGAAGGGCCTGTCGCCGTTCCGCGTCATCGGCGTGCACGCGCTGCGCAACGCGCTGCTGCCGGTGGTGACCGTGATCGGCCTCTCCGTCTCGGGCCTGATGGCCGGCGCGGTGCTGACCGAGACGATCTTCTCCTGGCCCGGCGTCGGCAAATGGCTGATCGAATTGATCGGCCGGCGCGACTATCCGGCGCTGCAGGGCGGCGTCATGCTCGTCTCGGCCGTCGTCATTTTCGTCAATCTGATCGTCGACCTGCATCTATGGCGCGATCAACCCGAGGATCCGTCATGGCCGCTGACGTCGCCGCTCGTTCAGCCGGCCGCGGCCGACGACAGCGAAGCCGCAGGTTCTCGCGCAGCCCTCGCCGCTTGCCGCCTTCTGGGCCGCCTTCCGCGAAAACCGGGCGCCGTCTTCGGCCTCGCGGTCTTTGGCGTCGTCCTGTTCCGTCGCGCTGGCGGCCGATTTGATCGCGCCGTATTCGCCGATCGAGCAGTTCCGCGACGCGGTGCGCGCGCCGCCGGTCTGGGAGGCGGGCGGCTCGTGGCGCTTCATCCTCGGCACCGACGGCGACGGCCACGACATGCTGTCGCGCCTCATCTACGGCGCGCGGGTGTCGCTGTTCATCGGCGTTGCGGTGATGAGCGTTTCGTTCGTCATCGGCGCGTCGCTCGGGCTTCTCGCGGCGATGACGGGTCCGATCGTCGACGTCGTCGTCACGCGGCTCATGGACCTCATCATGGCGGTGCCGAGTCTCGTGCTGGCGATCCTCGTGGTCGCGGTGCTCGGGCCCGAGCCTCGCCAACACGATCGTCGCGGTGACGATCGTCTATCTGCCCCGCTACGTGCGCCTGGTGCGCGCCTCGGCGCTCGGCGAACTCAACAAGGACTACGTGACCGCGGCGCGGGTCGCCGGCGTCGGTCCGCTGCGGCTCGCCTGGTCGACGGTGCTGCCGAATTGCCTCGCGCCGCTCATCGTGCAGGCGGCGCTCGGCGTCTCCGACGCGATCCTCGAGGCGGCGGGCCTCGGCTTTCTCGGCCTCGGCGCGCAGCCGCCGACGCCCGAATGGGGCTCGATGCTCGCCGATTCGCGCGAGTTCATCCGCTCCGATCCCTGGATCGTCACCCTCCCGGGCCTCGCCATCCTCGTCACCGTCGTCGCCATCAACCTCGCCGGCGACGGCCTGCGCGACGCGCTCGATCCGAAGATGCGGCGGAGCTGACGATGCCGCTGCTCGAAATCCGCAACCTCACCGTCTGCCTTCGCCACCCGCAGCGGCGCGTTCAAGGCGGTCGACGGCATCGACGTCACGGTCGACCGCAACGAGGTGCTGGCGATCGTCGGCGAATCGGGTTCGGGCAAGTCGGTCGCGATGCTGGCCGTGATGGGGCTTCTGCCGCTCGACCGCGACGGTCACGGCCGACCGAATGGCCTTCGACGGCGCGGACCTTCTGCTCGATGACCGCCGAGGGACCGGCGCCGCATCGCCGGCAAGGACATGGCGATGATCTTTCAGGAGCCGATGTCCTCGCTCAACCCCTGCTTCACCGTCGGCTTTCAGATCGACGAGTCGCTGAAAACCCATCTCGGCCTCGATCGCAAGTCGCGCGCCAGAGGCGCGTCGTCGAGCTCCTGGCCGAGGTCGGCATCCCCGATCCCCAGCGCCGCGTCCGCGCGTTTCCCCACCAGCTTTCGGGCGGCATGAGCCAGCGGGTGATGATCGCCATGGCGCTTGCCTGCCGCCCGAAGCTCTTGATCGCCGACGAGCCGACGACCGCGCTCGACGTGACCATCCAGGCTCAGATCCTCGATCTTCTTTTGGCGCTCCGGCGCGAGAACGGCATGGGGCTCGTCCTCATCACCCACGACATGGGCGTCGTGGCCGAGACCGCCGACCGCGTCATCGTCCAGTACGCCGGCCAGCAGGTGGAGGCTAGCTCCACGCGCGCATCTCTTCGCCGATCCGCACCATCCCTATACCGCCGCGCTGCTCGCCGCGCTGCCGGAGCGCGCGACGGCGCGCCGCCTGCCCGCGATTCCCGGCGTGGTGCCGGGACAGTTCGACCGTCCGCAAGGCTGCCTGTTCTCGCCGCGCTGCCCTTTCGCTTTTGACGCCTGCCGCCGCGTCGCGCCCCGCCGCGCGGCGCCGACCCTCGGCGCTGCGCTCTGCCACACGCCGCTCGAGCATGGCGTCCCGCAAGCCCCTGCGCTGCAGGGGGCGGGCGCATGACCGCGGCGCTCGAAGCCAGGGGCCTGACGCGCGATTACTCGGTCTCGCGCGGCGCTTTCCGGCCGCCGGCGACGGTGAAGGCGCTCGCTGGCGTCTCGTTCGCGCTCGAAGCGGGCCGCACGCTTGCGGTCGTCGGCGAATCCGGCTCCGGCAAGTCGACGCTGGCGCGCCTTCTCACCCTGATCGAGACGCCGACTGCTGGCGCGCTGATGATCGACGGCGAGGATGTGGCGCTGGCGAGCCATGCGACGCTGAAGCGCCTCAGGCGCGGAAATTCAGATCGTCTTCCAGAACCCCTACGGCTCGCTGAACCCGCGCCAGACGATCGGCAAAGCGCTCGAGGAGCCGCTGCTGGTCAACACGCGGGATGAACGCCGCCGAGCGCAAGGCGGCCGCGCTCGCGATCATGGACAAGGTCGGCCTCCGGCCCGAGTACTATCATCGCTATCCGCACATGTTTTCCGGCGGCCAGCGCCAGCGCATCGCCATCGCCCGCGCGCTCGTGCTGAGGCCGAAGATCCTCGTGCTCGACGAGCCGGTGTCGGCGCTCGACGTCTCGATCCGCGCCCAGGTGCTCAACCTGCTCGCGAGCCTGCAGGAGGAGTTCAAGCTCGCCTATGTGTTCGTCTCGCACGATCTTTCGGTCGTGCGCCACATCGCCGACGACGTCCTGGTGATCTACCTCGGCCATGCGGTCGAGATGGGCTCGCGCGACGCGATCTTTCGCAACCCGCTGCACCCCTACACGCGCGCGCTTCTGTCGGCGACGCCGATCGCCGTCCCCGGCGCCAAGCGCGAGCGAATCCTGCTGGCGGGCGAGCCGCCTTCACCGATCGCGCCCGCCGCCCGGCTGCCCGTTCAACCCGCGCTGCCCGCTCGCTTTCGACCGTTGCCGGGTCGACAAGCCGCCGATCGAACAGAAGCAGGGGCGGGACGTGGCGTGCTGGGCGGTCGAGCCGTGAGCGGGGTGGAGACTTACGATTACATCGTCGTCGGCGCCGGTTCGGCGGGCTGCGTGCTCGCCAATCGGCTGAGCCGCGATCCGCGCAACCGCGTGCTCCTGATCGAGGCCGGCGGAAAAGACAACTGGATCTGGCTCCACATTCCGGTCGGCTACCTCTACGCGATCGGAAATCCGCGCGCCGACTGGCTGTTCAAGACCGAGGAGGAAGCGGGCCTCAACGGCCGCTCGATCGCCTATCCGCGCGGCAAGGTCGTCGGCGGCTCGTCGGCGATCAATGGCATGATCTATATGCGCGGGCAGGCGGCGGACTACGACGGATGGCGTCAGCTGGGTCTCGCCGGATGGGGCTGGGACGACGTGCTGCCCTATTTTCTGCGCCACGAAGACCATCACGGCGGCGCCTGCGAGTTGCACGGCGCGGGAGGCGAATGGCGGGTCGAGCGCCCGCGCATCTCCTGGCCGATCCTGGACGCCGTGCGGGAGGCCGGGGCCGAGATCGGCATCCCCAAGGTCGACGATTTCAATCGCGGCGACAACGAGGGGTCGGACTATTTCGAGGTCAACCAGCGGCGCGGACGGCGCTGGAGCGCGGCGGCCGGCTTTCTGAAGCCGATCCTCAGCCGGCCCAATCTGCGGGTCGTCGATCACGCTCACGCCGAAAAGCTCCTGTTCGACGGCAGGCGCGCGGTCGGGCCTGCGCTATCGCCGAGGCGGCGCCAGCCATGAGGCGCGGGCGCGGGGCGAAGTGCTGCTCGCGGCCGGCGCCATCGGCTCGCCGCAGCTGATGGAGCTGTCAGGCGTCGGGCGGCCGGACGTATTGACGGCAATCGGCGTTCCCGTGGCGCATCCGCTTCCCGGCGTCGGCGAAAACCTGCAGGACCATCTGCAGCTCCGCGCCATCTTCCGCATCCGAGGCGCGCGCACGCTCAACGTCGACTATCGCTCCCCGTTCAGGCGGGCAATGATGGGGCTCGACTATGCGCTCCGCCGGCGCGGGCCGATGACCATGGCGCCTTCGCAACTCGGCATGTTCGCGAGATCCTCGCCCGACTACGCGACCGCCAATGTCGAGTTCCATGTGCAGCCCCTGTCGCTCGACCGGTTCGGCGAGCCGCTGCACCCCTTCCCGGCGATCACGATCAGCGTGTGCAATCTGCGGCCGTCGAGCTCCGGATCGGTGCATGCCGTCAGTCCGGACCCGCAGGCCGCGCCGGGCATCCGGCCGAATTATCTCGCGACGATCGAGGATCGCCGGGTCGCCTGCGATTCGATCCGCCTCGCGCGGCGTCTCGCCGCCGCGCCTGCGCTGGCGCGCTATTCGCCCGAGGAGCTGAAGCCCGGCGCGCGCGTGACCGGAGACGATGATCTTCTGAAGGCGGCGGGCGAGATCGGAACGACGATCTTCCATCCGGTGGGCACGGCCAAAATGGGCCTCGCCGGTGATCCTGCGGCGGTGGTCGATGAACGGCTCAGGGTGTTTGGGCTGGACGGGCTCAGAATCGTCGACGCTTCCGTCATGCCGCGGATCACCTCCGGCAACACGAATTCGCCGACGATGATGATCGCCGAGAAGGCGGCCGAAATGATCCTCGCCGACGCAAAGGGCGCGTGACCCCATGGACGACGGGCGGCTCGCTCTCCCGGCCGACGGCCGCCAGTCCGAGACGGCGCTGATGATCGGTCGCGGCGTGCGGCGGCTTTTGAGGGCCCGCGGCTTTTCCAGCGTGACGGAGCTCCCCCTGATCGACGGGCGCCGCGCCGATATCGTCGCGGTTGATGCGCAAGGCGAGGTTCTGATCGTCGAGATCAAGTCCTCGCCGGCGGATCTGCGCGCCGACCGCAAATGGCGCGACTACGCCGCCTGCTGCGACCGGCTCTATTTCGCCATATCGCAGCACACGCCGGCCGAGATCATGCCCGCCGACGCCGGCCTCATCCTCGCCGACCCTTACGGCGCCGAGATTGTGAGGGAGGCCGATTTCCAGCGCATGGCTTCGTCGAGCCGACGGGCGGTCATGCTGCGTTTCGCCCAGGCCGCCGCCGACCGGCTGCACCGCCTCGCCGATCCCGCCGGCGCGCCGGAATTCTGACAAATCAATGCGACATCAGCACCGGCAGCGACTGCTGGCGCATGAGGTCGAGGCTCACGCCGCCGAAGAGGCCCTCGTAGAGCCGCGAATGGCCGAAGGCGCCGGCGACAATGAGATCGGCGTCCTGGGTGTCGAGGCTCGCGAACAAGGCCTCGATCGCCGTCAGGTCGCCCGTGTTGGTCCAGTCCGAAATATGGGCCGTCACGCCATGGGCGCCGAGATGGTCGACCAGCATGACCGCCGAGGCGCGAAGATCGCTCGGCCGCGACGAGAAGGCGAACACGGTGACCTTTTGCGCCTTCTTGAGGAACGGCATGCCGTCATGCACGCCGCGCAGAGCCTCCCGTCCGCCGTTCCAGGCGATGACGACATTCTGGCCGACAGTCTCCCCCGTCCAGTCGGGCGGCAGGATCAGCATCGGCGCGCCGGATTCGGTCAGCGCCCGGTCGAGCGCGCCCCGTCGGATGGCGTCGCGCGCCGGACCGCCTGGGGCGGGCGCGACGATGAGATCGACGCAGTGGCTGAAGGCGTCGCCTTCGCCCGGCTTTTCCGCCGGCACGAACACGGATTTGACTCCCGCGGCGAGGGTTGAGGCGTCGAACGCCTGGCGCGTGGCGTCGGGATTTTCGCACCCCGCAAGGGCCTCCGGCGAGGTGACATCGACCCCGACCAGCCGCGCGCCGTGCGCCTTGGCGAGTCCGGCGCAAAAGCGCAGCCGCCCGGCAGACTCGGCGGTCGGATCCAGATAGACGAGGATATCCTTGTAAGCCATTCCGCCCTCCTAACCGGCCTGCCACGACAGCTCTTGGCATCGATAGAGCCCGCTGCATTGCGACAATATCATGCGGGGCAGCCCTGTCGACGATCGTCTCAACTTGCGCCGGGGCGCGTGGTTTTGGCTCCGCTCAGCTTGGACATCCTCCGCCACGGGCGTCCGGGTCAACAGAGCGCGTCAACGAACGTCCCGGCGTCAAGCCGCGCTCACGGGGGTTCAGACTTCGACATACGCGGTCATTGCGCTCGGCGGCGGAACGGGGAGTCCGTCCTCTTTGAGAGCGTCGATATGGAAGCGGATCGCCTCGCGCACCTCCCATTCCACTTCCACGACCGTTTCGCCGCAGCCCGGCAAGTCCGGCACATAGGCGGAACAATTGTCGCCCGCCTTTTCGATCACAACGGCGTAGCGCGCATTCACCGAATCTCCAGGATGCGGGCCTGCTTCACGACGCTGTTCAATGTCCCAGGCGCGACATCATTGGAAGGCTTGCCGCAATCGTCACGCGACCGGGCTTGAGTTCGTATTGGACTGCCTGTGACTGCCGCGTGTCGCGATATCCTCTCCGCGCGGCCCGATGCGGACACTTCAGCGGACTCGATCAGCGCCCCAGCAACAGCTGAGGCCGGACGGCGTCGCTTCTCTTCGAAGACGACTTTGCCTCAATTGTCCAGAAAACTTCGGAGTTTTCTGGAGCGCGAAGGATGCTTCAATTTGCGCAGCGCCTTGGCCTCGATCTGGCGGATGCGTTCGCGGGTGACCGAGAACTGCTGGCCGACCTCTTCGAGCGTGTGGTCGGTGTTCATGCCGATGCCGAAGCGCATGCGGAGCACGCGCTCCTCGCGCGGCGTCAGCGACGCCAAGACGCGCGTCGTCGTCTCGCGCAGGTTCGACTGGATCGCCGCGTCGATCGGCAGCACCGCGTTCTTGTCCTCGATGAAATCGCCGAGATGGCTGTCCTCCTCGTCGCCGATCGGCGTCTCGAGGCTGATCGGCTCCTTGGCGATCTTCAAGACCTTGCGCACCTTCTCGAGCGGCATGGCGAGTTTTTCGCTCAGCTCCTCCGGCGTCGGCTCGCGGCCGATTTCGTGCAGCATCTGGCGCGAGGTGCGCACGATCTTGTTGATCGTCTCGATCATGTGGACCGGAATGCGGATCGTTCTTGCCTGATCGGCGATGCTGCGGGTGATCGCCTGCCGGATCCACCAGGTCGCATAAGTCGAGAACTTGTAGCCGCGGCGGTACTCGAATTTGTCGACCGCCTTCATCAGGCCGATGTTGCCTTCCTGGATCAGATCGAGGAACTGCAGTCCGCGGTTGGTGTACTTCTTGGCGATCGAAATCACGAGACGAAGGTTCGCCTCGACCATTTCCTTCTTCGCCTGCCGCGCCTCGCGCTCGCCCTTCTGCACCATCTGGACGAGCTTGCGGAATTCCTGGATCTCGAGGCCGGTTTCGGTCGCGAGCGACTGGATCTCGCTGCGGATCTCCTTGATCGCGATCTTGTCGGACGCCACAAATTCCTTCCAGCCGCGCGTCGTCAGCTTCGAGACGCGCAAGAGCCATTTCGGATCGAGCTCCGAGTTCTGGTAGGTCTTGAGGAAGTCCTCGCGGCTGACGCGATGTCCCTCGGCCATGCGCATGAGGCGCACGTCGAGGCCGATCAGGCGCTTGTTGATGTCGTAGAGCTGCTCGACCAGAGCGTCGATGCGATTCTGATTGAGCGACAGCGACTTCACGTCGCCAACGATGTCCTTCTTCAGCGCCTTGTACTTGCGCTCCTGCGCCGGCGAGAGCGACTCGTTCTTGAGCTTGTTCTCGACGTTCTGGTCCTGCAGGCGGCGCAGTTTCTTGTACGCGTCCGCGATGCGGTCGAAGGTCTCGAGCACCCGCGGCTTGAGGTCGGCTTCCATCGCCGACAGCGAGACGGAGTTCTCGAGATCGTCGTCGTCGTCGAAGCCCTCGGCGGGCGCCGCGCCTTCGCCCTCGAAGCCGTCCGGCGGCGCGGCGGGCGCGGTCGCCGGCGCCATGCGGTCCCGGACCGGATTGGGCGCGGGCGGAGCGCCGGGCGCGGTGTAATCGGTCTTCGGCGGCCGCTTGCCGTCGGGGCCGGTGTAGCTTGCTTCGAGATCGATGATGTCGCGCAGGAGAATCTTGGTCTCGTTCAATTCATCGCGCCAGATGATGATCGCCTGGAACGTCAGCGGGCTTTCGCAAAGCCCCGCGATCATCGCTTCGCGGCCGGCCTCGATGCGCTTGGCGATGGCGATCTCGCCCTCGCGCGAAAGGAGTTCCACCGACCCCATCTCGCGCAGATACATGCGCACCGGGTCGTCGGTGCGTTCGGCGGGCTCGGAGGTGCGGGTCGCCACCGCGGTCGCACGGGGCGCCTCGACGACTTCCGTGCCCTCGGCCTCTTCTTCGTCGTCTGGAGTTTCCTTTTCCGCCTCTTCCGCGTCCTCGTTGTCGACGACGTTGATGCCCATTTCGCTGAGCATCGCGTTCATGTCCTCGATCTGGTCGGAGGAAATCTCCTCTGAGGGCAGAACCGCGTTGAGTTCATCCTGGGTGACCCAGCCACGCTTCTTGGCGGCCTTCAGCATCCGCTTGACGGCGGCGTCGCTCAGATCGAGAAGGGGACTGTCGGCAGTTTCGACGGCCGCCGCTTCGCCCTCGACTTTCGCCTCGTCTTTTTTCGCCATCGCGGTCTCCATCATCCCGCGACCGGACCGCGGGGGTGTGAAAAATAGCCATCGCCGAGCCAAAGCGTGGAGCCGAGGCCCATTATCAACATTCAGCGCGGCCCCGAGCCCGCTTGGGGGTCGAGGCCAACGCTGGTTCCCACGCCTGATCCCTTAAAGACGCTGGTCCCCTTAAGCTTGCCTTAACCCTGAGCCGAAGCCCCCGTCAAAGGCTCGGCGCGGGTCTGCCGGAATACTCGCCGAAGCCGTCGATTGCCGCCTCCGCGTTCGCGAGATCGGCCAGATGCGCCTTAATATCCAGCAATCGGGCGAAATTTTGCTCGTTCGGCTCAGCAGCCAGCGACCGCTCCGCGAGCTTCAACTCCCTATTTAACGCGCCCGACCGCCGATGCAAGGCCAGGCTTTGCCGCAGCACGTGCTCGGCGTCGGAAGGCGCGGCGTCCGCGCGAAGGCACCACCAGTTCGGCATCCGGGCGGCGAGCGCGAGGATGCGGTCGCGCTCCTCCGCGCACCCCCGGGCTTTCAAGGCTTCGGCGAGCGCCTCCGGCGATTGCAGCGCCTCGGGCGGCGCGGCGATGAGCACGTCGCGGAAGGCGGCGAGCCTCTTGCCGGCGAACTCCATCGCAGCCAGCTCCTCCCAGTGGGCCTCGAGAAGCGAGGGATGACCGGCGGCGATCGCCAGAATCATGACCTCGCGCGCCGGCTCCCGCGCCTTGCGGCCTAGCTTGCTCTGCGCCGCCAGCGGCGTTTCGGCGAGACCGATGCGGGGCCCGCGCGGCGGGAAAGAGGTCCCGCGCCGCTCGAAGGGCCGCGCTCCGCCCTCGCGCCGAGGTCCGCCCGGCCGGTCCTCGCCGAAAAACGCGCTCAGGCGGCGCCTGAGGTCGGCCTGATAATGGCGGCGCAAGACTTCGTCGCCGATCAGGCTTACGGCGTCGGTCAGTCTCCGCTCGAGCGCGGCCCGGCTTTCGGGCGTGTCGAATTGCTGTCCGTCGCTCTCGCGCTGGAACAGCATGTCGGCGAAGGCCCGTGCGCCTTTGAGGACATCGGCCATCGCCGCGGCGCCGCCCGCCCGGATGAGGTCGTCGGGATCCTGGCCCTCGGGGAGGAGCGCAAAGCGCAGGCTCTTGCCCGCCCCGATCAGCGGCAGCGCCGTCTCGATCGCGCGAAACGCCGCCTTGCGTCCCGCGCTGTCGCCATCGAAACAAAGAATCGGCTCGGGCGCCATCGCCCAGATGAGGGCGCATTGATCGGGGGTCAGCGCCGTCCCCAGCGGCGCGACGACATTGGCGAAGCCTGCCTCGCTCATCGCGATCGCATCGATATAGCCTTCGACGACGATGACCTCGCCGCGCTCGTGGGCGGTTTTGCGGGCGCGATGATGATTGTAAAGCAGCGCGCCCTTGTGGAAAAGCGAAGTCTCGGGGGAATTGAGATATTTCGCCTTCGCGCCCGGCTCCATCGCCCGCCCGCCGAAGGCGACGACCCGGCCGGCGCGGTCGTGGATCGGGAACATCACCCGGTCGCGGAACCGGTCGTAGGGCACGGCGATCCCCTCGCCGTGAATAAGCAGGCCAGCCTCGATCATCTGATCGGCGCCGACGCCCTGGGCGGCCAGCGCATCGCGCAGCGCAAAGCGCTCGGGCGAGGAGAAGCCGAGCGAAAAGCGCTGCTGCGCCGCGGGTCCGAGCCCTCGATCCGAGAGGTAGCCGCGCGCTTTCGCGCCGATCGGCTGGTGGAGATTGGCCTCGAAGATGCGAGCGGCCATCGCCAGCGACGTCGAGGAGGGTCCCGCGCTTTGTCTCCTGCTCGGCCTCCGCGCCGCTCTGCCGCGGCATCGGCACGCCCGCCATCGAGGCCAGCCGTTCGACCGCGTCGGGGAAGCTCAGGCCCTCCGTCTCGATGAGAAACGCGAAGATGTCGCCATGCTTGCCGGACGAAAAATCATGGAAGAACCCCTTCTGGTCGTTGACGAAGAAGGAGGGGGTCTTTTCGGTGTTAAACGGCGAGAGGCCTGCCCATTCACGCCCCTGCCGGCGCAGTTTGACGCGCTTGCCGACGACGTCGGAGACCGGCAGCCGGGCCCGGATCTCGTCCAGAAAGGCGGGGGTGAATTTCATCCTCGTCAGATTGGCCCCGCGCACGGCTTTGGCAAGCCGGCGTTCCCGTTGTCCCCGCCTTTCACATGGGCGTCATATGGGGTGAGCTCCGCTATGCTTATAACGACAACTTAACATATTATCAATGTATAACATGGGATTCATCTCGCTGAAATCTGGACTTTGCTCGATCCGGCTTGCGCATCGCCGCGCCGGCGGCGGTTGGAGGCGGCGGCCCCGGCGTCGCAGAGGGACAGAATTTGGCGCCTAACCCTTTGAAACATCCTCGCTGGAGACAAAAGTGCGCGGGCCGGATCGGCGCATGCGTCGAGTGGTTCGACCCAGGGCCGCGGCGTCTTAGGACGGCGCCGCCCCCATCAGCTTGCGGGCGGCCGCCGCGCTCATCGGCTGACCGAACGCCGTCCCTTGCGCGAACTGGCAGCCGATCTGGGCGAGCTCGACCGCATCCGACTCGGTCTCGGCGCCTTCGGAAATGACGTCCATGCCGATTTCCTGCGCCATGACAACGATGGACCGCAGGATCGGCGAGCGAGCCCCCACGGCGTTGGGTCTCACAAGCGAGGCGTCGATCCGCATCGCGTCAAACCGATACTGGGGCAGATGGCCGAGCGACGTGTAGCCGGCGCCGAACCTGTCGAGCATGAGCGCCGCGCCGATCTCGCGCACCCGCTGCAGCAGCGCCGCAGCATATTCAGGGTTTTCCATGACCAGGCTTTCGGCGATCGCGAGCCTCAGCGATCCGCGCTGTACGAAATGGCGGCTCAACGCGGCGCGCACGTCCGCCAAGAGATCGTGGCTCAGCATCTGGCGTGAGGACGCGGCGACGGTGGCGAAAATCGGCGGATTGACCTCGAGCGCCTTCTGCCACGCCGCGAGTTCCCGCGCCGTTGTCTCCAGGGCGTAGGCGCCGATGTCGACGATCGCGCCCGTTGATTCGGCGACCGACGCGAACTCGTCCTCGTCGAGCACGCCGAGCTTCGGATGGCGCCAGCGCACCAGGGTCTGGAACCCGGCGACGGTCCGGTCCTCCAGCCGCACGATGGGCCGGAACAGGACCATGATCTCGCCCCGCTCGAGCGCGCGGCGCATGTCGTTCTCGAGCATTTGCCGGTCGGAGCGCTGTGAGCGCATGACCGGGGTGAACAGCTCGACCCGGTCGCCGCCCGCTTTCTTCGCGTTGGCGAGCGCAAGCTGCGCGTCGGCGAGGAGGTCGCCGCCTTTGAGGTGGAGCTTGGGGTCATAGACCGCCGCGCCGATCGAGACCGTCAAGGCGATCTCACGCTCGCCGAAGCTGATCGGCGCAGCCAGCGCCGTCCGCAAACGGTCAATCTTGGCCGTCAGATCGGCGGCGCGCGCCTCTTCGAGGACGATGGCCCCGAACTGATCCCCCGACAGGCGAGACAAGGTGTCTCCAGGCTTCAAGTCGCGCGACAGACGCCGTGCGACGGCTAGCAACGCCGAGTCCCCGATCGAGAGACCGAAGGAATCATTGACCGTCTTGAACTGGTCGATGTCAATGACGAGCACCGTCGGCGCGGTTGTCCCCGGCCTCTGCGCAAGATACATCGCCGAGGTCAGACGGTCATAGAACAGCTCCCGATTGGGAAGCCCGGTCAGATTGTCGTGAATTGCGTCGTGCAGCATTCGCTCTTCGGCGGACTTGATCTCGGTCACGTCCGCCAGGGACCCGATGACGCGCACGACCTCCCCGTCGGGTCCGACGACAGGCCGAGCTTTCAGCACGTACCAAAAATAGTGGCCGTCCGAACCGCGCAGCCGAAGGTCATGGTTGATTCGTCCCGAGCGCTGATGCAGGAGCCCGTCGAGCGCCAGCGTGTAGCGGTCCCGGTCGAGGGGGTGGAGCACATCGAGCCAGCCGGCCGCCGACCCCTCGAGCGCGCCGCGTTTAAGCCCAAGCTGGCTTTCGATCGCCTCACTGCCGGTCACCTCGTCGTTGACGACGTTCCAGTCGAAGATCGCTTCGCCGGAGCCGGTCATGGCGAGCGACCGACGCTCGGCGTCCGCGCCGTTGTCTGTTGCCCCGCCCGCTCCGGAAAAGGCAAATTGCATCACCGTGAAGCCGATCAGCATGACAATGAGGACCAACCCTCCGACGAGGCCCGGCGCGGCGAGATCGTTGGTCAGATAGCCGAGCGCCGCGCCGCCGGCGGCCACCACCCAGACCGCGAGCAGGTACCAGGTCGGAATCAGCATGACCGCGCGCTCCGATCCGCGCGCGGCCAGGCTCAGAATGAGGAGGAGCCCGATTCCGGCGACTGTCGCGATCGAAATGCGCGCGACGCCGGCGGCCACTGGCGCGTTGAAGACCGAGAGCCCGACGACGGCCGCCATCAGCACGAGCCACGCAAGCGCAAAATGCATGTAGCGCACGTGCCAGCGGCGCAGATTGAGGTAGGCGAACAGGAACACGATCAAAGTCGCAGCGATGGTCGCCTCGACGCCGGCGCGCCAAATTCGCTCGGACGCGTCTTCCAGACCGAACATTTTCCGCCAGAAACCGAAGTCGACGCAGACATAGGCGAACACCGCCCACGCGAGCGCCGCGGCGGCGGGAAAGATCATCGCGCCGCGTACGACGAACACGATGGTCAGGAACAGGGCGAGAAGACCCGCGATGCCAATCAGAATGCCCTGGTAGAGGGTCAGGCTCGTCGACTTGTCCTTGAAGGCGTCCGGCTCCCACAGATAGAGCTGCGGCAGCGACGGCGTGCGCAGCTCCGCAACATATGTGACGGTGGTTCCCGGATCGAGGGTCAGGCGGAATACGTCCGCGCCCGCGTTGTCGTCCCGCTCCGGCGCCGCTCCCTGACTGGCCGTGATTGTCGTGATTCTCGAGGAGCCGAGATCGGGCCATACGACGCCAGAGCCGACAAAGCGAAAATGCGGCGCGACAATAAGACGCGTCAGCTGCTCATCGGAATCATTGGTGAGCGCGAAGACGATCCACGACGGCTGAGCTCCGGCTTCGAGAGCGCTCACTTCAATGCGCCGCACGATGCCGTCGGCGCCGGGCGCGGTCGAAACCTGGATCCGGTCGCCCTGGGCGCTGTAGCGTTCAACGGCCCGAGTGAGGTCTATGGCGTCGGAATCGGGCGAAACCCTGACAGATTGAACCGCGAACGCCGGTCGAGAAGCCACAAGGACGAGCGCGAGCAGGATACCGATCCGCACGAGGGCTGAAAGAGCGCGCCAACGTCCGCGCTGGCAAGCCGCGCGGTTCCGGGCGAAAGGGTCTGAAGTCCTCGTCGCGCAAGCTACACTTAGACAAATCTTGACGCCGTCGGTCTCGCCTGCAAGTCGCTTTCGACCAGCGCGAAAAGAACATGATCGCGCCAGGCGCCGTCGATTTTGAGGTAACCGCGCGCGAATCCCTCTCGCTGGAATCCGTTGCGCTCCAGGAGGGCGATAGAGGGGGCGTTGTCGGGAATGCAGGCCGCTTCAACCCGATGGAGCCTCAGCTTGACGAAAGCGAATTCGACCGTCGCCGCGACGGCGCGGGTCATCCGCCCCTTGCCGGCGTGAGGTGCGCCCATCCAATAGCCCAGCGTTCCCGATTGCGAGACTCCGCGTCGGACGCCGCCCAACGTAATCCCGCCCACCATTTCGTCCGAGGTCTGGTCGAAGATGAGGAACGCATAGGCTTCGTCGCGCGCAATGTCCTCGTCCTGCCGGCGCAGTCGGCGGCGAAAGGCGGCCTGCGTCAGGTCGTCGTCGGGCCAGGTCGGCTCCCAAGGTTCAAGAAATGCGCGACTCGCAGCGCGGAGCCGCGACCAGGACGAAAAGTCCGTGGGCGTTGCAGGACGTAAATAAAGCCCTTCGCCGCGCAACAGCGGCTCGGGACTGACAGATCGAGTGAGGCCGAAAAGCGCCATCACACTCCTCTCAGCGCTTCCGCGATCTTGGCTTCGCCGGGAACCTTGCCGACGGCGCCGATCGTCGCGACCGTGGGGCGCGATCTAAGCATGGCGGCGCCGGTTTTGCGAACATCTTCGAGCGAGATGGCGTCGACGCGGGCCACCATCTCTTCGGTAGAAAGCGGGCGTCCGTGAATCTGCATCTGGCGCGCGATCTGTTGCGCGCGCGCGCCCGGCGATTCGAGGGCTGCGACCAGCGAAACCTTCATCTGCGCCTTCGCGCGCCGGATTTCTTTTTCGCGAACACCATGCGCCGCCTCCGCCAGGCAATCGATCGAAGCCGCCACCACCTCCGCCGCGTCGCGATCGGCCGAGCCGGCGTAAAAGCCAAACAGCCCGGCGTCCGAATAGTCCCAGTGAAAGGAGTAGATCGAATAGGCCAGCCCCCGCTTTTCTCGCACCTCCTGGAAAAGGCGCGAGGACATCCCGCCTCCCGCCGCGGCGGCAAAGACCTGGGCGGCGTCGTGATCCGGCGCGCCGGACGAACGGCCTTCGAACGCCACGACGATATGAGTTTGTTCGAGGCGCTTGCGCCGCTTCGTTTCTCCCCCCCGGTAGACGGCAGGCGACTGGAGTTGGGAGCGGTCGTTTGACAGCCCGTCCAAATGCGTCGCGGCAAGCGACGCGATCTCGTCGTGCTCGACCGCACCAGCGGCGGCAACCACGACGGCAGGAGCGCTGTAGTGGCTTCGCAAATAACGACCGATCGCGGCCCGGTCGAAAGCCCCTACCGCCTCGCGCGTGCCCAGGATCGGCCGTCCGATCGCCTGGCCCGGCCACGCGCTTGCGGTCAGGAGATCGAACACGAGGTCGTCGGGGGCGTCCTCGACCGCGGCGATTTCTTGCACGACGACGTTTTTCTCCCGCTCGAGTTCGTCCGCGTCGAATTGGCTGTTCGTCAGAATGTCGCCGAGGATGTCAAGCGCCAGGGGCGCGTCGCTTCCCATCACACGGGCGAAATAGCCGGTGCGTTCGACGCCGGTTTCGGCGTTGAGATCACCGCCAGCATCCTCGATCGCCTCGGCGATGTCGCGCGCGCTTCGTCGGCGGGTGCCTTTGAACGCCATATGTTCGAGGAGATGTGAGAGCCCATGCTCCTCAGCGTTCTCATGCCGCGATCCCGCGCCGACGAAAACGCCGATTGCGGCCGTTTTCACGTGCGTCGTCGCATCGGTGACGACGGCAAGGCCGGACGGCAGGGTCGTGACCTGAACGATCATGCGAGCGCTCGCGCGGTCTGGCGAAGGTAGTGGGCGACCGCGTTCCGATCGTTCGGCAAACCAACGATTGTTTCCTTGCGGTGCATCAGATCCGAAAGGTGCGCAGGCAGCGGCGGGCGCATCCCTGTCGCGCGCTCAACAGCGTCGGGGAACTTGGCGGGATGGGCGGTGCCGACGGCGATGACCGGAGTCGTCGGGGAAACGGCCAGCGCCCTCCGCGCTGCGCCGACGCCGATTGCGCTGTGGGGATCGATGACAAGTCCGCTCTCTCGATAGGCGCGCCCCATTTCCCGGTCGCAGTCCGTCTCGTCGATTCGCTCGGCGCTGAAGTCGTCGCGTATGCGTTTCAGGACGGGGGAGGGAATTGTGAAGGACCCATTCCGGGAGAAATCGGCCATCAGCGTGCGGACGGCTTTCGGGTCCTGTTCCGAGGACTCGAAGAGCACCCGCTCGAAATTGGAGGAGACCTGGATGTCCATTGAAGGCGACTGCGTTTCCTTGACGCCCCTCGGCTCGTAGCGGCCAGTCGCAAGCGCGCGGGCGAGGATGTCATTCTCGTTTGTCGCGACGATGAGCCGCTCGACGGGAAGCCCCATGCGCTTGGCGTAATAGCCCGCGAGAATGTCACCGAAATTCCCGGTCGGAACGGCGAAAGAGACCGGCCTCTCAGGAGCGCCAAGTGCGACGCCGCTGAAGAAGTAATAGACGATCTGGGCAAGGATGCGCGCCCAGTTGATCGAATTGACTCCTGAAAGGCTCATCTCGTCGCGGAAGGCGAGATCGCTAAACAGCTCTTTGACAATGCGCTGACAGTCGTCGAACGTGCCTTCGATCGCAAGCGCATGAACATTGGGTTTGCCGACGGTCGTCATCTGTCGGCGCTGGACGTCGGAGACCCGTCCCAGCGGGTAGAGAATGTAAACGTCCGTTTGCGGTTGCCCGCCAAAAGCCTCGATCGCCGCGGCTCCAGTGTCGCCGGACGTCGCCCCCAGTATGGTCGCGCGCAGGCGACGCTCGCTCAGGATGCGGTTCATGGCGCGGCCGAGCCACTGCATCGCGAAGTCCTTGAACGCGAGCGTGGGCCCATGAAAGAGCTCAAGCGCGAATAGGTTGACGTCGATCTGAACCAGGGGCGCGGTCGCTGGGTGCCGGAAACCCGCGTAAGCCTCTGCGGTCATCGCCTCGAGTTCCGCGGCGCCAAATGCGCCGGCGACGAAAGGCGTCATGATCCGGACAGCGGCGTCGGCGTAGCCGAGGCCCCTGAGGCCGCGGATCGACTCCAGTCGCCACTCTGGGAGAGCCAAGGGGGTGTACAGTCCCCCGTCGCGGGCGAGGCCCGCGATAAGCACGTCCGCAAAGCCGAGCGTCGGCGCCGCGCCGCGCGTCGAGATGTATTGCACGAAATGGAGTTCCTTGGCCGATTTGCTCGTCGTCTAACGCAAAAAGCGCGAAAGGAAAACGTCGACACGATTAGGGCCATACGAAGACAGGTGTGGCTCGCCGGGCAAGCGGCGGGAGAGCAGAAAGGATTGGCCTTGAAAAACGGGTCGAACTTTCCTTAACTATAACGTTGGGAGGCAAATACGCTTCGCGAAGCCGAGAGGTTCGCGTCGAACGAACGGGGTGTTGGGGTATGCCGATCTCATTTACCGCGTGGTTGGGCAAGCTCGTGCGCACGGGCAATCTGGAAGTGGAGACGGCCGACGGGGCGACACACATGTTTGGCGACGGCTCAGGCCGGCGTCTCGGCGTGAGACTCGTCGATCGGGCGGCGGAGCTGGAACTGCTGATGGATCCGGCCCTGGCGCTCGGCGAACTCTACATGGAGGGCCGGCTCATCGTGTCCCGGGGCTCTCTCTACGACATTCTGGAAGTGGGAGCCCGGAATCTCTCCGAGCTCGAAGCGCTGCCTTGGGTCAAGGCGCTGGACAAGGCCCGCGTCGCGTTCCGCAGCCTGCACCAGCGCAACGATCGCCGGCGCGCCAAGACCAACATCGCTCGCCATTACGACCTCGACGCGCGCCTGTACGACCTCTTCCTCGATTCGGACCGGCAATATTCCTGCGCCTATTTCGAGCACGCGGGCCAGTCGCTCGAGGACGCGCAAAGGGCGAAGAAGCGCCACATCGCCGCAAAGCTCCTTCCGATGGATGGCATGACGGCGCTCGACATCGGCTGCGGGTTCGGCGGAATGGCGCTCTATCTGGCGGGCGTCGTCGAAGCGAAGGTCACGGGCGTCACGCTTTCGGAGGAACAGTTCGCCGTCGCATCAGAGCGCGCGCGACAGTCCGGCTTCGGCGATCGTCTCGATTTCCGGCTTCAGGACTATCGCGACGTTCCGGAGACTTTCGACCGGATCGTCTCGGTCGGCATGTTCGAGCATGTCGGCGTCCGCGGCTACGACGAGTTCTTCCAGACCGTGCGCCGCCAACTCAAGGACGACGGCGTCATGCTGCTCCATGCGATCGGCCGCAATTCCGTGCCCGGCGCGACCAATCCATGGATCCGCAAGCATATTTTCCCGGGCGGCTACATTCCGAGCATGTCGGAAGTGCTCCCCGCGATCGAGCGATCTGGGCTCTACGTTACTGACATCGAGATTCTGCGCTTGCACTACGCCGAGACCCTGCGCGCCTGGCGCGAACGTTTCATGGAGAACCGCGAAGAAGCGGCGCGGCTCTACGACGAGCGCTTCTGCCGAATGTGGGAGTTTTATCTCGCCGGATCCGAAACATCGTTCCGAGTCGACGGGCACATGGTCTTCCAGATCCAGATCGCCAGACGCCAGGACTCTGTTCCCCTGACGCGCGACTACATCCCCGAGCGCGAGGCGGAGTTGCGTCGTCGGGAGGCGGCGCAGCGCCCGTTGCGCCAAGCGGCGGAGTAGCAGGCCAATCCGGAGCTGAGGATCTTACGCCGCGCGGGCGAAACGAACGGCGAGGCCCGTGACACTTACGCGCTGCAGCGCAACGCCAGCGACGTCAACCCCCCTGACGTCGTCCACTTCGAACCGAACGTCGACGATGGCGTCCGCGCCATATTCGGCAGCCTCCCGCTTCAGCGCTTCGATCGCCGCCTGACGCTCATCCTCGGATCCCGGCTTGTCCGCTGCGCGCCACCGAGTCGTCGCCTTCACGCGACCGATCTCAGTCGTCGCGCGGCCGTCATCGAGCCGGCCGGTAAAGCTCACCTGCATGATGTTCAATCCAAATCGTATTTGATTTGAGTCAAATACCCCCGCAAACTTTCCAGCTTGTTAAACGCCCGCGGCGGGACTGGCCAAAGCCTGGACAACGGGACAAAAAGAGCGGCGTCCGCGAACGCCGCCCTCCTCTTGCGAATTCGGCGGCCTCCGCAGCTATTCGCTCGCGGTCGCGGGCTCCGCCGCCTGGGCCTTTTCGAGGTCGGCGCCCGTCTGCTGATCGACGACGCGCATCGACAGCTTCACCTTGCCGCGGTCGTCGTAGCCGAGCACCTTGACCTTGACCTTGTCGCCTTCCTTGACGACGTCTGTCGTCTTCGCGACGCGGGTCTTCGCGAGTTGCGAAATGTGAACGAGGCCGTCTTTCGAGCCGAAGAAATTGACAAAGGCGCCAAATTCGACGGTTTTCACGACGGTGCCATCGTAGATTTGGCCGATTTCCGGATCCGAGGCGATCGACTTGATCCAGTTGACGGCCGCCTTGATCTTGGCGCCGTCGCTGGAGGCGATCTTGACCGTGCCGTCGTCGTCAATGTTGATCTTCGCGCCGGTCTTCTCGACGATTTCGCGGATGACCTTTCCGCCGGTGCCGATCACTTCGCGGATCTTGTCGGTGGGGATCTTCATCGTCTCGATCCGCGGGGCGAATTCGCCAAGCTCCGCGCGGGCGCCGGTGATCGCCTTGCTCATTTCTCCGAGGATATGCATGCGGCCGTCGCGCGCCTGAGCGAGCGCGACCTTCATGATCTCCTCGGTGATCCCGGCGATCTTGATGTCCATCTGCAGCGAGGTGACGCCCTCGCTCGTGCCTGCGACTTTGAAGTCCATGTCGCCGAGATGGTCCTCGTCTCCGAGAATGTCGGAAAGAACCGCGAAGCGAGAGCCTTCGAGGATGAGCCCCATGGCGATGCCCGCGGTGGGGCGCTTCAGCGGCACGCCGGCGTCCATCAATGCGAGCGACGAGCCGCAGACCGTCGCCATCGACGAGGAACCGTTCGAACTCCGTGATCTCCGAGACGACGCGGATCGTGTAGGGGAACTCCGCCGCCGTCGGCAGCATGGGGCGAATCGCGCGCCAAGCAAGCTTGCCGTGACCGATCTCGCGCCTGCCCGGCGAGCCCATGCGGCCCGTCTCGCCGACGGAGTAGGGGGGAAAGTTGTAGTGGAGCAGGAAGCGCTCCTTGTACGTGCCCTCAAGCGAATCGACGTATTGCTCGTCCTCGCCGGTGCCGAGCGTGGCGACCACAAGAGCCTGTGTTTCGCCGCGAGTGAACAGCGCCGAGCCGTGGGTGCGCGGCAGGACGCCGACCTGCGCCAGGATTGGGCGGACAGTCGTCAGGTCACGCCCGTCGATCCGGCGTTTGTGGTCGAGGATGTTCCAGCGCACGACCTTGGCCTGGGCGTTGTGGAATGCTTCAGCGACTTCGGCAGCGGGAAATTTCGCATTGGCGCCTTCCGGCGCCAGCGAGGTCATGACCTTGGCTTTTGCGGCGTCGACGGCGGCGTATCTCTCCTGTTTCTGGGTAATCGAATAGGCAGCCCGCAGATCCACTTCCCCGACATCGAGCACGGCCTTCTCGACAGTCGAGCGATCGTCTGGCGGCAGTTCGCGCGGCTCTTTTGCGGCCTTTTCCGCCAGGCGGATGATCGCCTGGATGACCGGCTGGAAGCCCGCATGGCCGGTCATGACCGCCTTCAGCATCGTCTCCTCGGACAGTTCCTTGGCTTCGGACTCAACCATCAGGACCGCGTCGGCTGTACCGGCGACGACAAGGTCCAGAACGGAATCCTTCATCTCCTCGACCGTCGGATTGAGCCTCACTTCGCCCTTGATGACGCCAACGCGCGCGGCGCCGATCGGGCCCATGAAAGGCACGCCGGACAGGGTCAGCGCCGCCGAGGAGGCGATCAGCGCCAGGACGTCCGAATCCGATTCAAGATCATAGGAGAAGACGGTCGCGATGATCTGAGTCTCACAGCGGAATCCGTCGGGAAACAGCGGACGGATCGGCCGATCGATCAGGCGCGACGTCAGCGTCTCTCGATCCGAAGGCCGCCCCTCGCGCTTCAGATAGCCGCCGGGAATCCGGCCGGCGGCGAAGGCCTTTTCCTGATAGTGGACGGTGAGGGGGAAGAAGTCCTGCCCAGGCTTGGCCTCCTTCGCCGCGACGACAGTCGCAAGCACCGTCGTTTCTCCCCAGGTGGCGAGCACGGCGCCGTCCGCCTGGCGAGCCACGCGGCCGGTTTCAAGGACGAGCTTGCGCCCGCACCAGTCGAGTTCTTCACGTTGAATGTCAAACATCTTTCATCATCCTGCGGTTGAGGATGCGAAAGCCTGCGGTCCATGCCGCCCGAGGTTCGGGCTCGTCATCGGCAAGACGGCGAGGGGCTGGTCAAATAGGGCGCCAGCCCCTTGCGATCCTGCCATGACGCGAGGCTCTCGCATGTGTTGCGGGCGCCGGCCGTTGCCGCCGCCCGTCGTGGATAGGGGCGCTTGTTCGGAGAGATCGCCCCAGCGGCGCGCCTTTAGCGGCGAATGCCCAGACGCTCGATGAGCGTCTTGTAGCGCGCCTCGTCCTGCTTCTTGACATAGTCGAGAAGCGTGCGGCGCTGCGAAACCATCTTGAGCAGCCCGCGGCGGGAGTGATTGTCTTTCACGTGGGTCTTGAAGTGACCGGTCAGATTGGCGATCCGTTCGGTGAGGATCGCGACCTGAACCTCGGGCGACCCTGTGTCGCCGACTTTGACGGCATATTGGTTGATAAGCGCAGTCTTGCGCTCGGCAGTAATCGACATCGGATTGTTCCTTAATCTTGCGGCGGGCGGAACCGCGCCTGACTTTTCAAAGACGGCCGAACCGGGATGTCGTCCAGGTCGGTCGCATCGCTAGAGCCCGCGCTCCATTGCGGCGAGGACGGCCGCTTATACAGATTTCGAGCGCCCGCGCCAGCCCTTTCTCGCGCCGCAAGGAAGCCGGCGGGCGCACCGGCTTGCCGGGCGTGCCTCAAGCGGCTACCAAGCCGCGGCTCACCCTGAACCATGCAAATGCCGACGTCCCCGGAAGACCTGCTCGCCTACCTTGCTGCGCTGTCGATCGAGACCTCGACCGTCGAGCACCCGCCGCTCTATACGGTGGAGGAATTGCAGGCGCTGAGAGGCAATATTCCGGGCGGCCATACAAAGAACCTTTTCGTCAAGGACAAGAAGAGCCGCCTGTTCCTGCTGGTGCTGGACGAAGAGACGCCGGTCGACCTCAAGCGCGTGCACGAAAAGATCGGCGCGCAGGGGCGGGTTTCCTTCGGCTCGGCGGATTTGCTTGAGGAAGTCTGGGGCGTTCGGCCGGGCGCCGTGACACCGTTTGGCGCCATCAACGACAAGTCGGCGCGGGTCACTGTCGTGCTCGACCAGGCGATGATGCGCCACGACAGGCTCAACTTCCATCCCCTGGCCAATACGCGCACCACGGGATTGGCCAGCGAAGACCTGGTCAAATTCTTGCGCGCGACCGGGCACGAACCGCTGGTCACAGCGCTCGGGCAGGAGGAACCGAAGGTTGAATAACAGGACGCGCGCCTCCATCTAGGCCGCGAAGATTTGGGAAATGCGCGAGGCTTCAAGAGCCTCGCTTTGGGGCGGGAGATCAAGACGATGACGAATCTCGACGGCGCGGTCGCGCCCTTAGCGAAGTCGGCGCCGCCGAAGGAAGTGACGACGGCTTCGTTCAGGGCGGACGTCTTGACGGCGTCCCAGCGGCAGCCGGTGCTGGTCGACTTCTGGGCTCCCTGGTGCGGGCCGTGCAAGCAACTTGCGCCGGCGCTCGAAAAGGCGGTCGCCGACTTCGAACGGCAAGGCCACGCTCGTCAAGATGAACATCGATGATCACCCGCAGATCGCGGGTCAACTGGGCATTCAGTCGATTCCGGCCGTCATCGCGTTCAGCAAGGGCCAGCCGATCGACGGGTTCGTCGGGGCGCTGCCGGAGAGCCAGATTCGCGGCTTCATCGAGCGCCTGGTCGGCCCGCTCGAAGGTGGGACCACTGCTCTCCTGGCCGAAGCCGAGGGCGCCGCGGCGGCTGGCGACGCAGCGGGCGCTGCAGAGATCTATGCCGAGATCCTCTCGGCGGACCCCGCGGAGCCGAAGGCCATCGGGGGCCTCGCGAAGCTTCAGGTCGAGGCGGGGCAACTCGCTCAGGCCCGGGCGCTTCTGGAGACGGCGCCCCAGCCTCAGCCTGGCAAGGAGCACGACCCGGCGGTTGCGGCCGCCTGGGCGGCGTTGCGCCTGGTCGAGCAGGCCTCGAACGTCGGCGAACTTGCGCCGCTTGAACAGGCGGTCGCAGCCAATCCCGACGATCACAAGTCGCGCTTTGATCTCGCGGTCGCGCTATCAGCCAAGGGAGACCGGGAGGCCGCCGCGGACCATCTTCTTGAGATCATCAGGCGGGATCGCAAATGGAACGACGAAGCCGCGCGCAAGCAGTTGTTGCAGTTCTTCGAGGCCTGGGGCCTGATGGATCCGGCTTCAGTGGCCGCGCGCCGAAAACTGTCGGCGATCTGGTTCTGAAGCGGCATACCGGCGGACAAGAGCAATGGCCACAGCGCGGAGCCGAACGAAAGCGAGCGAAAGAGCGATGAAGCTCAACCGCACTTATGCCGGGCCGGAAGACATGCCGGCGACCATTCCGCTCTTCCCGCTGGAGGGCGCCCTTCTCTTGCCGCGCCGGCCGATGCAATTGACGGTGTTCGAACCGCGCTATCTCGCGATGCTTGACGACGCGCTGAGCGGCGAGCGTCTGATCGGCATCATCCAGCCATCAACCGCAGAGGAGGAGGCGCGGTCGCCGGAGCTCTATCCGCTCGGCTGCGCCGGCCGCATCGTCCAATATGCGGAGATCGGCGACGGCCGATGTTTCCTGACGCTGATGGGCGTGGCCCGCTTCCGCCTCGTTTCGGAGCCGCAGAGCCTAACGCCCTACCGGATCGCCGTTGCGGACTACGCGCCTTTCGCCGAGGACTTCAAGGAGGGCGCGGGCGAAGCCGCCGTCGATCGCGACGGTCTCCTGGCGACGCTCAGGCGATTCGCCGAGGTCAACGAGGTCAAGATCGTCTGGAGCGACATCAAGAAGGCGTCGAACGAAGCCCTGGTCAACGGCCTATCGATGCTGAGCCCGTGTGGGCCCAGGGAAAAGCAGGCGCTGCTCGAGGCTCCCGACCTCAGGGCGCGCGCCGAGATGCTGGTCGCGATCACCACCATCGGCCTTGCCCGCGGCGACGACGCCTCGTCCCAACTCCACTAGCCGCAGCGCCGGGCTCAATGGCCTGAAGACGTCTTCATGGGTCGTCCCTGACGGTCTCGGATCGAGCCGGGCCCGATGGGCAATCTTGATACCGCATCACAGTCCATCTCGCGGTTGCGCGAGAGGTTTTCAGTCGACGACCGTCAAGCGGCGGCAGGCGTCGGGCCGACGGCGCGTTGTTCAGAGCCCGCTGCCCTCGTGATTGATCTTCGACGTCGCCACGTCGTCCATCATGACGAGAAGCTGTTTCGGGACTGGCATCGGCGTGCAGGCCCGGTCGCCGTCGATGAAGAAGATGAGGCCGCCGTTGTCGCCGTCGACCTGGGCGAGCGCCGCTTTGTCGCCGTAGGGCAGGCCGGGCGGGGTCTCGGGATTTATCGCGTAGATGCCGCGCAGGAACTCCCACTGCTCGGCGGTCAGTTCGATCCACTTGCCTTTGTGCGCCTCGATCGCCTTCTTGGGGATGGAGACGTCGACGCATTTGCCGGCTTCGGCGGCAAAGACCAGTTGGGGCAGGACCGTCAGAGCGCCGGCCAGCGCCAGAGAACGTGTGCTCAACATGAGGACCTCCTTCAATCGGACGCCCCGCTGGTTGTTTTCCTCGCCCTAAGTGACCTGCAATCGACCTTTCGCCGATCCCTACGCTGACAAGACGCCAATATGACAGACTTGAACTACCCAAGAATTATGCCAGCGCCCTTTCCCTGGGCTGAACACCCGCAGGTTTGGGCGCCCCTGACGCATTCGACGCGGCCGGCTTTCGACAGGCAGCCCGGCGAGCTGATGAAATCCTAGTCAGCCGTGCACAGTCTGCGGGCTTTTTTGCAAGAAGCGACGGAGTCGCTCAGTAGCGCTCAGCGGCGCCGTGGTGCGACATCGCGCCGCTGGGCCTCGAAGACCGGGGGCGTTTTTGACTTGGCTCAAACTCAATTTCGCAGATTCATGACAGGAATTTTCCACCGTAAATCAGAGCACGGGTGGCGCGCGCCGCGCGATACTCGCGCGGAAGGAGGAACGTCATGAGTAAGGAAGTCCACAAGAAGGTCAGCGTGAGCCAGCTGTTCACGCATCAGATAGTCCTGAACTTCGTCGTCGTCGCGATCTTGATCGTGCTCGCCGGGCTGCTTGTCTTCAAGGTCCAGGCAGTCGAATACACCGCATATACCGCGTTCGGGTTCATCGCCGCGGTGTTCTTTTCCTTCATCGTCTTCCTGCCGGCGGGAACGCTGTTCGCCTCGCGAGCCGAGTTCGCCGGGGGCAAGGTGACGGTGGCGGAAGCTGAGAAGACCGGCGCCATGGAGCCGATCGCCAATCCTTGGGCGAAGACGATTCCGATCGGCTTCGTGCTGGCTGCAGCGTCGACGTTGGTCGCCTGGGCGGTCATCTTTGGCCTCGGCTGGACGCCGTCGCCGATCGCCACCACGCTGATCTCGCTGCTGTTCGTCTTCCCTTACGCCTTCATCGTCAGACGCGACATCTTCGCCGATATCGAGGGACTGGCGGCGATCGGGCCCTTCCATGGAAGGAAAGTGGCGTCGAAGACCGGCCATATCTGGGCGAGCTACATCATCCCCAACGTCGTGTTCCAGTCGATCATCAATCTCCCCCTCGCCTACAGGGGCTTCTGGCACGCGGCGGCGGCGATCTCCGACCAGGCGGGGCCCGGCATGGTGCCGGTCCAGGCGCTGGTTCCCGACTTCGCCATCACCTTCATGTTCGTGGTCTGCTTCACCTTCCTGGGCGTGGCCGCCCATACGGTTGCGGACATGTATGAAGGCGAGTTTTCCTATGCGGGCAAGGCGCGCGGCATCAACGGGTTCCTCTATTTCGGCCTGCTGCTGCTGATGGGCGTCGGCCTGGGCGTCGTGGTCGCCGGTCTCGCGACCGCGCTGCAAGTCCAGCTGCTGCCGTTCGCGGTCTCCATGGCGCTGAAGTTTGCGGTCGTGGTCCTGGCCGTCTGCGTCGCCTGCTGGCTCGGCACCGGCTGGGCCGGCAAGAAGTTCAACGACGCCGTGAAGATGGCGGCGTAGGGCGCATCGGGCGCAGACCCCGTTGGGGGGCGGGAGCCGGATCCTGGAGGGGCAGGGTCCGGCTCTTCCCGTTTTGGGGCGCATCCTCAACCGCGCCGGGCCGGACGATTCTCCCTGTTACTCCCTGCGAACAGGGAGAATCGCCCAGGCCCGGCTCCCGAGCGATTGGGCGATCGATGGAGATTCAGGGACTTGAGCGAAAATGCTCAAGTGGAAGGTGAACACGGAACAGGGAGATTAATCTCCCTGCTGAGCCCGATAACAGGAGCGCCGCGCGGGTGAAAAAACCTGGCGCGCACTCCGGCGCGAGAGCCTGATCGTCAAGAATTTTCACACTCCTGCGGGCGGTGGATGGCCTCTCCTACATGACTGATGTGTGTCTCCTGCATGACTGGCGCCGGTCTCGATCATGACGCCGCGGACTCGACCCCGCGGGTCCTTGGATCGCCCGTTCATCCCCATATCGACTCTCGACGCGCTTGGCCGCGCCCGCCAGATCGTTCGCTTTCATCGCCTGCGCCGCCGCTCCAGCGCGCGAGCGAACCCGTCGCCCAATTCACATCTCACGCTTGACATCTTCGACGGCTGGATCCACGATCGCCGCGGTCCTGGAGCGGACGCGACACAAGTCGGCCACGCTCCCTAGGCGACAACAGTGAATGGGCTCGAGCCGCCGTATGAAATCATCGTCGACGCCCTGCTGAGCGGCTCGGTTGTGCCGTTCTTCGGCTCGGCGGCCTCGGCCGTCTTTCGGCCAACTGGCGCGACGCCATGGGAGCCGGGAAAACCGTTCTTTCCATTTGGGGCCGAATTGGCCTCGGTGATTGCCCGCGCCGCAAACTATGACGCGGCCGACGCGGCGTACAAGGCCGCAGAATCGGAGCTCGTCGACGCCGCGGCGGACGCCGCGCTGAAAACCTTGCAAGGCGCAACCCGGGATCAGATAGGCGCTGCGATCCAGGCGGCGATCAAACCCATCCTGAACAAGCACTTCGGTGGTCCGCCCGCTCTCGCGCTCGCTGCGTCGTATTTTGTGCAGGTGCAGGCCTCGCGCGAGGATCTCGAAAGCAAGCTTCACAAGGCTTTCGACGTCACGGCGGAGCCTGGCTCTCTCCACAAGCTGCTCGCAGCCATGGAAACCATTCCCCTCTATGTCACGACCAACTACGACGACCTTCTGGAGCGCGCGCTTGAGCCCCGTCGGCCGAACGTCCTGGTCGATCGGCTCGACAAGGGACTCACGATCAAGACCGACAGCGGCGCCCCGGAACTGATCGACCGAACGGGGTCCGATCTCAGGAATCGTTTGACCGACCCGGAAACCGGAAAACCGACCGCGCCGATCCTGTTCAAGATGCATGGCAGCGTCGACCGGAAGGACCGGATCAACGACAGCTATCTCATCACAGAAGAGGACTATGTCGACTATCTCGGCCGCGACCAGGGTCGTTACGTGCCCCCCTACATTGAAGAGCTGATGCGAAAGAAGAATTTCCTGTTCCTGGGCTACAGCCTCGAAGACTGGAACGTCCGCGTCATCCTTCGCAAACTCCTGGAGTCGATGCCGTCAGGCGCAGGCGACAGCAGGGGCAAGAAGGTCCGTTTCTGGGCGATCGTCCGAGGCCTCAGCGAGGCGGAGCAGAAGGTCTGGCAAAGTCAAAATCTGAACGTCTATCAGATGGATTTGCTGAACTTCACCGAACGACTGGCGGCGGAACTTGACCGACCGCGCTGACCCGCAAGACTGCCCCTATGTCGGGCTCGATCCTTTTGAGAAGACATACGAGGAGTTCTTCTTCGGCCGCGAGCAGGACAGCAGGGTCCTCGCCGACCATGTCATGTCACGGCGCGTCACCGTTCTCTATGGGCCGAGCGGCGTCGGAAAAAGCTCGGTCCTCAACGTCGGCCTGCCGAGGGAGTTGGGCGAACGCTCGCTTTGGACAATCATAACGCTGCGCGACTGGCAGGATCCCAGTACGATCCAGCAGCGCGCCATCGAAGCGCTTCGGGGCGCGATTCCCGCCGATCTGGCGAAAGACGACCGCCTGGACGGCAGCTTCGCCCAACTTGCGTTGGCGGCGCAGCAGGCGACGAAGCGGTCGCTCCTCCTGGTCCTCGACCAGTTCGAGGAATACTTCCTGTATCGGAGCGACAGCCAGCGCTCGCCTGCTGAGCGCGGCTTCAGCGAACTCCTGGCGCGGCGCGACTTCGATCTGCGTCTTCTCATTGGAATTCGCGACGATTCCCTGCATCTGCTCGACCGGCTGCGGGCGGCGATTCCTGGCGTTCTCGATACCACTGTCCGGCTCGGCTATCTCAGCGAAACGGATGTGGAGCGCGCCATTCGCGGCCCGGTCCGGCGATACAACGAGCGCTACCGCGAGCACGCCGCGCCGGTCGAGATCGAAGACGCGCTTGTCACGACGTTGATCAAGGACCTGCGCGAGAGCAGCGGACGCGCAACCGCGGAGGAAACCGGCAAGGGCTCGGCGCAGATCGAGCTCCCCTATCTGCAGCTGACGATGACCAAGCTGTGGGAGGCCGACGGCGGCCGCACCGCGACGAAGCTCCGCCTCGAGACGCTCACGCAGAAGCTCGGCGGCGTGCAGCAAATCATGCGCAAGCACGTCGATGATGTCCTCCGAGCGTTGCCGGAGACCGAGCAGGCGCTTTGCGCCGACATCTTCCGCTATCTGGTCACCCCAAGCGGCGCCAAGATCGCCTATCCGGCCGCCGACCTCGCCGCCAGCGTCAACGAAGACCGAAAGGAGGCCGGAGACGGTCTCGTCCCGGAAGCCACGACCAACGAGGTCGAGGCGGTGCTGCGCAGGTTGACTCCAAGCAAGAGCCGTTTGCTGAAGCCGGTCAAGGTCAGGGACGCCGACGCCTTCGAACTCTTCCATGACGTCCTTGCCCAGCCCGTGTTGCGCTGGCGGAGAGAATTCATTGCAAACGAGCGGCTGGACAGGCTCGCGCAAGAACGGGACGAAAGCCGCAAGAGTCGCAGAGACTTCGGTTGCGCTTACTCGCAGGCGCTTTAGCGGGGCTGGTTGTGGCGGTTATCCTCGCCGGCGTTTCTTACGTCGAGTGGAGGACAGCGAAGGAGGCTCTCGAAAAGTACAAGACCGAGCAAGTACGACGTCAGGCGGCGGAGGAACAGCGTCAGAAGGCCGAGGCTGCGAACAAGCAATTCGCTTTTGAACAGGAGCGGACGCAGGCGATGCAGACCGCCGACAAGCAGCGAGCCGATGCGCTGATCGTCGCCTCCTCGAAAGGCGCATATGACGCTGCAGTCGCCGGTTTGACGAGTTCGCTATCAATCTATGAGAGGTACGGGAATTGGAGCGGCATCGTGCACGCAAAGGTCGAGCGCGGAAAAATCTATGCGCTTTCCGATCAACTCGCCTCTGCAAAAAAAGATGTCGACCAGGCTCTCGATGAGGCGAAGCAGAACGGAAGCGTGGCGGACAGGGCGCTTGCGCTCGAGTCGGAAGCTTCGCTTCATGAGAAATCTGGGGCCCCCGACACGGAGTCGTTATATCAAGAGGCGCAAGATGACTACAGGCTGGCAGGCGATTCGGCTTCGGTCGCTCGCATATGGGAGTGGAAGGCCGCAAAAGCGGAAAAGGATAAACGGTTCGTGGCCGCGGTCGACGAGTATCGCCGCGCTCTGGAAAGATACCGGATCGCGGGCGACACGATTGGCGTCGAGCGCATGGAAAAGACGATCCCCTGGGGGTTCCTCGTCGACTTGAAACGCGACGCGCTATTTCCGATGCGCGGCAATCTGGTCCACGTCGGACGCAATTCGCCGGAAGGCGCCCAAAACGACTTCAGCTTCGCCAGTAATTTTGTGTCTCGCCGCCATCTTGTCGTGGGCCACACGAGCGAGGGAATTTGGGCCGACGATGAGCGCAGCCGGAATGGGACAACTGTCGATGCGGTCCAATTGCCGTACGGCGAAAGCCTGAACTCTCTGACGGAGCCCTCATTTCGCTCGCGAACAGCGAGGTGCTGCAATTCAGAATTCAACCGCCCCCGGCGCCGACCACGCCGCCGTCGACCTGGGCGATATTCATCGACGGATCGACACACAGCTACTCCTATCTCACGGAGAGCGCCTATTCCGTCACGCAGTTTGCAGGCGGAATGAGAATTGAAACAGGCGATAGTCGATCTGGCGTCTTGCAGTTGCGCCACGGCCAAAAGGGTCCGGAACTCTTCGTCGCGCCCGGCGAGTGGTCTGTCGTCTTCACATACAAGAAGGACGATTACGACTACGGCGACAGCCTCGCCCCGCCCGGAAAGTGGATGACGATTGACAATCTTCCTGGACGGCTGATCAAACTCTCGGCGGATCGAAAACAAATTCTCGAAGAGGGTCCGGCGTTTCAGATCGTGACGATTGCGCCGGACTAAAAATGTGGGCGATCAATTGGGTTGACGGGGTTGCTCCAGAACCGCCGGGCGGAACTGGACGCGCTCGTCGCCGGGATCGACGCAATCCGGTTCAGCGAGGCCATCGACGCCGATGACGCGGTCGTGTTCGCCAAGGCCTGCGAGGTGGGTCTGGAGGGAATTGTCTCGAAGCGGTTCGGCGGCTCCTGCTGGTCGGGGCGATCGCGGAATTGGCGGAGGGGGCGTAAGGCGCGGGCTTCGATCCTCGCAATCGCCGTTCGGACAATTCCATCCGCCACGTCATCGGGCGCGGCCAAGACTTCGGCGGCCGCGATCCGCATCACCGTGACGCCTTGGTCCGAAAGCCAGGCGTCCCGCCGCTGATCCCGTTGCGGTCGGTCTCCGACGTCGTGGGCCATGCCGTCGATCTCGACGGCGAGACGCGCGGTAGGGCAGAAGAAGTCGAGCACGTAAGGCCCGATCGGATGCTGCCGCCGAAAGGTCGGCGAACCGGGCGCGCGGGTACGCAGTCTGCTCCACAGCATGGCTTCCGGCGCCGAGAGATTGCGGCGCAGCCGGCGGGCGGCGGCGATGGTCCGTGACGGCGCTCTCATTGTCGGCTCTTGCCCCCTCCACCGCGCTATCGCGCGGTCCCCCTCCCCCGCTTCGCGAGGGAGGAAAAGCGCCGTAACATGACGACGAATGGTCATAGCATGTCCGAAGGCGGAGGGCGCGCGATCATCCTCACCCGCGGGAGCGGGGGAGGGGGACCACCCGAAGGGTGGTGGAGGGGGCGCAAGGGCGCCCACCTCGATCGTCGCCGTCGTAGCCTCAATGACATTCTATGTAGACGCTGAACGCCTGGCCGCGTCCGCGAGATCGGGCGCCTTCATCGGCTGCGTCGCCTCGCCGATCTGGAACTTGATGTTGTGTCCTGAAGAAAATTGGCGGCGACCGAGGCTTTGAGGGTGGGGGTGAGGTCTGGGGAAAGCGGCCCCTTTGGACCGAGACGCATTCGCGCGTCATTGCGAGGAGCGAAGCGACGAAGCAATCCAGAGCCGTAGCGCGCCCGGCAACTCGTGGATTGCTTCGCTTCGCTCGCAATGACGCAACTCAACGCGCTGACGAGACGGGGCGGGAGTGAAGGCCGTCGCTGTCAGGAAAACGGGCGTGGCCCCGACCTCAGCTCGCGCTCGGTCCACGCATTGACCTGAGCGCGGCTTCGACATGCCGCCAGGTTTTCGCCTCGTCCTTGTCCTTTTTCCGTTCGCATTCGGCGGCGCGTTGAGCAGCCTCGGCGATCGCGCGATCGCCATGCGTGTTCCTGAGCTGGCGCGCATATTCGCTGATCATCGTCTCTTCCATGGGGCGACCTCCTCGATCGAGACGCATTTTTGCGCGCCGCGGACGCCGGATTACGCGACGAAGTTTGCGGTCTCGACCCGCGGCCTGCGCTTGGCGAGAGAAGCAGACGATGACGGCGGGAGTACGGCGCCCCGCACCGTCACCCTATCCTCGACAGATTTTTGGCCCTTCTCCTTTCGGTTGAAAGCATTCTATCCTTCGTCGCGGATGGGGTGGGACAGATGGGCGTAAGGCTTGTCGTTGCTGTGACGGACGGCGACTGGTTCGATCATCTCCGCGCGCGGCCGCACTTGACCGAAGTGAACTTCTGGTCGCCATCGGACAGAGCATTCCGCGCGCTTGAGGCTGGCGAGTTGTTTCTGTTCAAGTTGCACGCGCCGCGCAACTTCATTGTCGGGGGCGGTTGGTTTGCCCATGCGACAAGTTTGCCGTGCTCGCTTGCATGGGAGGCATTCGGAGAGGAAAACGGCGCGGCGACGCTACGCGAAATGCGCGCGCGGATTGCTCGTTATACGAAGCGGTCGGCGGAGGACCGCGAGGATTTTCCCATAGGCTGCAGGATCCTGACGCAGCCGTTCTTCCTGCCCGAATATGCGTGGATTCCGACCGGCGACCTTTGGTCGCGCCAAGTCGTCTCCTTCAAGACTTACTCGACCGACGAGCCCGACGGGATGCGCTTATGGGGCCTGGTGCAAGACGCGCTTGGCGCGCCGGAGGCTGCTGGGTTTTCTGCGCCTGCGGCTCGCTATGGGGAGCCGATGCTTGTGCGTCCACGCCTCGGTCAGGGCGCCTTTCGCATTCTGGTCACCGACAAATATCACCGCAGGTGCGCCGTCACGCGCGAACGGACGTTGCCGGCGCTCGACGCGGCGCATATCCGGCCTTTCGCTGAAGGGGGCGAACACGAAGCCGCAAACGGCGTACTGCTTCGCCGCGACCTCCACAGCCTCTTCGACGCCGGATATGTGACGATCAGTCCAGACATGCGGTTCGAGGTCAGCCGCCGCATCAAAGAGGAGTTCGAGAACGGACGGCAATACTACGAACTGCATGGGCAGGAAATTGCGCTGCCCGATGACCAGCAAAGCAGGCCCGATCGCGCGGCGCTCGAATGGCATAACCTCAAACTCTATCTCGGTTGAAACGCCGATGCGACTTTGCGTCAACCAACGAGGGTAAACGATGCCAGAGTGTCCGATCTGCGGTAGCACTTGCCCCAGCCCCATACAGGCCGTCAATTTCGCTGGTTACGACTGCGGTCGGTGCGGTCGATGGTCTGTAACCGCGGACAGTTCTTCGGTAGCTGATCAGTTGATTCGGCTTCTCGGGGGATGGGAGCCGAGGGCTCTGCAACGAAGGTCAAGGATTAGCCATCACTTAAGACGCGCGCAATCACAACTGCCGTCGCGCAGCCGCTGGATCGAGCTAACTACCTCAGAAATTGAAAGGGTCACAGCCACCGATGACGCTCTCCCTTCGCCATCAGAGCAGTTGGACGCATTGATAATATTGGTTGGGGACAATCAGCCGGCGGCCGGGCTGTCAGCGACTTTGCCAGTACCGTTGATTTCAGCGTTCATTGGTGATTACATAACTCATCCGCCGTCTAACCCTGGGCTAGCGTGGCTGCTCGACCAATCAATAATTAAGGAGTTTCTAAATCAACGTTCTGTTTTAGGCAGTGACGTCGGTCTATACCTCACCATGCAAGGTTGGCTTCGATATGAAGAGCTGAAGAGGCAGCACGTTGCGACCCGCAAAGTCCTCATGGCGATGAAGTTTGGCGACCATGAACTCGATCAGGTGTTCACCGAGTGCTTCGTTCCCGCGGTCAGGCGCACAGGCTTTGAACTGCGCAGGGCGATCGACGCCCAGCCTGCCGGGCTAATTGACGACCAGATCCGAGTGGCACTGCGAACATCCAAATTTGTCATCGCGGATCTGACCCACCACAACAATGGTGCCTATTGGGAGGCGGGCTTCGCCGAGGGACTTGGAAGGCCGGTGATCTATACGTGCAAAGAAACGATTTGGAAGTCCGGCACCTCTCATTTTGATACCAATCATCTGACGACGGTGGTCTGGAATCCAAGCAATCTAGAGACCGCTGGCTCAAGACTTGCAGCAACAATCAGAGCGACCCTGCCTGCGGAGGCAGCCATGGAGGATTAACCTGCAGGCATCTCCATCTCTAACTTCTGATTTCGTCAGCTCGCCTCCAGCAGCCGCTCCGCCTCCGCCAGCTCCACCGACACGATCTGGCTCACGCCGCGCTCCGCCATCGTCACCCCGATAGAGCCTGTCCATGCGCGCCATGGTGATCGGGTTGTGGGTGATGGTGACGAAGCGGGTGTCGGAGCGCCGGCTCATCTCGTCCAGCAGATCGCAGAAGCGCTCGACGTTGTAGTCGTCGAGCGGCGCGTCGACCTCGTCGAGCACGCAGATCGGCGAGGGGTTGGTGAGGAACACCGCGAAGATCAGCGACATCGCGGTCAGCGCCTGCTCGCCGCCGGAGAGCAGCGTCAGCGTCTGCGGCTTCTTGCCCGGCGGCTGGGCGAGGAGCTCGAGCCCGGCCTCCAGCGGATCGTCGGATTCGATCAGCTGCAGCTCGGCCTTGCCGCCCTCGAACAGGGTCGCGAACAGGTCGCGGAAATGGCCGTTGACGACGTCGAACGCCTTGACGAGCCGCTCGCGGCCCTCCTGGTTGAGGCTGCCGATGGCGGTGCGGAGCCGCTTGATCGCCTCGGTCAGGTCGTCGCGCTCGGCGATCAGCTTGTCCCGGCTCGCCTCGACCTCGGAGAGCTCGACGTCGGCGCGAAGGTTGACGGCGCCGAGCCGCTCGCGCTCCTGGCGCAGGGATGTCGAGCCGCTTCTCGATTTTCTCGGCCTCGGGCAGGGGCGCATCGCCCGTATGTCCCGCAAGCGCGGCGAGGCCGGAAGGCTCGGTGTCGAGATCGGTCAGGATGGCGTGCAGGAGCTGCGCCCGCGCGCGCCTCGGCCGCCTCGACGCGGGCCTCCGACGCCGCGCGGGATTCGCGCGCGCCCGCCATGGCGTCCAGCGCCTGGCGCGCGGCGCGGTCGGCCTCGGCGAGCGCGGTCTCGCCGGCGGCGCGGGCGTCCGCGGCCTCCTTGCGGGCCGCCTCGGCGTGATCGAACTCGTCGGCCAGCGCCCGGCGGCTGCGGGCGAACTCGACCGGCGCCTCGACCAGCGTCTCGCGCTCGGCTTCAGCCGCGGCGCGCCGTTCGGCGAATTCGGCGATCTGGGCGCGAGCGCGGGCGCCCCGCTCGTCCCAGGAGCCGCGTTCGGCGGCGATCGCCTTGCGGCGCTCGGCGCGCGCCTCGGCCTCGCGGGTCAGCGTCTGCAGAGCGGCCAGCGCCTCGGCGAATTCGCCGCGCGCGGCTGTAGCGACGGTGCGGGCGCGTTCGAGCGCGAGCGAAAGACCGTCGCTGGGGGGGAGCGCCGCCAGCGCCTCTTCGGCCAAAACCTTGCGCTCCGCCGCTTCGTCGCGCGCGGCTTTGGCGCGGGAGGCCGCTTCTTCGACCGCAGAGAGGCGGGTCAGCGTCTGGGTGCGCTTGCGTTCGAACTCGACCAGCGCCGCGCGGGCGCGGTCCGAGGCCGCGCGGGCTTCGCGGGCGCGCCGGCGCCATTCGGCCTCGGAGGCAGCGGCTTCGCTCAGCGCCGCGGCGGCGCGCTCAGCCTCGATCCGCACGAGTTCGACCGCCTGGCGCGCTTCTTCCGCCTCGCGCAAGAGATCGCCGAGGCGGTTCTTTTCGGCGAGCCGGCGCGCGGCCGGCGTCGGCGCGTCGGCGGCGGCGACGAAACCGTCCCAGCGCCAGAGGTCGCCTTCGAGCGACACCAGCCGCTGGCCGACCTGAAGGAGAAGGCTCAGCCTCTTGCCGTCGCCGCGCGGAACGACGCCGACCTGGGCGAGGCGGCGCGCCAGCGCGGCCGGGGCGGTCGCGCGCGCCGCCAGCGGCTCGACGCCCGGCGGCAGAGCCGGATCGGCGCCGTCGGCTGCAATGAGCGACCAGTGGGCCTGCGCCGCCTCGTCGAGCGGCGCTTCGAGATCGTCGCCGAGCGCGGCCCCGAGCGCGGCCTCGTAGCCGCGCGTGACGCTGATCGCATCGACCACCGGCGGAAAATCTTTGTCGGAGCCGGAGCCGAGCAGTTTGGCCAGCGTCCGGGCCTCGGTCTCCAGCCTCTGCGCCGCGCGTTCGGCTTCGGCAAGCGGTCCGCGCGAGCGGGCCTCGGCTTCGCGCGCATGGGCGTGGCGCTCTTCCGCGGCAAGCGTCTCCCGCTCGGCCGCCTCGAGCGCCCCGCCGAGGTCGGCGACGGCCGTCTCGCGCGACGTGCGCTCCGAGTCCTCGAAATCGGCCGCGCGCAGGGAAGCAAGCTCGCGCTCGATTCCGCCATGCTCGGCTTCGAGACGCGCCAGGCGCCGGCCCTCCTCGGTCGCGGCGGCGCTGAGCGCATGGCGACGCGCGTTGAGATCGGACGAGGCGGCCTGCGCCTCGGCGAGGTCGGCCTCCGCGCCCTGAAGCCGGCGCTGGGCTCCGGCCTCCCGGTCTTGAGCCTCGGCGGCGAGGCCGACCGCCTGATCGGAGCGTTCGGCGAGCGCCGCGTCCTCGGCGGCGAGGCGGTCGCCCATGGCGGCGGCGTCGGCGATCAGGGCCTGCTCGCGCTCGAGGTCGCGGGCGAATTGGGCGATGCGGCGCTCGAGCTCGGCCTCGCGCTCCTTGGCGCGCTTCTCCTCGGCCTCGAGCGCGTCGCGCGCGAGCGTGATCCGGTGCAGCGCCGCGCCGCGGCGCGCCTCGTCTTCGCGAAGGGGAGGCAGATCGGCGGCGGCGATTGCCTGCAGGCGCGCGGCTTCGCCCTGCGCGCGGGTGCGCTCGGCCACCTCGATGAGATCCGCATCGAGCCGGCGGCGCGCCTCGGCGAACTGGGCCTCGTGCTCGCGCCAGGCGATGAGATGGGCGAGCGCCTCGTGGCGGCGGATGTCGGCGGCGAGATTGCGGTAGCGGCTCGACTGGCGCGCCTGGCGCTTGAGGCTGTCGATCTGGAGGTCGAGCTGCTTCAGCACGTCCTCGACCCTGAGGAGATTGTCCTCCGCCCCTTTCAGCCTGAGCTCCGCCTCGTGGCGGCGCGAGTGGAGGCCCGAAATGCCGGCCGCCTCCTCGAGGATGAGCCGGCGCGCCTGCGGCTTGGCGGCGATGATCTCGCCGATCTGCCCCTGCCGCACGAGCGAGGGCGAGCGCGCCCCGGTCGAGGCGTCGGCGAACAGAAGCTGCACGTCGCGCGCCCGAACCTCCCGGCCGTTCACCCGGTAGGTCGAGCCCGCCTCGCGCTCGATTCGGCGCGCAACCTCGATCGTCTCGGCGTCGTTGAAGGCGCCGGGCGCGCGGCGGTCCGAATTGTCGAGGAGGAGCGCGACCTCGGCGATGTTGCGCGAAGGGCGCTTGCCCGAGCCGGCGAAGATGACGTCGTCCATGCCCGAGCCGCGCATGCTCTTGAACGACGTCTCGCCCATCACCCAGCGCAGCGCCTCGACGAGATTCGACTTGCCGCAGCCGTTCGGACCGACGACGCCGGTCAGGCCCGGCTCGATCCTGAAATCGGCGGAGTCGCAGAAGCTCTTGAAGCCGGTGAGGCGCAAGCGCTCGAATTTCATCGTCGCGGCCCTTCGACCCCGTCGCCCGCGGGCGGATTTGCGCCGGCCCGCGCGGCCATCACGTCACGAATCACCAAGCGCCCCGACAATGAGACGCAAAGGGTCTAGCGGCCATATCGGACCGGCGCAATCAACCCCAAGGCGCGAAATACCTGTGCGAAACAGGCTCAATGGGTCAGGGGGACGAGGATTTTCTCGAAGGCGTCGAGACTGTGCTCGCCGCTCATCCGCTGATCGTTGATAAAGAAGCTCGGCGTCGAGTTGACCTCGAGCGCCTTGGCGGCGATGTCGCGCTCCTGATTCACATGGCTGAAAAGGTCCTGCTTCTTGAGGCAGGCGTCGAAATCGGCTTCCGACATGCCGGAGGCGAGGACCTGCTCCTTGAGCTTGAACAGCGGATTGGCGGCGAAGGCCCAGTCCGCCTGGTGATCGAAGAGGCGGTCGACGAGCGCGTCGCGCTTCTCCGGGCCGGCGCAGCGGGCGAGCATGAAGGCGCCGGCCGCCAGCGGATCGAGCGGGAATTCCCGGAGCACGAACTTCGCCTTGCCGGTGTCGACATATTTTGCCTTCAGCGCCGGCCAGACGTCCTTGTGGAAAGCGGCGCAGTGGCTGCAGGTCATCGAGGCGTATTCGATGATCGTCACCGGGGCGTCGGCGCGCCCCTCGACGATGTCGGGCAGCGGCGGCGCCGCTTTCAGGGCTTCGAGCGCCGCGGGCGTGAGCGTGCTCGAATCCGCCAGCGCCGCCGAGGGCAGGAGCGCAAGCGCAAGCGCCGCGACGGCCGGCAGGCGGCGGGCTCGATCAAGGACGGACATGCAAACTCCCTCAGCAAGAGACGGGCGGGCGCGCCGCGCCCCAGTTTCTAGAGCAGGACTCACCTAGACGGAACCAACGCCGTCATCGCCAGCGAAGCGTGGCGATCCAGAGCCGCCGCCGCAGCCCTGGGATCCCATGGATCGCCACGTCCCCCCGGATCAAGTACGGGGGTCCTCGCGATGATTCCGTCGAAACGCCCCAGTTTCTAGAGGGGTCCTGGCCGGGCGGCAATCGCTCTCCGAACTCGCCCTCAACTTGCGCGTGATACAGGCCTCGACCTGTCGCTCTCGACTTTGGGTCGGTGCGATTCCGGCCGGGGCGCAGCGATGCAAATCGCTGCTGAATCGAGCGCCGCCTGAATGGCGCTCCGGCCGAGGGGGTTGATCGTCCTGCTGCGATCACAATCGAGCTGCTGAAGCCGAACCCGTTGCCCGGCGCTACGCTCAAAGCATCCGCCCTCGAGCGCAAGGCGAGCGGCCAGAGGCGCAGCGCCCCACATGATCTTGCACCCGCGCGGCCGTTCGGGCTGTGAGAGGCGTCACAGCGCGGATCTCGGCTTTGTGGCCCTACTGTTAGCACGCTGGGCGGCCAGGAACCGCGAAGCGCTGACAGCCCCCCGGCTTCTGCGCTCGGAGGAGGAACAGATGGGCGCCTTGCAGGGTTATTTGCGCGAACAGAGCGTCAAGACCGACGTCCATGCGCTGCCGGTGGCGACCTTGCGCGGCGCTGGCGGTCGTGTTGACCGCGTTTGCGCTGGGGTCCGTTGTGACCGGCGGCAAGGCTCCGGCGGATGAGCCGGCGACCCTGTCGCTGATCGGTCCGTGAAATAGGGACGGCGCCGGGACGCGCGACAGGCGCGGACTGTGACCGCCGTCATAGCACGAACAGTCCGACAGGTTCATCCTGAAGGACAGTTGATCGGGGCCTGAGACCCCCGGCGTCGAGCCGCAAGTCCAGGCCCGCATGTAAGGGAACGTGTGTTGTCATGTTGAGGACCGAGAGTCGTACGCAGGATTTCAGCGACGTTTCAGCAGACCAGAAGTTCAGGCTGTTGATCACACTGGTCGTCACCACGCTGATGGTGGCGCTGACAGCCTATGTGCTGAGCTTCGCCCTTCTCGGCCCGGGAAATAATCCGCCGCCGCATCGTTCCGCCGCCGCGATGATGCACGCTCGTTCGTGAGCGGGCGGACGGCCGAGCGCACAGGCGCTAGCAAAAACTCGCGGCGTGCGAGTTTGGCTAGAGCGGTTTCCGGCCGGGTTGAATTGGTCAGCGTTCCCAACGCACTGAAAATGTGATTCTTGAGGTGCGCCGAATCGGAGGCGGCGCGGGATGGGGCCTTTGTCGGAGGACTTGCGCAAACGGGTGGTTTCGGCCGTTTGCGAGGAAGGCATGAGCTGTCGCGGGTCGGCGCGGCGGTTCGGGGTGAGCTTCTCCAGCGCGATCCGTTGGGTGGCGGCGTTGCACGAGCGCGGCAGCTATGCGCCGCTGCCGATGGGCGGCGATACGCGTTCACAGCGCGTCGAGGCGCACGCGGATTTTCTGCTTGGCCTTCATCGGCGCGAGCCCGACCTTACGCTCCACGAAATCTGCGATCGTCTGTCGCGTGCGCGAGGCGAGAAGGTGTCGCCATCGATGATCTGGCGATTTTTCGACCGCCACGACATCACGTTCAAAAAAAATCCGCGCACGCGAGCGAGCAGGACCGCCCGGACGTCCTTGAGCGGCGGCGGCGATGGTTCGACGGTCAACTCGACCTCGATCCGCTGAAACTGGTGTTCGTCGATGAGACGGCAGCGACGACCAATATGGCGCGCCGCTACGGCCGGCGCCGGCGCGGCCAACGTCTGCGCTGCGGCGTTCCGCATGGGCATTACAAAGCGATCACCTTCGTCTTCGGCCTGCGCCTGAGAGGCGTCGTCGCACCCAAGGCCTACGACCACGCCATGAACGCCGAGACCTTCGAAGTCTGGCTCGAGCACCATCTCCTGCCGACTTTGGAGGAGGGCGACATCGTCGTGCTCGACAATCTCAACGCTCACAAAAGCCCGACAGTGGCGGAAATCCTGGCCAGGAAAAACTGCACGGTCCGATACCTGCCGCCCTACAGCCCGGACTTCAACCCCATCGAGATGGCGATCTCCAAACTGAAAAGCACGCTGCGAAAACTCGCCGAGCGCACCGTAGCCGGCCTTCTCGCCATCCTGCAGGGATGCGCCGGTCTCTTCAAGCCAGCCGACTGCCAAAGCTATTTCAGGGCCTGCGGGTATGACCCCGCCGAACTCCCAGCCCTCGACACAACCTGAACGGATTCCGCTCTAATGCGAGCCGGCATTTGCCTTTCCGCTAAAGAAATTAACCTAGCTGGAAGCTCTCGCAAGCGGCCAAATTGCGCCTAAACCGGGGCGGGATGCGAACTAGATCGTCACAAAAGCCGTTGCAATTAGGTCAGATGTGTGTCATCCGTAAACAATGAGCGCTCCGCTCATTCTTTTCGAAGGGGAAGAAAATGAGACTTCTGCAGATTGCTGCTCTCGCGAGCATTGCGGCCTTGGCCTCCTCCAACGCTAACGCCGTCAACAGCTACATGTTCGGCTTCACCCCGGTCGGAACCCAGACGCTGTCCCTGAACGGGGGGGCCATTCAGCTCCAGGCCATCAACACGGGCTGGTACGACAACACCGGTTTCCATGACAGCAACAACCCTAACTACATTGTCGGCAATTGCGCGGTCTCCGGCTGCAACGGCGCCGACGGTGAGTACAACGACTATTTTGTCTTCGATCTAAGCTCCGTTTCGGTCCCGATCACCTCGGCCAGCCTTAGCATCGGCAACAGCACAATCGGCTTCGGCGGCGCGCCGGCCACCTACACCAACTGGGACGTCTCCACCGCGATCGCCACCCTGGAGGCCAGCCAGAGCGGGGCCACTGGCATCTGGTCCGATCTTGCATCGGGCGTGAACTACGCCTCCACGGGCGTGGGGTCGGCCGATAATGGCACGCAGGTCTTCATCGCTTTGGACGCTGCGGCCGTGGCGGCGCTCAACGCGGACGCGGGAGGCCAGTGGGCCGTCGGCGGAACATTGAGCAGCAGCGTGCCTGAGCCCTCAACCTGGGCGATGATGCTTCTCGGCTTCGCCGGCCTCGGCGCGCTCGCGCTCTCGTGGCGCCGGACCATGGTGAACGCGGTCTAAGGCTCGATCCTTCAATCCAATAGCACGCCGCCGGCTCATGCTCGGCGGCGTTTTCATTTGCGCGGCAAGGTTTGTACCCCTTTTGCCCGCCGCCCCAGCCGCGGCTTCACTCGACCGCGCGGCCTGAGCGGTTTGATGGCTCCTCAAGCACGTCGACGTAGCTGTGCTCGAACTCCGTGCGGGTCGGTGACAATGTGCCGCCCGGCGCCGTCGCTCCGAACAGCCGGCAGGCCGACCGGGACCTTGCCGTGGCCGCCGGGAATGTCGAGCACATAGGTCGGCATCGCGAGGCCCGAGAGGCGCGCGCGCAGATCCCGCATCAGCGCCTGACCTTTGGCGATCGGCACGCGCCAATGCGCTGTGCCGGGAGCGAGGTCGCCGTGATGTAGGTAATAGGGCTTCACCCCGGCGTGGACGAAGGCGCGCATCAGCGCATCCAGCGTCTCGACGTCGTCGTTGACGCCCTTGAGCAGCACGCTCTGGCTGACCAGCATGACGCCCTGATCCGTGAGGCGTCGGCAGGCGGCGCGGGCCGCGGCGCCGAGTTCGCGCGGATTGTTGGCGTGCACGGCGACGACGGCGGTCTTGCCCTCGGCGCGCAACGCGCGGGCCATTACGGGTGTCACGCTCTCGGGCGCGGCGACAGGCATGCGCGTGTGCCAGCGCAGCGTCTGGACGTGATCGATCGCGGCGAGCGCTGCGGTCGTCGCCGCGATGCGGCGGGGCGAGAGCGTCAGCGGATCGCCGCCGGTGAGGATGACCTCCCAGATCGCGCGATCGGCGCGGACATAGTCGAGCGCGGCGGCGAATTCGCTCTCGCTCAGCGAAGCCGAGCCTGGCCCGATCCGCTCGCGGCGGAAGCAGAAGCGGCAATAGACGGCGCAGACGGCGACGAGCTTGATCAGCACGCGGTCAGGATAGCGATGCACGAGGCCCTTGACGGGGCTCTTCGCGTCGTCGCCGATCGGATCGTCCCTCTCGGCCGGATCGCGGATCAGCTCGCGGGCGTCGGGGATGAACTGGCGCGCGATCGGGTCGGCCGCATCGCCGGGGCGGATGAGACCGGCGAGCGCCGGGGTGAGGCCAACCGCGTAGCGTTCGGCGACCGCCTCGAGCTCGCCTCGCCGTTCCGGCGCCGCCAGCCCCGCCTCGATCAGCGCATCGGGCGTCGTCAGGCGGCGGGCCCTGGAGGGAATTGTCCTGGAGGCAGATGTGTTCCGCATTCCGTCCGAACTGTTCGAGCCCGCGCACGACCGCGCCATTCCGTGGCCTTCTAGTGCAGGACGCGTTGTGATGGAACCAATGCGGTCTTGCTAACGGAGCGACGCAAGATAGAGGCGCTGTTTTTGTTCATGTAACGCATGAGGATCATTTCATAACCGGCTGTAAAATAATGATTTCTAATCCCGCGCTGGCTGGCCAGAATGGCGCCATTCCGCTTTGTGCCGTACGATTTCAGGCGGATTCGGGCGGCTGAGTATAGAAATTCTATACTCCACCGCCCTCGGACGCCCCACGAAAGCGGCTCTCCGGCTCCGGGCTTCCCGACTGTCTTCGACCTGTTACCGGCCGTAACAGGGAGATCGCCTCCCTGTTATCTCGCTCAACCATTGCATCAGCAATTCCTCGCAAACGACTGATATTCAGCGCTTTCATGCCCAAAATCCGAGTGCGGCGAGGCCTCGCGCTCCCTGTTAGCAGGGGATAACAGGGAGAATTCCGGCTTTGGCGAAGTTGCACGCGGCGAGCGGCGCGAGGCCATGAGTATAGATTTTCTATCCCGTCGAGAGCCTTCGGTCCTAGAATGGACCGAAAGGTTGCACGGAAACGCCGCTCCTCAGCGCATGGTCAATCGCACGATTTCGAATGGCGATCGCCGCGAGTTGATTCCGGTCGGCGGCGCAAAGCGCCGGACCGGTCCTGATCCCTTCGCTCTCGAGAAACCGGGAATAACCCGTCTTCATCCCCAGGTCATCGAAGGAGTCGCTCTCGAAGACCGCAGAAATATACAAGACCTTGCGCTCGACGCCTTCGGCGGAACAATAGCCCCAGGACGCGATCGCCGGAGTCGCCAGATAGATAGTCGCGAGCACGGCCAGTCCGTAACGTTTCATGACGCTACCCCTGTAACCGGGGCCCGCGATGCCGCGGGCGCCGGACGCCGCCCGTCAACATTATCCTCGAGACCTGCCCCGGACAAGCTCGCTCTCTGCACTTTCGTTGCGTCCGGCGCGACAGGAGCCGCACTGAAGGCTCTAAGACGCTACGTTCGGCGCGGCCCAGCGCGGGGACCGAGTCGCCATGACTGGCCGCTCAGTCGCGCATGGTGGCGGATTGCCCATTAAGGTTTACCAAGCATTTGCTGTCCTGATTGCCTTGGCCGCTCTCGCATCCGTGCTATCGTTGCGTATGTTACCCAATGGAGCGGCAAACAATGCTCAGTCCGCAGCGGCAAGCCGGAGTTGGGACCGAGGGTCAAGCGTGTATAAGTTTGCGATGATATTCGGGCTGGCGCTGATCATGGCCGCCCTCGCCATTCTGGGTCACGACTGTCAAGCGTGGTTCGAGCGGGGCGCGTGGGCGTCGACGACAATCGACGGCACATTGGAACTGGTGCGACTGAACGACGATCTCATGGACCGGCTTCGTCACGTCGAGCTCATTCACTCGGTATTGGAATTGCCGTTCTATTGGGTGTCGATCAGCATTGGATTCGCGGCCTTTGCCTTCGGTTCGATTTTCGACGAAAGCGGCGGATAGAGACGCCTGGCCGGCTAAGATCAAACGCCCGGAGCCGACTTGCGGGACGCTAGTGGCGAGGATCGAGCGTTCGCCATCGCCGTGAACGACTAGAACTCGACCCGGTCTGCGCCTTTGAGCTGCAGCGTCGCCCGTGCTTCGCTCGGCGTCGCGATTTCCAGTCCGAGATTTTCGATGATCTGTCGCGCCCGTATGACCTGTTCGGCGTTGGACCTCGCGAGCTGGCCCGCGCCCATCCAGAGCGAATCTTCGAGGCCGACGCGGACGTTGCCGCCAAGCGCCACCGACTGGGCGGCGATGACGAACTGGTTTCGTCCTGCGCCGAGGACGGACCAGTGATAGTCCTTGCCGAAGAGCCTGTCCGCCGTGCGCCGCATATGCATCACGTCCTCGGGATGCGGGCCGATGCCGCCAAGAATTCCGAACACGCTTTGCACGAAGAAGGGCGCCTTCACGAGGCCCCGGTCGACGAAATGCGCGAGCGTGTAAAGATGCCCGATGTCGTAGCACTCGATCTCGAACCGCGTGCCGTTATCCGCGCAAGTTGTCAGGATCCTCTCGATGTCCGCGAAGGTGTTCTTGAAGATTCGATCCTTCGACCCTTCGAGATAGGGACGCTCCCAAGAATGCTGAAATTCGCGGAAGCGGTTGAGCATGGGGTAAAGGCCGAAGTTCATCGAGCCCATGTTGAGCGATGCGACCTCCGGTTTGAACAGCGCGACGGGTTTGAGGCGCTCTTCGATGGTCATCGTGGACGCTCCGCCGGTCGTGATGTTGACCACGCAATCCGAGCGCTGCTTGATGACCTTCAGGAAAGGCAGGAAGCGCTCCGGCGACTGGTCGGGCCGGCCGTCGGCGGGATCCCGCGCGTGCAGATGAACGATCGCGGCGCCCGCCTCCGCGGCGCCGACCGCCGCTTCCGCGATTTCGTTCGCGGTGACCGGCAAATACGGCGACATCGACGGCGTGTGGATCGATCCCGTAACGGCGCAGGTGATGATGACTTTTCGCGCGCTCATGGCGGCTGGTCCCTAAGGGTGGGCTGATGAAGACGAACAGCATAACGATGCCACACTGGCGACAATGAGCAAGCGCCCTCAAAGCGACGGACATCTTGCGCGGGAGGCCGGGTTAAACTCGTACAGCCCCAAAAGCATAGCGTCTTCGCGTCGATTGACGGCTTCGGCGCCGGGGGCTTTGTTGGCGCCTGCGTGGCTGAGATAATCATGGGGAGGAGCGCGATGCGCAGCAATCTTGTTGTGACGGCTGTCGCTCTGGCCTCGGTCGTTGCTGCGGACCGGGTCGCCGCCAATCCGGTCCGCGTCCCACCCACCGCCGAGCCATTCGATGTGATCGAGGGCGAGAAGATCAGCATCGATCTGGGGACGCCGACTGCGCATGGATGGCACGTGCTGATTTGGGGCAGCTACAAGGTGGGCGATCAGGAGTTCCTGGCGAAAGGCGCCGCCAAGGAGGGCGAGTTCAACCCCGGCGCCGGTTGCGTGTACATCGCCTGGGAAGGCGGCGGGCAGTGCTTCTTCCCCTCTGAGAGCCAGGGCGCCAGGGCGCATGAATTACTCAAGTCGATTCATGGCGGGCCGCCGATCACGCTGGGCTTGATTCCGCCCGCAGGCGCGCATGGCGCCTTTTATTACCGGGTCGACAATGCGCCATGAGCGAGGACGCCGAGGGCGCCGGACAGAATGCTCAATAGGGGCTACGCCGCACGTTCTGGTTGCAGCCCGTCATAAATCGCCCGCGCGACGATCAGGTCGAGATGACCGCCGCCGCCGTTCTTGAAGATGGTGATCTCGTCGTCGGAGCGCCGGGCGGGGATGCGCCCGGATACGAGGTCGAAAAGATCGCCTTCGATTGCCTCGCGGGCAATGACGCCGCGCGCGATCGGGTCGGCGAAGTCGCCGCAGTCGGCGAGCGTGAAGCGCAGCGTGTCGGCGAAGAGGCGGCCCCGGCGGACGACGTCGTCGTCGCTCTCGCGCATGGCGGGCGTGAATCCGCCGACGAGGTCGACATGGGCGCCGTCCCTGAGCCAATCACCGCACAGGACGGGCGTGGGCGAGGCGGTGAGGCAGGCGACGATCGCCGCCTCGCGGACGGCCGTTTCCGGGTCGGTCCGCGTCTCGGCGTCTGCGCCTTGCTCCCTTAGCTCTGTAACGAGACGCCTGGCGGCCTCGGGCGTCCGGTTCCAGACGAACACCCTGCGAATCGACGGACGGACGGCGCGAAAATAACGGATATGGGTTATCGCCTGGCCGCCGGCGCCGAGCACGGCCAGCGTCGCGGCGTCGCCGCGCGCCAGGAGGTCCGCCGCCAGCGCCGAATCCGCCGCCGTCTTCATCCGTGTGAAGCTCTCGGCATGGATGGCGGCGAGCGGCGCGCCGCTGGCGCCGTCGAATAGGGTCACGACCGACTGCACATTCGGCCCCGAGCCGGAGCGGCCGTTGGCGGGGAAGACCGTCGCCGTCTTGACGGCGATTCCCCGCGCCGGGTGCGAGGCGATCCAGGTGAGCGCTGAATTGCCGGTTCCGGGCGCCTCGATCAGCACACGCTCGACCTCGCCGACGCCGCCCTCCCGGTGCGCCGCGCGCAGCGCCTCGACGAGGACGAGCGGGTCGAGGGACGCCGCGATCGCGTCGGCGTCGATCAGTCGCATCGGAGCCCCGCGCGCGGCGGATGGCGCGCCTCGATGGAATCGGCCGTGCGAAACGGACTTACGCCCCTTGCGGCAAATTCCCTGTTCCGCGAGATTTGCGCCAATTGAATTCCCCGTTCTCTTCCCTGTAAGCAGCGAATTCGGGCCACCGCCGCGTGGCCTCCGGACCGGTCCAAGCCATGCGAAACTTCCGGGCTCGGATCATTTTGCGCGCTATTCGCCTAAACGTCCTTCATCAGGCGAATCGCGTCGTAGACCGCGGCATGGATGTTACGACTGGAGACCGCGTCGCCGATGCGGAAGAGCCGGTAGCGGCCGTTGGGATTGCGTACGATCGTCTGCGGCCGGTTCGTGAGCAGCGCATCATGGTCGATTTCGCCGAGGTTCAGTGAACCGGCCTTCAGTTCGAAATAAAGCTCATCGACTGGCGTCGAGCCGTGCTCCACCACGATCTGGTCGGCCTCCTTCTCGATCCGGCGCTTGGCGTATTCGTCGAAGAAGATCCCGGCGACTTTGTTGCCGCGCCGTTCGAGCCGTTCGAGTCGAAGGTTGATGCTGATTGTGGCGTCGGCCAGGGCGAGCGCGCGGAAGTACCCAGGGTAGCTCGTCCCGCCGATGTCGGGAGCGAGCATGCGCTCGGGCGTCACGACCTCGAGTTCCGAGGCGGCGCCTGCGATGAACTCGGCCGCCGTCATGCCGGGATGAGCGCCGTTGTCGTCGTAGAGCAGCACACTCGCGGCGGGCTTCACGGCGCCGGTCAGGATGTCCCAGGTCGAGGTGGCGAAGGCATGGCCGTCATCGAGGAAGCTCATGTTGGGCACGCCGCCGGTCGCGACAACGACGACGGCGGGGTCCTCAGCCGTCACGTCGCACGACTCGGCATAGGCGTTGCAGCGGATCTCGACCCCGAGCCGCGCGCATTCGGCGAGGCGCCAGTCGACGATGCCCATGATCTCGCGCCGCCTCTTGAGGCCTGCGGCGATCCGAACCTGCCCTCCGGGCTCGGCCGCCGCCTCGAACACGACGACCTCGTGCCCACGTTCCCCGGCGACCCGCGCGGCCTCGAGGCCCGCCGGCCCCGCGCCGACGATCACGATCTTAAGCTTCGGCCCGTCGCTCCTGGCGATCACGTGCGGGATCGCCGCCTCGCGGCCGGTCGCGGCGTTGTGGATGCAGACGGCTTGGCCCGAATAGATCGAGTCGATGCAATAGCCCATGCCGACGCATGGCCTGATTTCGTGCTCCCGGCCCTCGGCGACTTTGCGGACGATATGCGGATCGGCGAGATGGGCGCGCGTCATGCCGACCATGTCGAGCTTGCCGCTCTCGATTGCGTGGCGCGCCGTCGCCACGTCCTGGATCCGCGCCGCGTGGAAAGTCGGCATGCGGGTCGCGGCCCTCACCTCGCCGGAAAAGTCGAGATGCGGCGCAGAGCGAGAGCCCATGCCCGGGATGACGTGGGAGAGCGCCTCTTCGGTGTCGATATGCCCGCGGATGACATTGACGAAGTCGATCAGGCCTGAGGCCGCGAGGCGCTGGGCGATCGAGACCCCCTCTTCGCGCGAAAGACCGCGGTCCCAGTCCTCGTCGCAGACCATCCGCGCGCCGACGAGGAAATCCTCGCCGACCCGTTTGCGGATGGCGGAGAAGACGTCCATGCCGAAGCGCATGCGGTTCTCGAGCGACCCGCCATAGTCGTCGTCGCGCCTGTTGGTGGCGGGCGACCAGAACTGGTCGATCAGGTGCCCGTAGCATTCAAGCTCGAGGCCATCGAGGCCCGCGGCTTTGACCCGCTCGGCGCCGTCCGCATAAGCTTGGACCACCCGCGCGATGTCCCAGTCCTCCATGATCTTCGGGAAGGCGCGGTGTGAGGGCTCGCGCACGTTGGAGGGCGCGATCACCGGCAGCCAGTCGGCCTTGTTCCAGTTCGTTCGCCGGCCGAGATGCGTCATCTGGATCATCACCGCCGCGCCATGGGCGTGGACCTCGTCCGCGAGCTCCCTGAGCCAGCGGACGGCCTCGTCCTTGTAGAGGAGGATGTTGCCGAAGGCCTGCGGGCTGTCCGGGGCGACCACCGAGGAGCCGCCGATCATGGTCAGCGCGATCCCGCCCTTCGCCTTCTCGGCGTGATAGAGCCGGTAGCGCTCCTTCGGCATGCCGTCCTCGGTATAGGCCGGCTCGTGCGCGGTCGACATCAGACGGTTGCGAAAGACGAGATGCTTGAGCCGGTAGGGCTGCAGCAGCGGATCGATTGCCATGATCCCTCTCATCCTCAGGGCGGCCAAGTCGCCGGCTCACGGGAATTGGGGTCCCCTGCCTCATCAACTCGTAAACGGCTTGACGATCAAGGCCCTCGCGGGATTGATACGCTCTCAGGCCGGGGATCAGCGACGGCCGCGCGGGCTTGCCGGCGGACGGCAGAACAGGATGCACTCGAGGGAACTTGGCGGGATGGGGCGTAAGGTCGGCGAGATCAGCTTATCGGATGGAGCGGGCATCCAGAAGGAATTCGACACGTCGAATTCAGGCGGACGCATCTAAATAATGAACTTCTTGAACGTGTGACGGCGACCCTATCTTTTTGGCTGACAAGGGCGCCCTTACACAGCAAAGGCGCGGCGCCGGGGGCGCGCGAATTGAAGATCGTCGGGATCAGGGCAACCCCCATCAATATCCCTCTTGAGGCGCCGATGTGGTGGACGGGCGGGCTCTATCCCGGCACGAGCAAGGCCGTCGTCGAGGTCGAGACCGACGTCGGGCTTGTCGGTCTCGGCGAAGCCCCGTCGGCAGACGTCTGCGAAATGATCGTCGCTATGGGCGAAGTTCTCGCCGGACGCGATCCGATCGACATCGCGGCGTGCGAGCGCGTCTGCGTGCCGCCTTGGCAGATCGTCCAGAACACCGACGACGCGCGCGTCATCAAAGCCTTCGGCGCCATTGAAATTGCGCTTTGGGATCTGCGCGGGAAGGCCTGGGGTCAGCCTCTCTCGACGCTGCTCGGCGGTAAGGTGCGCGACACGGTCAAGTTCTCGGAATATTTCGGCTTCCGTGAAGGCCGGGAAATGACGCCGGAAGCGGTCGTGGACTATTGCGTCGCAATGCGCGATCAGCACGGCAGCACGATTTTCGAAGGCAAGCTGATCCGCGGCGATCCGCTGCTCGAAGTCGAAACCGTGCGCCGGCTGCGAACTGCGCTGGGGCCGTCGGCCGAGATCAGGCTCGATTCCAACATGCAATGGTCGCTGACCACGGCCCGCCGGGTGTTGCGCATGCTCGCCGACTGCGACGTGAGCAATTACGAGGATCCGGTCGCGACCTTTGAGGAAATGGCGGCGCTGAGGCGGCATTCGGACATACCCTTTTCGACCCACGTTCCCGACCTGAGACGAGCAGTCGCGCTTGGCGTCCCTGATTTTATCGTGACCAATTTCGCGGTGCTGGGCGGGATCGGACGCGCGATCCGGTTCATCGGCGCATGTGAGGCGATGGGCGTCGGTTTCTGGTGTTACTCGGGAGATGCAGGCATCTGCACCGCCGCGTACCTGCATGTCTGCGCCGCGACGCCCTGGATCACGGAAGCGAGCCAGTCGCTGTTCCGCTGGCAAATCGGCGATGTTATCGAAGGCGGCCCGTTCCGGCAGGTCGACAATGTCGTTAGCGTTCCGGAGGGGCCAGGGCTGGGGGTCGTCCTCGACCATGCGGCGCTCAAGACCTGGCACCGCCACTATGTTGACAACGGGCCTTTGGACCATTTCCGCGATCCGGCTTTTCCAGGCCGGCATCGCCGAATCCCCCTGCGCTGACGAGACGGAGCCGCGACATGAGCGATGCAGCCTCCACGACGCCTCATCGGGAGCGGGAACGGGGAGGCCGGGCGAGGCGGCAGCGCGAGGCCCAGCGGGCCCACGTCATTATTGCCGGCGTCGAGCGCAAGATCCCGACTTATGAACTTCTCGGCGAGGAAGGGCTCGCGCGCATCGAAGCGGCGGCGGATGTCATCCTCGAGGAAGTCGGCATGGACTTCCGCGGCGACGAGGACGCGCTGAGGCTCTGGCGCGTGGCGGGCGCCGACGTACAGGGCGAGCGCGTCCGCTTCTCCACCGAACTCCTGCGTTCAATCCTCAAAACCGCGCCGAGCGCCTTCGTCCAGCACGCTCGCAATCCTCAGCGCTCGCTCCGGATCGGCGGCGATTCCGTGGTGCTCGCTCCCGCTTACGGCTCGCCGTTCGTGCAGGATCTTGAGGGCGGACGGCGCTACGGAACGCTCGCCGATTTCGAGACCTTCGTGAAGCTCGCCTATGCAATTCCCTGGCTCCATCATTCGGGCGGGACAGTCTGCGAACCGGTCGATATTCCGGTCAACAAGCGCCATCTCGACATGGTCGCGGCGCATCTTCAGGCTCTCCGACAAGCCGTTCATGGGTTCGGTGACGGCAGAGGAGCGGGCCGAGGATTCGATCGCCATGGCGCGGATCGCCTTCGGGCGTGACTTCGTCGACGCGAATTGTGTCATCATGGGCAACATCAACGCCAACTCGCCACTCGTCTTCGACGGAACGATGAGCAAAGCGCTTCGCGCCTATGCCCGGGCGAACCAGTGCGCTGTGGTCGTGCCGTTCATTCTGGGCGGCGCGATGGGTCCGGTCACCAGCGCCGGCGCGATCGCCCAGGCGCTCGCTGAGACGATGGCCGGCTGCGCGCTGACCCAGCTCGAACGGCCGGGCGCTCCTGTCATCTTCGGCAACTTCCTGTCCTCGACCGCGCTCCGCTCCGGTTCGCCGACATTCGGCACGCCCGAGCCGGCGCTGGGCTCACTCGTCATCGGGCAACTGGCGCGCCGGCTCAAGCTTCCGCTCCGATGCTCCGGCGCGTTCACCTCGTCGAAGATTCCCGACGGGCAGGCGATGCAGGAGAGCACGATGTCCATGCTGGCGGCGGTCCAGTGCGGGGCGAATTTCATTCTGCATTCGGCCGGCTGGCTCGAGGGGGGCCTGACGATGGGCTACGAGAAATTCGTAATGGACGCCGATTTCTGCGCGGCGCTGCATGTCTGGATGCGCGGCCTTCCGCTCGACGACAACGCGTTCGCGCTCGACGCGTTCCGCGAAGTCGGACCCGGCAAGCATTTCTTCGGCGCGGCCCACACGCTCGCCAATTATGAGATCGCGTTCTGGGAAAGCGCGGTCTCTGACAACAATTCCTTTGAGCAATGGCGTGACGAGGGGATGAAAGACGCGCCGACCCGCGCTGCCGCACGCTGCAAACTGCTCCTCGCCGAATACGAGCAGCCGAAACTCGACCCGGCCGTAGACGAAGAGCTCGCCGATTTCGTCAACCGCCGGAAGGCCGAGCGGCCGGACCAATGGCACTAGGGCAGTTCTGTCGCGACGCGATGTACTCTTGCCGATGACGCTTTCGACCGCTTTGATCGCCTACGAGACCGAGGAGGCGGCGCGACAACGGCTCGAGGCCTTTGGCTATTCGCCGGATATTGCGGCGGAGATTGCGGTCTATCTCGCCCAGTCAACCGATCTCCCTGAGTTTGTCGAGGAGATCGCCGATGCGCTCGGCAGCAACGGCGTCGAAGCCCAGTTCACGCCGCTCGATAGCCTGTCGCTGAAATTGAGGGATCTCGAGCCGCGGCGCGCCGAGACCATCATCTGGGCGCTGACCGACGGCGTGCGGTTCTACCGCGGGTCGTCTGTCCCCGCGCTCGCGCGACTCGAAGGCTTCGCTCGTTTTGGCAGCCCTTCGACCGCAGCGCATCTGGCCCAGGACAAGTTCGCGAGCCTTGCGCTCGCCTCTGCAGCCGGCCTCACGGTCCCGCCGACGCGGTTGATGGAGGGCGACTTCGAGATCGCCGCGCTCGGCGACTGGCGCGGCGCCTCGGAACCGCTATTCGTCAAGCCGAATACGCTCGGCGCTAAGATCGGGATCTTCGCCGACAGCCTGTGTCAAAGCCTTGTGCAAGCGAGGGAGCGTGCAAAGCGCATTCATGACCGCTATTGCGACCGAGCCCTGATCCAGCCGTTCGTCGAAGGCGACGATGTCAGGGTAAGCTTTATGGAGCTGGGAGGCGATTTCGCCGATCAACTCGGCGTCGAGCGCATCGTGAAAAATCCGGCGAGCGAAACCGGCGGCGCCTATCTCACGATGAAGGATAACGAGACGCTGTCGGGCGCGAAAGATACGGCCGGGACCCGCGGGAGCTTCGGCCTCGAACATGAAGCCGCATTCGTTCCGCGCATGGCCGATCTGCGAGCGGCGAGGGACGAGCGGTCGCAACAGGCAGTCGCCGCGATCATCGAGTCTTCAGCAAGGCTTGCGCGCCTTGCGGGTTTGCGCGACTGCTTCTCGATCGACTTTCGCATCGACGCGGTGGGAACGCCGACCTTTTTCGAATTCGAGGTCTGCCCGGCGGTGACGATCTACGACTTCCAGAACTACCTCGCTCGCCGGGGCGTGACGCTCGGCGTCGCGCTGGCAAAAGCGATGCGGATTGCGTTCGCGAGGCGCGCGTCAATGGACGAGGCCTGATACTTAAGGAGGGGCGGGAGAAACGATGATCTGTGCAGGGAAACCGGGGACTCGGCCGGCGTCTCGCTGCGCGTCCAGGGGGACTGGATCAAGCCTTGGGAGGTCAGGCATCCGAAAGAGCGATAGCCCCATGACCCCGAATTTGCAATGAGGCCGTTGCACAGCTTTTGCAACCGCGATAGCGTCGGTTCACGAGTGTATAAGCGTATCCATGAAGCGATCAGAATGCGCGACGCGAGACAAGGGCTGGAAAGAGCGCCGGGATATTCGGCGCCGCGGCGTGTCGGATTCGCTGGGACATCGCAATCATTCCGCAATTCGGACGGCGCAGGCCGCCGGCAATGAGAACCCGTTCTCGCGGGCGCCGCGCGACGGTTTGAGAACGACGACAGGGAGACCATCATGATCAGAGAAACGCTCAAGAACAAGTTTTGGCGGAAGAGCATCAAGGCCTGGGCCGCCGACGCCAGGGCCGGATCGATCGACCGTCGCGAGTTTCTCGCGCTGGCGACCATCTTCGGCGCCTCGAGCGCCGCCGCCTATGGAATGCTCGGACTCGCCTCTCCGACGCCCGCCTTCGCCGACACCCCAAAGAAGGGCGGTGTTCTGCGTGTCGGCATGTTCGTCAAGGACCAGAAGGACCCGCGCACCTATGACTGGCCGGAAATGGGCAATGTCGCAAGGCAGTTCCTCAACTCGCTCGTCACCTACACCCGCGAATTCACCTTCGAACCGGCTCTGCTCGAGAAATGGGACGTCAACGCCGACGCAACCGAATACGTTCTGCACGTGCGTCCTGGCGTGACCTGGAACAACGGCGACGCGTTCACCGCCGACGATGTCGTCTTCAATCTGGACCGCTGGACCGACCAGGCCGTCGCCGGCAATTCGATGGCCGCTCGCATGGCGGCTCTGATCGATCCAGCGACCAAAAAGGCCCGCGAGGGCGCGATCACCAAGGTGGACGACCATACGGTCAAGCTCAGCCTCAAGAAGCCCGACATCACCATCATTCCCGGCATGTCGGACTATCCCGGCCTGATCGTTCACCGCAATTACGAGAAAGACGGGTCCGACCTGATAAAACATCCGATCGGCACGGGCGCCTTCGAACTCGTCTCTTTCGAGGTCGGCAAGAAGGCCAGCTTCAAGCGGCGCACCAACGGCAAATGGTGGGGCGGCGACGCCCTGCTCGATGGCGTCGAGTTCATCGACTACGGCCCCGACATTTCTGCGACCGTCAGCGCCTTCGAATCGAAGGAGCTCGACTGCACCATGAAGACCGACGCCGGCTACGTCGCGATCATGGACAAGGCTGGACTTACACGTTCCGACGTCCAAACCTCGGCGACCATCGTCGCGCGCACCAACGTCAAACAGAAGCCCTACGACGACCAGCGGGTTCGCAACGCGCTACAGATGGCCGTCGACAACGCGACCGCGTTGAAGCTTGGCGTCGACGGACACGGAACGGTCGGCGAGAATTTCCACGTCGCCCCAATCCATCCCGAATATGCCGAACTGCCGAAGAAGTCTCGCGACATTGCCGGGGCGAAGAAGCTGATGACCGACGCCGGCCAGATCGACTTCGAGCACGATCTCATCACCAGCGACGAGGAATGGTACAAGAACACCGGCGACGCCATCGCGGCGCAACTGCGCGAAGCCGGCTTCAAAGTGAAGCGAACGGTTCTCCCGGGCGCAACGTTCTGGAACGACTGGACCAAATATCCCTATTCGATGACCGACTGGAACATGCGGCCGCTCGGCGTTCAGGTGCTCGCTCTCGCCTATCGTTCGGGCGAGGCCTGGAACGAGTCGGCCTATTCCAATCCGGACTTCGACGCCAAGCTCGAGAAGGCGCTGGCGATCCCTGATCCGAAGGAACGTAAGGTTGTCATGAAGGATCTTCAGCAGATCCTCCAGGATTCCGGGATCATCATCCAGCCCTACTGGCTCACCCTCTACAACCATCGCACGCCGCAGGTGATGAACTACGGCATGCACCCGCTCTACGAAACGCATCTCGAGAAGGTGTGGCTCAACGCCTGATCCGGGTTTCGAGGCGCATTGCGTCCGGCCGCTCCACGCCCGTCGTGAAGCTGGCCGGCCGCACAGACGCCCGAGAGGGGTGAAGCATGGCGTCGTTTCTGGCTCGCCGGCTCGGCGTGATGCTGCTGACGATGCTTTGTCTGACCCTCATCGTCTTCTACCTCGTCAATCTTCCGCCGAACCTGCGCAAGCTCGCGATCAGCCAGACCGAGATGCACGCGACGGACGAGCAGCTGGAAGGCTGGCTGGCCAAGAACGGCTATCGCCGTCCGTTCTTCGTCCGGTATGCGACGTGGCTCGGGGTATGGCCGAAGGAGCCCGCCCACGACCCGGCGACGGGAGCGCCGATCGCGCGCTTCAACTGGTGCGACGAACCGACGACGCCGAAGCTTTCCGGCGTGCTGCAGGGCGATCTGGGCTGCTCGACCAAGTTCAAGGTCAAGGTGGTGGAGAAGCTCGGCCCTGCTTTGGAGGCGACCGGAATCCTCATGTTCTGGGTCATGGCGCTGATGATCCCGGTCGCGCTGGCGATTGGGATCGTGTCGGGCATGCGCGAGGGGTCGCGGGCCGACCGCGGTCTCTCGGTGATTGCGATCGCCACCACTTCAACTCCGGAATATGTGACCGGAGTCGTCCTCAGCATCATCTTTGCGACCTGGCTCGGCTGGCTCAACGGCTCGGCCGCGTCGGCGACCGAAGGACATTTGAGCTTCTACAACTTCACCCTGCCCGTCGTGACGGTCGCGCTGTACGGGATGGGTCAGGTCGCGCGCATGACCCGCGCCTCGATGGTCGAGGTGATGAGCGCGCAATATATCCGCACCGCTCGCCTCAAGGGCCTCACCTTCGGCGCAATCGTGCTCAAGCACGCCCTGCGCAACGCGCTGATCGTGCCGTTCACCGTCATCATGCTGCTCTTCCCCTGGCTTCTGACCGGCGTCGTCATTGTCGAAGTGATGTTCCGCTATCAGGGCTTCGGGCAGACGCTCGTGGACGCGGCCGGCAACAACGACATCGATCTCCTGCTCGCCTGCTCGATCGTATCGGTCATGTTGGTGCTCGTTACTCAGCTCATTTCCGACGTCGGCTACGCCTGGCTCAATCCGCGCATCCGTGTGCATTGAAAGGCTTCCGTGCAGTTCCTCAGCCCCGGGCAGATCGTCCTCCAGACCCTGATCCGGCTCATTCCGGTCTGGGCGAGCCTCGCGGTCGTCCTCGGCGGGAGTCTGCTGTTCAGGAAGAAGCTCGGCCTTTACGGGCACGTGGTGCAAAGCAGCGCGGGATTCGTCGGCTTGTTTCTGGTTGGGTTTTGGCTGTTCGCGGCGATTTTCGGTCGGGCGATCGTCCTTTTTGATCCGCTCGGCCAGATCTCGGAAATGAAGAATGCGCTGCCGGGCGCGATCGAGCCGCATTCCGGGCTGCCCTATCTCTTTGGCGGGGACAAGCTGGCGCGCGACGTGTTCGGCCGCGTCATCGCCGGCGCCCGCGTCGTTCTCATCATCGCGCCGCTCGCGACCTTGCTTGCGCTTTCGGTCGGTATCGCGCTCGGGCTGCCGGCCGGCTTTTTCGGCCGGCGGATCGACGCCCTGCTTTCGTTTCTGGCCAATCTGGTGCTCGCCTTCCCGATCATCCTCCTGTTCTACCTCCTGGTCTCGCCAGGCATTCTCGAGACGCCGATCCCCTATACGCTCGCCGGCGTATTTTTTGCTTTTCCGGTCGTGCTCTTCACGGTGTTCTTCATCTCGGGCTACCGCACCCAGCCGACGAAGCTCGCGATCCGGCTGGCGGCGACGCTGCTTGCGGGCGCCTGGCTCTTCGCCACCTTTGTCTTCGACGCCGATCCGTTCGGCCTGATGCGGGTGAGCCCCAGCACGCTCAACATCTTCATCGCTGTCGCGCTCGCATCAGGTCCCGGCATTTTCCGCATCGTCAGAAGCCTCACCATGGACATCAAGACGCGCGAATATGTGCTCGCCGCCCAGACGCGGGGCGAGAGCCCGTGGTACACCATGCTGTGGGAAATCCTGCCGAATGCGCGCGGGCCGCTCATCGTGGATGCGTGCCTGCGCATCGGCTACACCACCATTCTGCTCGGCGCGCTCGGCTACTTCGGCCTCGGCATGCCGCCCGAGAGTCCTGACTGGGGAACGATGATCAAGGAATCGAGCCAGTTCATGCGCATCTTCGTTCATCCGGCCCTTCCCCCGGCGCTGGCGATCATGTCCTTCGTGCTCGGCCTGAACCTGCTCGCCGACGCGATCCGAGAACAGTCGCTGCGCGATTGAGGGCAATGCGAATGGCTGAACCCATCCTCGAAATCGACCGACTGGGCATCTCGTTCTTCACCCGGGCCGGCGAAATCCCGGCGGTGATGGACTTCTCCTGCAAGGTGATGCCCGGAGAGTCGATGGGCCTCGTGGGCGAATCCGGTTGCGGCAAATCCACGGTCGCGCTGGCGGTGATGCGCGACCTGCCTGGCGTCGGGCGGATCACCAGCGGCTCGATCCGGTTCGAGGGGCGGGACATGGCCTCGCTCTCGGCCCCCGAGCTCAGAGGCATCCGCGGGTCGAAGATCGCCATGGTCTATCAGGAGCCGATGGCTTCGCTCAACCCGACCATGCTGATCGGTCAGCAGCTGATGGAAGTGCCGCTGATCCATGACCGGGTTTCGAAGGTAGGAAGCGCACAAGCGCGCGCTCGACATCGTCAAGGCCGTGCGCCTGCCCGACCCGGACCGCATCATGCGCGCCTATCCGCATCAGCTCTCCGGCGGCCAGCAGCAGCGCGTCGTCATCGCGATGGCGCTCCTCTCCAACCCGCGGCTCCTGATCCTCGACGAGCCGACGACTGCGCTCGACGTGACGGTCGAAGCGGGCATCGTCGCGCTGGTCAAGGACCTGACTGCGCGATCCGGAACTTCCTCGCTCTTCATCTCGCACAATCTCGGTCTCATTCTGGAGAGCTGCGATTCCGTGACCGTGATGTATTCGGGCGAGGCGGTCGAGACGGGACGGGTCAGGGACGTGTTCGGCGCCGTGCGCCATCCCTACACGCAGGGCCTCTTTCGCTCGATGCCCCTGCCGGGCACGAACAAGAACGATAACCCGCTCGTTCCCATTCCCGGCCAGTTGCCGCTGCCGCACGAGCGGCCGCAGGGGTGCAATTTCGGGCCGCGCTGCGGCTATTTCGTCGCCGGCGTCTGCGATCAGGCCGACGTGCCGATGCTTAAGGTCGCCGAAGGGGCGGGCCATATGAGCCGGTGCCTGCGGGTCGGGGCGATCGACTGGTCGGCCTCGGCAGCGAAGGCCAGTCTTTTCAGGCCGGTCGAGATCGGCCCGGACGTCCTCGACGTCACCAGGCTCAAGAAGCACTATCGGGTTGCGGCGAGCGCGATCTTCGGCGGCAGGGAGGCGCGCGCCGTCAAAGCCGTGGAGGACGTCTCCTTTTCAGCCAGGGAAGCCGAAGTTCTGGCGATCGTGGGCGAATCGGGCTGCGGAAAGTCGACGCTCGCCAAGGTCCTGCTCGGGCTCGAGACGGCGACCGAGGGCCTCATCGTGTTCGATCACGACGCGATCCAGAACCGGCCGACCGAACGCCGCCCGACAAAAATGATCTCCGCGATCCAGATGATCTTCCAGAATCCGTTCGACACGCTGAATCCGAGCTATTCGGTCGGGTCCCAGATCATTCGCACGCTGGAGCGGTTCCGCATCGGCGCCAACGACGCCGAGCGGCGCGAGACCATGCTCGGTCTTCTCGATCTCGTGAAGCTGCCGCGAGCCTTCGCGCGCCGCAGCCCACGGCAATTGTCGGGCGGGCAGAAGCAACGCATCGGCGTCGCGCGCGCTTTCGCCGGGCGCCCGCGCGTGATCATCGCCGACGAGCCGATGTCGGCCCTCGACGTCTCGGTTCAGGCGGCGATCAGCGACCTCCTGATCGATTCTCCAGCGCGAATCGAAGACGACCATGGTCTTCATCAGCCACGATCTCTCGGTGGTGCGCTATCTCGCCGACCGGACCATCGTGATGTATCTCGGCCATGTCGTCGAGATGGGGGCGACGGCGCAGATCTTCTCGCCCCCGTTCCATCCCTACACCGAGGCGCTGCTGTCGGCAATTCCGATCGCCGACGCGAGGGTGAAGAAGCGCCACGTTGTCCTCGAGGGCGAGATTCCCTCGGCCCTTTCGCCGCCGAAGGGCTGCCCGTTCCAGACGCGCTGCGGCCACAAATCGCAGGTTCCGGGAAACTCTATGCGAGCGCGAGGTCCCCCCCGCCCGCGAGGTGGCCGACGGCCACACGATCAAGTGCCACCTGCCCGAGGCGGCGCTCCGCGGCATGGAGCCGGTGTTCTCGTAAAACGAGGCGGCGCGCGAGCCTTGAAGCGCCGGCGAGCGCCCTCCGCCGGCGCTCATGTCTCCCTGTTACTCCCTGGTAACAGGGAGACATGCGCGGGCGGCGCCTGTCGTTGCGCTTGGGCTGATCGAGGAAAACAACTTGTTTTCAATCGCTTCCGAAACGATCTTCATGTAGCGCGTGAGCAGGGAACGGGGAGATGAACAGGACGGTAACAGGCCCTGTTATGGAAGGTAACAGGGAGCGAAAAGCGGTGCGGCCGCCCTCGAAAAACCGACGATGAGGCGGCGGGTGGGAATTTTGCGGAGATGCGACGCGGAATTGACAGTGGACGGAGAGGGCATATAGACCCTAGGGAGATATGTCGGAGAGTCGGATGAGCGCGACCTTCAAACTTCCGCCCTTTGGAAAATTCATCAATGCGTTGAACGCAGCCGGCGTCGAGACGCGAACCGCCAGAGGATTTTGGGGCGGCGTCACGCCGAACGGCGACATCGTCGTCACGACGTGGACCGATGCGAACGACGGCGGCGGCCGGTTCTTCATCTGGCGTCCGAGCACAAACCACGGCGGCCTGAAAACCGAATGGGAAGTCGGCAATATTCGGGTGGGAGCCGAAGTGCGGCTGATTTTGCTGCGCCAGCGCGGCAATGTCCCAATTGGGGGCGGGGCGCGCTCCGTCGCGGCGGCGGCGCTGATGCCCGGGAAGTGGCGAGTTGCCGAGCTGGTCACCGACAAAAGCTGGCATGCGGTCATCAGGCCCGCTTCGGGCGCCTCACTGGGATATCCGTGACGTGCTCGCTGAATTGCCCGCTGGCGGTCGTTCGCTAATGGTGAAATACGCACGTGTCACCGTAAAACTGCAGCCCAGTGATCCCCTGGATCGCCACGTCGCTTCGCTCCGCGCGATCACAATTCCGTCGAAACGCGCCGTGCTCTAATTGCGGTGGTCACCGTTCTCGAAGAAATCGTACATGGCTTTGTAGTTGGTTTTCACGAATTCCGGATCGACCAGCCAGAGAGAATACGCCTCGGCGTAGAATTCCTCGGGATGCAATTGCCATTGATCGAGCGAGTACCGGGTGAACCGCCGGATGTTGTTCGAAATGACGAAGTCGACAAACTTTTGCAGGCGACGGGAACGGCCGCGCGCGTGGGCCAAAATTCGCTCCGCTTCAAGCCAGGCGTCCTGCGCGTCTGCGGCGGGGCGGAGCAACTGGCCGGCTCTGTCGGCTGGAAACGTCGCTTTCGGGTTGCGCGCGGACATATTCGCGGCCCGTTCCAGCTCGAAACGAGCCTTGTCGCGATCGTTGACTTTTTGAAAAACGATCAATTCGAGATCGTCAATCTTGCTCTTCCCGGCTTTGGCGTCTTCGGCAAACTGCGTGATGGCTGCAGCAGTAACGTCGATCGCCCCGGAATACGCCGCACTGCCCTGAATCTCGTCGGGACGCAGAGACTGTACCGCAGATTTGGCGGCAGTCAGAGCGTTGGCTGCCGCGGCGCTCCCGGCCGCCGCCTCGGTCATCAGGGGTTGCAGCGCGGCAGGAGCGACTTGCGCGCTTCCCAACGTGCGAGCGGCCGCCTGCTGGTGCGTGAGTGCTTTCTGTTCATCCTCCTCATTCTTCTGGTGAGCAGCGCCCTGTTTTTTGTAGAATGCAGCAAGTGTGCCTTTGCGCTTGGCCTCCTGGAACTCGGTTTCGCTCGAGGCCCTCTCCCCCGCCATTCGCTTGCGCAACTCGTCCACCTCGGCGGACGCTTTGTCGTAGTCCTCCCTGGCCGCCCGGAGTTCCTCGGTTTCCACCGCGTGACCGACCTCATGCAAGATCACCTGGAAACTCGCCGGCAGGCTGGGTGAACCCGGTTCTCCGCCATAGAACTGCGCGTTGTCCGCGGTGAATGCGCTGTCGGCGAGTTTCAAATAGGGCTTGACGCCCGCAGCGGAGTCGCCGGCGAAGAATTCGCCGGCCTCGTTGCCGCCAAGCGACGCCACGCGAATCAACTCCACCCCCTTGAGGGCTGCAATGTCCTTGGGCGCGCGGCTCTTCAGCAACGCCAGCGCGGCCAGCACATCACTGATCTCGGCGTCGTCGTTGGGGCCTCGGCCGGACCAGCCGGAGACCGTCGCGAAACCGAAATCGGCAATCGCCTTGGCGGAACCCGCCGCAAAGGTCGTCTGTGCGACCGCGGGAACCGGTCCGGCCCCGATCAGTTCGGCGGACGCTGCTCCTCTGGGATCGATGCGTACGATGATTCGACCCTGCGGGGGCGTGCCGGCGCCGACCGGCCAATCAATCGGGGCCACGACGTGGGATTCTGAACCCCAATTGCTTTTCCCGCTGAAGGCATGAACCGCGGCCAGCAGAAATATCTCGGCGGGGGAGCCGCTTTTGAAGCCTGTGACGGCAAAGCTGGCGATAGCGCCATTCTTGACGTCGTCTTTGAGCACCTTCGTGATGCTGTCGACCGTTACACCACGGTCAAGTGTCTTCAAACGGGCGATGTCACGGTCAAAATCGAGCGGCTGAGCGGGAGGCGGCGCGGCGTTTGCGGGCTGCGCGGCGCTCTGCGGATTGCCGTGCTGCGTATCCCGCTGCAACGGGGGGCAGGCCGAGCCCGACCCGGAATCGAGAAGGCCGGCGACGGCGCCGCCACGCATCAGCGCATCCGCGACGGCGTCGGCCTGGCGTTCGTGGACATCGCCCGGAATGTCGAGGTCACACGTGGTTGAGACCGGGGAACGCCGCTGCTGCACGACGTGGGTCAACTCATGGGACAGCAGGCGGCGACCCGCCGGCGCGCCCGGCTGGAACCGCCCGTCGCCGAACACGATGTTCCAACCCGCGGTATAGGCGTTGGCGTTCAAGTCACGTGCCGACTGCGCCGCGGCCGAATCCGTATGGATTCGCACATGCGAGAAGTCGTGACCGAAGCGCGGCTCGAAGTCAGCGCGGGTCGCCGGATCGAGCGGCTGCCCAGGCGTGCGCAATACGTCTCGCACGACGCTCGGCGCCTCAGTGAGGGCTCGCGGGGCGGCCGCGGCGGGCACGCGCATCCCTTTCACCTGGTCTGCGACCGTGTTCGCCTCATGCTCTGGAGGATCGTTCGCCTGTCCGGCAACCGGCTTTGCCTGCATACCGCCGGGCAGCGGTGTCGCAGGGAGGGTGGATGGCGGTTGAGGTCGGCTCGGGCGGTCAGGTGAAAACAAAGGAATCTTGCCGAAATCCCACGCAACGCGGCGCAGCGTTCCTCGGGCCGCCGCGCCCTCCCAGCCGCCGCCTACCTGCTCGTGGTCGCGGGCGACTTTTTCCCCTGGTGGGCCAAAGCCCCGCTGCTCAGCGGCTGGCTTTGCCTGCGGCTTGGTGACCTTCGGAGCAAACACGGGCTGCACCATTCTGGTCGACGTGGATACGGCGGAAAGATCGCCTCCAGTTGCTAGCCTGGCATTCGTCAGATAGCGGCAAGCTCCATCGAAAATCTGAATCGATCGCTCAAGAGAACCACCATGTCGTCGCGAGCGAGAAAAGTCTCGCTATCCTCTCGGGGGCGACTCGAGGTTACCCCGGAAATTCCAGTGAAGGAAGCTCGCGGGGGCGCGCTCGCGGCGTCGGACGTTTGGCTCGGCTCATTGGATCTCGGCGGCCGGACAAACGGCGCCTTCCCAAGTCATGGTTTTTTGGTGCGGACGCCGGGGGTCGAACCCGCACAGCCTTGCGAACGGCGAAATCGTCGTCATGTCGTGGACCGACGCGAACGACGGCAGCGGCCGGTTCACCATCTGCCATTTGGCGCACCATCACGTCTGCATGTCCCGATGCCTCGCCAAAACCCCCAAGAAGGCCGCACAGGCCGAAAGCCCGCCCCCCAACAAAGGTGATCAAGTCTCCTTCCACATCTCGTTCCTTGCCTTGTACAGTTCATCATAATTGCCGCTGCTTTCGGCGAGTCGCTGCGGCCTCACCCGCTCAACCAGAATCTCGCCCGCCTCCGGTCGGGTTTCAAGAATGCTCATCGTCTCGGCGATGAAGTCGTTGAGCGGCAGCGCGCGAGGGTCGGTCTTCTGGTCCGGGCCCATAAGATCGGTCTGAACATAGGGCGGCGCAAGTTCGAGCACCTCGACGTTGCTGTCGCGAAGCTGCCAGCGCAGAGACTGCGAATAGGAATGTATCGCGGCTTTGGTCGCGCAATAGGTCGGCGTTATCGCAATCGGAACGAAGGCAAGGCCGGAGGAGACCATCAACACGGTCGCTCTGGGCTGGCGCCGCAGATGGGGCAGAAAGGCCGCCGTCAGCCGGATCGGACCGAGCAGGTTCGTCGCCACGGTCGCCTCGGCCGTCGCGAGGTCGACAGGGCTTGCCGTTAGAGCCTCGCGCCGCATGATCCCGGCGTTGTTGACAAGGACGTTAAGGGTCGGGAACTCGGCGGCGATTCTGGCCGCGAAGGCCGGAATGGCGTCGCGATCCTCGATGTCGAGCACGGCTGAGCGCATGCCCGGGTTGGCGGCGGTCGTCTCGTCGAGCGCGCCGGGCCTGCGCCCCGCAACGATGACCTGATTGCCCTTTGCGTGGAAGGCTTCTGCGAGCGCGCGGCCGATGCCGGAGCCGCCGCCGGTAATCAGGATGGTGTTGCCGGAGATGTTCATCTGGGAAAGTCCTCGCGCGATAAACCCATGATCGCCTTCGAAACGACGCTGCATGGTCATCTTTTGACCGTCGAATTGAAGTTATTTTACAGTAATGTAATATGTGGACATTCGCTTATTGCCGCTGGGACAGAGGATGTCCAGGCCGGCCGTATCGGCGCCGAGGAAGCTCCGCTCGGGCCGGTACTCGACGGTAACGCCTTCCACCCGGCGAGAATTGCACTGAGCAATTCGTGAGAGGCGGCCGCCGTTCAGTCCCGGAGATGTGACCTTCGAGTTCGCCATGTTGCTCAAGGCCTTTCGCGTCCGCAAGGTCGTCAGCGATCGTTGCGGCGGCGAATCGAGGTCGCCTTCCGGGGGATTTCACCCTCGCAAAGACGGACGCGGTGGACGAACGCTGTGCGGCCATCCCCGACGCCTCGCGAACGCGTCAAATGCGATCCCAAGCGCGCATTCCTGCTCGGTCGCGGTACGGAAGGCATGCCAACAGCTGTCATTGGCTACACCGGCCGCCGTCGACAGGCGGGTCCTTGCGCGCCGCGGACTACCGGAGTCGACGTGAATTGCGCATTGCGGCCGTATGCACGATCATCGAGGAAGTTCCAAACAGGCTTTGCACCCTCACTGCAGATGGCCACCCCGGGCGCCAATCGAGAGAGTCGCCGGACACATGCAAAAAGGGGAGGGATGAATGTTCGACAAGCTACTGGTCGCCAATGACGGATCACAGGGCGGGGAAAGAGCCTTCCAGTGCGCGCTCGAACTCGCCAAGCGCCTCGGCGTCGGGCTCGAGATGATTTGCGTGGAAGAGCCTCCGCGTCATCCGGCCCGTATCGAAGAGCTTGAAGAGACACGGGCCGGTGCTTCCAGCCTCTTCGACACCCTCACGATAAACGCGAACGTAGAAGCGAAATCGCAGGGCGTCGCCTTGAAAACACATGTGGTCGTGGGACACCCGGTTCCGGCAATAGCCGAGTTCGCCGAGCGTGGCGGTTATGATTTGCTCATCGTCGGCTTCATGGGCCACTCGGCGCTTTACAATCGGATGATCGGAAGCACGACGGACAGGCTCGTCGAGGTCGCGCCCTGCAAAGTCATGGTCGCAAACTGAGGGGCCTACGTTCTTCGCCAGCGCCGACTATGAATTCGCCGTCGGCTACGCCATGGCGATCGACCGGGTCGGCCGCATCTCTTCGGCCGATGCGGCCATCGGGTTCGAGCAAGCGGTCCCGTTCGCGCGGCTGCTCGGAGGGTGGGGACGAACGATCGGGAGCGTGATCAGCGACATCGACCGGCATTTCGTCCTTGGCGCAAGAGGCGCAGTTGTTGGCGAAGATGGACTTGACCGACCCGTAAGTTCAGGCGATCATCATCTCTTGCATGCCGCCGTTCCGAACGATGCATGACGTTCAACTTGAGGAAACGCGACCATGCGGCTCCGTGACGGTTGGCGCTCTCGCGGGCCAGCCGCCAGTCGCCGCTCTACTGCGACCGCACTGTGACCGCGGCCCAAGCCCCTACTGCGGTCGGGAATGTCCTTCTCTCACACAGGATAGCTTTGTTGCTGTTGACTGCCGAAGTGGTTGAACCAGCCGGCCTGACTAACGTTGCGGCGAAGGCGCCCAAGCGTCGGCCCGGTATGAACGGAGGGACATATGACTGTGCATTCTGAGGCCGCCAAGCCGCCCTCGCGCCGGTTGCTGTTGGGTGAGCGGCGCGCGGTCTACGAGTTGGGGGCCTTGTTGGGGGCTTATCCCCTCCTTCATCGCAGCCTTCCGTCCGGTGACGGCCATCCGGTGATGATCCTTCCGGGGTTTTTCGCGAGCGATGTCTCCACGGCGCCGTTGCGGACCTTTCTGCGCGCCAAGGGTTATCAAGCGCATGGCTGGAACCACGGTCGCAATCTCGGGCTGCGGCCCGGACTAAAGGAAGGGCTCCTCGCGCGACTCCGGGAGTTGCGCGGTCAGTCCGGCCGCAAGGTGAGCCTGATCGGCTGGAGCCTGGGTGGTGTTTACGCGCGTGAACTCGCGAAACTCGCGGTCGACGACGTACGGCTGGTGATCACGCTGGGAAGCCCCTTCAAGGGCGACACCAAGGCGACCCACGCTACCAAGCTCTACGAAATGTTCTCGGATCACACCGTCGAGGAGGCGCGGGTGACAGCCAACGTTCAGTTCCCGCCGGCCGTGCCAACGACAGCCATCTTCAGCCGCAGCGACGGAATCGTGGCATGGCGGTGCTGCGTCGAGGACGCCGGCCCCCAGTCTGAAAGCATCGAGGTCAGATCGAGTCACTCTGGCATGGGTCATCATCCCGCTGCCCTATACGCCATCGCCGACCGCCTTGCGCAGCCGGAGCACAGTTGGAAACCGTTCCATCGCGGCGGCATGCGTGCGCTGTTCTATCCCCACCCTCACCGGTCGAACTCGGACGGAAGTCGGAGGAGCAGGCTGCAATAAATCGCAGGGGTGCGGAAGGGTCCGGACTTCCCATCAGTTTGGCCCGAAACGGCCGGCCGGCATGCGACGGGAACGCCGTCCAGCATGCAGGCCTTGTTGCGCCGGCGATCTATATTGATGCAGCCAATTGAACGGTCGCCAACTCCAGCACCATTTCGCAGGCCTGCAATCCGGATGAACTGCCCTCCGCTCGCGCATGCTTGAGCGCGTGATTGGGGTTTGCGACAATTGCGGGGAATACGCTCGTGATCTTCCGCGGGACGGAGGACACAGACAGTTCGTGACATGCCCGAAGTCGCCCACGTCCGCGCACATTTGTGACAGACCAGCGTCGCTGACGCCCTGGACGCCTGCGACGTCATGTCCTCGTATGCCCACGAACCTTTGATCCCGATCAATGCGCGGCGACCGGCGGACTCTATGGTTCGTCAACTTTCGCACATCGGAGGACGCGCGCCATGCCGGGCAATCTGATCGAAGTCACTCCTTCGGCTTACGAGTTTCCGCTGCTCATCAAGCACCTGCTGCACTCGCCGATGACCCGCTCGCCCGAGCAGGTCATTGTCTATCGCGAGCGCCGGCACACCTACCGGCAGTTCCGCGACCGGTTGGGGCGGTTGGCCAATGCGCTGACGGATCTCGGCGTCAAGGCTGGCGACGTGGTCGCGGTGCTGGACTGGGACAGCCACCGCTACCACGAATGCTACTTCGCCATCCCGATGATGGGCGCGGTGCTGCAGACCGGGAACCTCGCCCTGCCGCCCGAGCAGCTCCTTTATTCTCTGAACGACACCGGCGCCACGACCTTGCTGCTCAATGTCGATTTCCTGCCGCTGATCGAGCCGCTCGCGGCCAGGCTGCCGAAGGTGAGCCGCTACATCCTGCTCAACGACCGGCCGGCGCTGCCCACGACGACGCTGCCGGTGGCCGGCGAGTACGAAGCGCTGATCGACTCGAGTTCGCCGTTCTTCGTCTTCCCCGACTTCGACGAGAGGACACGCGCGACGACGTTCCACACCACCGGCACCACCGGGAACCCCAAGGGCGTGTATTTCAGCCATCGTCAGATCATGCTGCACGTCTTCTCCACATTGACCGAACTGGGCGTTGCGACGACGCAGGGACGGCTGCATCGCGACGATGTCTATATGCCGATGACGCCGATGTTCCACGTGCATTCGTGGGGCGTTCCCTACTCGGCTACCCTGGTCGGCCTGAAGCAGGTCTATGCCGGCAAATATGCGCCCGAGGTGTTCCTGAGGCTGATCAGGGACGAGGGGGTGACCCTGACTCATTGCGTGCCGACAATCCTGCAAATGCTGCTGAGCGCGCCCGGCAGCCAGGATGTGGACCTGTCGAAGCTGAAAATGATCGTCGGCGGCTCCGCACTGCCGCGGCCGCTGGCGAAGGCCGCCATGAGGCGCGGCATGGACGTGTACGCCGGGTACGGCCAGTCCGAATCCTGCCCGACCCTGACGATCATGCATCTCACCACCGCTCAGACGACGGGAGACATCGACGAGGAAGTCGAGTTCCGGATCAAGCCCGGCTACGCGCCGCCGCTGGTGGAGTTACGTGTGGTCAATTCCGACATGGAGGACGTGGCGCATGACGGCGTAGCCACCGGCGAGATCGTCGCCCGCGCGCCGTGGCTGACCATGGGATACCTGAACAATCCCTCGGCGTCCGAGCAGCTCTGGGCCGGCGGCTACATGCACACCGGCGACATGGGCTCGATCAGTCCCGATGGCACGGTGCACATCGCCGATCGGATGAAGGACATCATCAAGAGCGGCGGCGAGTGGATCTCCTCGATCGACCTCGAGGACATCATCCTGCAGAAGGAGGGTGTCGTGAAGGCCGCGGTGATCGGCGTGCATGACGACAAATGGGGCGAGCGGCCGCTGGCGCTGGTCAGCGTGCTGCCGGAGCTCAAAGGAAAGATCGGCAGGGACGAGATTCGCGCCCATGTGATGGGGTTCGTTGAGAAGGGCCTGATCTCGAAATTCGCCGTGCCGGAGCACGTCGAATTCGTCGATACGCTGCCGCTGACCAGCGTTGGCAAGATTGACAAGAAGAAACTGCGCGAACGGCATTTGCGGAATGAAGCGGCGTAGCGCCACGCCCGGAGGATAACAATGTCTACGACAAGCGAATTCTACAAGGACAAGGTCGCCGTCGTGACAGGTGCGGCGTCGGGGGTTGGGCTGGCCCTCGCGGAGACGATGCTCTCCTATGGGGCGAAAAAGGTTGTCCTCGCCGACATCAACGACGAGAACCTCAAGCGGGAGACTGCGCGGCTGGACACAGCCTTTCCAGGCAAGACGCTGGGGCTCCATTGCGACGTCACCAATGAAGGCGAAGTCCAGACTATGATCGGCAAGGCCGCCGAGTTCGGCGGGCGGATCGATATCCTCTTCAACAATGCGGGCGCCGGCTTTGGAGGGAACTTCGACAAACTGACGAATAGGCACTGGGAGAAGGCTTTCGCGCTGAACTTCTACGGGGCGCTTTACGGAATCCGCGCCGTGCTGCCGATCATGCGCCGGCAGGGCGGCGGGCAAATCGTCGACATCATTTCTGGCATCGCGTTCGCACCCATGGCGCAGATGACACAATACTCCGCCACCAAGGCCGCGTTGAACGGGCTGACGCTCGCCCTCCGCTATGAACTGTGGGACGAGAACATCCGAGTGTCTTCGGCGACGCCGGGCGTAACAGCGACCGCCATCTGGAGCGCAAGCGGCGTGCCGCAGCCTCCACGCGCCCAATCGGCCGAGCAAGCCGCGCAGACCATTCTTGCCGGAGTGGCGAAGGATGAGCGGCTGGTGCTCGGCGACAAGGATGACGTCTTTGGCGCCAAGGTCTGCTTCAATCCCGAGGCCGCGGCGTCAGTCGACGATTACTTGCTCAATGTCGCTCGCAAGAGGCGTAAGGGCGAGCTGGTCGTGTAAGGCAGGAAACGAGAGGAACCAATGAACACTCAACCTTGGCTGAAGTCATATCCACCCGGCGCACGCTGGGACGCGCCGATCGAATTTTGCCCGGTGCAAAGCATCCTCGAAACAGCGGCCCAGCGATTCGGCCCGCGTCCGGCGCTGCAATTCATGGACAAGCGGATTTCCTACGCGGAGTTGGATGCGCTCGCCAATCGCGCCGCCGCGGGCTTCCAGAAGCTCGGCGTCGGGCCGGGAGTGCACGTGGGCCTCTATCTCCCGAATACGCCCCATTACCCCATCGCCTTCTTCGGCGTGCTCAAGGCGGGCGGGGCAGTCGTCAATATTTCCCCGCTCGAATCGCTACATGGCCTCAAATTCAAGATCGAGGACAGCGAGATCGACATGCTCGTGACCCTAGATCTCGCCTCGCTCTATCCGCAGGCGGAAAAACTCCTGGCCGCCACGCGTCTCAAGAGGCTGGTCGTCGGCGAATTCGCCGAATGGGCGCTCGCGCCGGACCCGGTCAAGGCGCACATGAAGGCCGGCGGAATGCTGAGCGAGCCGAAGCACGGCGAACGCCTGCTCGCGTTCCGCGATTTACTCGACAATGACGGCGCCTTTCAGGCCCACCCGCTCGGCGACCTGACGGACGCATTGGCGGTGATCCAGTACACTGGCGGCACGACAGGCGAGCCGAAGGGCGCAATGCTGACGCACGCCAACCTGAGCGCGGCTTGCGCGCAATATCTGGAGACGACGCACGTCGGACCAAATCCGCTAGTCGAAGGCGAGGAGCGCACGCTTTGCGTCTTGCCGTTGTTCCACATCTATGCGCTTTCCGTGCTTCTCGTCCTGGGCTTGCGGCTGGGCGCCGAGATCGTCGTGCATCCGCGCTTCGACCCGGCCGCCGCAGCGAAAGACATCGCTCTCAAGAAGATCACCGTCTACGTCGGCGTGCCGACGATGCACATCGCGCTCCTCAATCTGCCGGACGCCGAGGCGACGAATTTTTCGTCGATCAAACAATGCTCGTCGGGCGGCGCGCCGCTGCCCTATGCGGTTCAGCAGGACTTCGAGAAGTTGATG
>CAVZJZ010000013.1:0-162394 GCA_963775665.1 uncultured Alphaproteobacteria bacterium | reverse complement strand
CTTGCCGGGACACCTTCTAACCGGCCCTCCCTCGCCGCGAGGGATAGCGCTCGCTGAGCAACTCGAACAGCGCTCTCGCCGCCTGGATCTCGCCGCCGGCGGGACCGTGGGCGCGCGCCTTCGGGTTCCAGGCGTAGACGTCGAAATGCGCCCAGGACCGCGCCTTCTCGACGAAGCGCTTGAGAAAGAGCGCCGCGGTGATCGAGCCGGCCATGCCCCCGCCCGCGCCCGAATTGCTGACGTCGCCGACCGTCCCCTCGATCAGCGCGTCATAGGGCCGCCAGAGCGGCATGCGCCAGAGCGGATCGCGCGCTTTGACGCTGTAGCCCGCGATCGCGGCCGCGAGCGCGTCGTCGTCGGTGTAGAACGGCGGCAGATCGGGGCCGAGCGCGACCCGCGCTGCTCCGGTGAGCGTCGCGAAATCGAGCAAGAGGTCCGGCGCCTCCTCGTCGGCGAGCGCGAGCGCGTCGGCGAGGATGAGCCGCCCCTCCGCGTCGGTGTTGCCGATCTCGACCGCAATTCCCTTGCGGCTCACGATCACGTCGCCCGGCCGCATCGCCGGCGCGGAGATGGCGTTCTCGACGATCGGGATCACCACGCGGAGCCTGCACGTCGAGTCCCGCCTCCATCACCAGCCGCGCCAGCGTCAGCGCCGTCGCCGCGCCGCCCATGTCCTTCTTCATCAGCTCCATCCCGGAGGCCGGCTTGATGTCGAGGCCGCCGCTGTCGAAGGTCACGCCCTTGCCCACCAGCGTCACCCTTGGGGCGTTCTCGCGCCCCCAGGCGAAGTCGACGATCCTCGGCGCTTGCGCCGCAGCGCGCCCGACAGCATGAACGAGCGGAAAGTTGGCGGTCAGAAGGTCGGCGCCGCGAATGACGCCCGCCTCGGCGCCGAAGCTTTCGGCAAGCCCGACCGCCGCCTCCTCGAGCGCCTCGGGGCCGAGCACATTCGCCGGCGCATTGATGAGATCGCGGCCGAACGCGACCGCCGCGGCAATCCGCTCGGTTCGCGCCGCATCGATCCCTTCGGGCGCGACGAGCCGGGGCTGGGTCGGCCCGTCGGCCTTGAAGCGGGCGTAGCGGTAGAGTCCGAGAAGAAATCCGAGCGCGGAGAGACCGCCATCGGCAGGCGGATTGGCGAAGCGATAGATCCCCTCCGGCAGGGCGGTCGCGAGCTTGCCGGCCGCAAGCGGATCGCGCGAGGGCGCATCGACCGCATCGACCCCGAACAGGACGCCCAACAGCGCCCCGCCCTCGCCCGGAACGAACTGCAGCGCGCCGGCCTTCGGCTTGAAGCCGCAGCGTTCGGCGAAGACCGCGGCCGGTCCGCCGATCGAGGCCTTCACCCTCGGCCAGTCTTCGGCGCAGACGAACCAGACCGGGATGGCGCGGGGTCGCCGGCGGGACGAAAGACTGCAACGGTCGGTCTCCATCGAAGCGGTGCGTTGGCAGCGCCTTACCACGGATTCGACCGGCCTTCTGCATGCGATTGGCGGGGCCGCGCCTTGCAGGGGAGGCAAGGCGCGGCCCATTTCGCGCACCGCGGCGGGTCGCGGCGCGCGGTCGTAAACAGTCAGGCGGCGGGGCGCCCGCTGGTGACCCAAAGGGTGCAGTTGGCGGCCGCGAGTTGCTGGATGGTTTCGGTGAAGTGCATCGATAGCGAGCCGCTGTAGGCCGTGTTCCACGGGTTCTGGATCGTAAGCGCGCCGGTCGCCGCGTTGACGCCGGTGACCATGTACATGTGATTGCCGACGAGGTTGCCGCTCGAGTTCCAGGGCGTCGACATCAAGACCTCTTCGCCAGCGCCGAAGCTCGAGGCGAGGTTCGTGAGGATCGAGCCGAGCGAGCTTGAGGAGGTCGACGGGCTGAGGGTGGTAGGGCTCTCCGACTGGTTGGTGATGAGGGTCAGCGCGAAGCCGTTGCCGGCCGTGATGCCGGCGTAGGAATTCGAAGCGGCATTCAGCGCCATGCCGTGGGGCGCGTTCGTCTGCGCGTTGAGCTGGGCATAGCCCTTCTCGACCAGCGCGACCCAGTTGTCGGCGTTGCCGTTGGCGAACTCCAGCTGCGAGCCGTTCGCCCATCGGTAGCCGGTCATCGTCGGCAGCTGGGAATTGACCGTCACATAGTCCGGCTGGCCGTTGACGAAAAAGCGGACGCTGTAGGTCCCGTTTCCGTTGCTCGAGATCATGTTCTTGATCGCCGAAGGGTTCTGGAGCGCGACTTCCCCAAGTGACGAGACGAAATAGCAGTCGCCCAGATAGCCCTGGTTGACGTCCTGATATGTCGGCGCCCCGCTCGAGCCGTAGAGCGGCAGCGTCGATGTCCGGTAGACCGGATTGAGGTTCGTCTGGCCGACCGAGGCGAGACTGAGGCTCGGAAGGTTCGTTCCGAGGAACCATTCGCCAATCAGTTTGTCGGCCTGGGTCTGCGTCGAGCTTGCGGTGAGGTTGCCGAGCGCCGTGGCTGTCGCGGCGCCGCCGTTCCAGGTCGCGTTCGCCGAATTGCCGAAAATTACGTCGTCGGTGATCTGCTGCACGTAAGGCGACACGCTGACGCCGCCGGTCGTGTTGAGCTCCGAGGCGAAGGCTTGCAGCGTGCTGAACTTGGACGCCGTCATGCCGCCGGCAGCGGCGTCCTCGAAAATCGTCAGGTCGGCCGAGTAGCTGAGCGATCCGTTCTGCAGATCGTTGGCGACATCCGACGCTATACCCGGGTTCGAGAGTATCGCCGCCTGATGCGGCACGGAAGAGCTGCTCATGTGATGGTCGCTTCTTGAAGCGAGGACGACGACATGCGGCTCGGCGAAACGCGTCTGACATGGCGCGTGAAGCCCGGGAGCTTCGCCGGGGACCGCTGACGCGTGTCCTACCGCTGGACCGGCACATTGAACGACAGCGTTTGAAAGTCCGTGATCAAATCTCGTAAATTTCGACGATTCCGAGCTTCGGATCGCGGCAAATCCTCTGGCGCAAACCCAATATTGAACCCTGCTCCGGCGTCCAGCGCCCCTGCCCGCTTGACTTGCGCGCGAGTTGGCGGTCGTAACTGCGCCCACATTCCAAGGGAAAGCAAAACGGGCCGGTTGACGCAAAGCGCACCGGCGGCGAGGAGAATGAATTGTCCGAGATCAGCGAGAAGGCGCGAGTTCGTCTGCTGGGCGGAGGCGTCGGCGAGAAACCTCCGGTCGGGCTTCCTCCGAAGCCGTCCTCGGAAACGGCCGCGCTCCCCGACCCGCCCCTCCGCCGCCGCCGGCGATCGCCCCGGCTGCGGCCGGGCCGATCTTCCTCTCCAATTCGGGTGACGGAGCCGACGTGCTCGAGGCGGCGCATGTCGTTGAGCCGCTGGCGCAGCTTTGCGTGGCGGCTCAGGTCCAGACGCCATTCCTGGCGGCGGTCGCGGGCTCAAGCGGTGCAGGCAAGACCTTCGCGCTGCGACGCCTGGTTCAGGCGGTCGAGGCGCTCGGCGGATCGCAGGCCGCTCTTCCGCGAGTGGTCGTCGTACGAGTCGATGCGGCCGACGGCGCCGAAGCGCCGGTGGCAATCGCGAGCGCCGCCTATGCCGCTCTCGACCGCGAACCGGGCGGCGTTGACTATTCGGCGCTGCTTGACGAATCGGCGCACGCTGGCGGGGATCCCCTGCGGGCGGCGAAGGCCGCCTCCGACCGTCATGACGAGATCGTACGCAAACTCGAGGCCGAACGCTCGAGGCTCGACGAGGTCGAGGCGCATCGCGCCCGCCTCGCCGACGCCCTGCTTTACGAGACGCCCGGTTCCCGCGCCGACGTGTTCGCGCGCTCACGGCGCGGCGCAATCGAGGCACGCCTGCGGCGTTTCGATCTCGCCGGCTCGGACGCCGCACTCAGCTATCGCGATCTCGTGCGCGATATGGCCAGCATGGGCGCAGGCGGCCGCGCCGGAGTGGCGTTGCGTTCCCTCTGGGCCTACCGCGGCCAGCGTCGCCTTCTCTTCTGGGCGGTCGTCGCCCTCGTCCTGGGCTTCGTCCTCAACGCGCTGCCTAAGGAATCGACCCTCGCGGCGATCCGCAGCCTCGCCGCACAACTGGAGCCCGTCGCCGCCTGGATCGCCACGCATGGCGAATGGTTCACGAGGGCCGCCTCGGCGCTATGGATTCTGGCGGCTCTGGCGCTCGCTCTGAACCTTTTCCGCGCAGTCAGCTTTTCCGGACTCGTGCTGCGCGGAGCGCGGCTTCTCAACAACGACCTGCGCGACCGGCGTCGCGATCTGGAGACGCGATTGGGCGACTCAACCAGCGGGTCGCCGCGCTGTCCGCCGACGCCGAAGCAGCCGCGAAAATCGCCGAGGCGGCGTCGCGCCGAGTCGGCGGCAAGGCGCAGACCCGCGCACCGGGCCCGGATTTCTTGGACGCGAACCAGGGACCGGTGGCGTCCGCCCGCGCGTTTCTCGCCGCGCTGGGCGAACGTATCGGGCGGGGAGCCGATGCGCCGGGCCGGCTGGTTTTCGTTATCGATAATCTCGACGCGCTGTCGCCCGACGCCTTGATCGGCTGGGTCGACGCGGCGCATGGCGTCTTCGGCGCCGGCTCGGTCGGGATCATGGCTCTCGATCCAGTCCGGCTCGCGGGCGCACTCGGCGGACCCGAGGAGGCTCGCCGTCGCTTCGACAAATGGCTGCAGGTCATAGTCAACCTCCCGGGCCGAATCGGGCTCGACGGCGGGCGGCTCGTGGCGCGGTTGCTGTCGAGCGATGGACAGGCGACGCCGGCGCCGGCCGACGCGAAGATCGCGACGGCGTTGGTCGAACCCCTGTCAAGCTCGGAAACAGCGCTTCTGACCGCGCTTGCACCGCTCGCCGCGCATTCGCCGCGCGGCGCCAAAGATTCCTCAACGCCTACAGGCTCGCGCGCTGCTCCAACGCCCCTCGCCCGGTGCTGGCGCTAATGCAGGCGATCGTCTTCGCCGACGACGATGTGCGGGCCGCGATGCTGAGCCGCCTCTCCGGCGGATCGGGCGAACTGGGCGATGTCGAGGGCCCCAATCCGCTTATCAACGCGGTGAAGATCGCCCGCGCGGCCAATAACGGTGAGATATCGGTCGCCGACGCGCGCGTTTGTCTGGACATCGCGCGCCGCTATGCCCTGTCATTGTGATGCGGCCGCGGCGTCGGGGGAACGGCGCCGCCGAATCCGCCGCCGCGTCCGGCAACTTCGACTGGCTCCAGCCGCCGCCAAGCGCGACGATGAGACTGACGGCGTCCGCCTGGATCTGCGCCTGAGTCGACAGTTGGGCCTCTTCCGCCGCCAGCTGTTGTTGCTCGGCGGTGACGACGGTGGTGAAGGCCTGAGTTCCGGCCCGGTACTCGTTCAGCGCGATTTGCGTCGCCTGCCTGGAGATGCGCACGTCCTCCGCCTGGACCGTGGCCTCGCGCGACAGGATGCGGATTCCCGCGAGATTGTCCTCCACCTGCTGGATCGCCGTCAGCACGGTCTGGCGATAAGTGGCCACATCCGATTTGTAGGTTTCGCGCGCCGCTTCAACCTGCGCGCCGGTCAGGCCGCCGTTGAACAGCGGCTGGGCGAGCGAGGCGCCGAAGGACCAGATTGGATCGGAAGGGCCAAACCCCGCCTTGAAGGGATTGCCGGTGTAGCCGAAGAGTCCGTTGAGCGAGATGTTGGGAAAATATCCGGCGAACGCGACGCCTATCTGGGCGTTGGCCTGGCGCATCGTCTCTTCCGCCGCTGCGACATCCGGCCTCCGCTCCAGAAGGGACGACGGCAGACGCGCCGGAATTGGGGGAACGCGGCTCGCCAACGGGCCCCGCGGAATTGACAGCCCTAACGGGGGCCGGCCCATCAGGACCGCGATCGCGTGCTCGTTTTGGACGCGCGACACGCCTGCGGCGATCAGAGCAGCCTGCGCGTTAAGGACCTGCGCCTGAGCGGTGATCACGTCCGACTTGGCGGCTGTCCCTGCATTGTACTGGTTCTGCGTGATCTCGAGCGAGTGCTTGTACTCCGCGACCGTCTTGGTCAGCAGGTCTTCGAGCGAGTTGGCCTGTCGAAGCTGCACGTAGGCAAGAGCCAAGGCTGACTGCTGCGCGAGCAGAGCGTTGGCGAGATTGGCCGCGGCGCCTTCCGCTCCGGCCTCCTCCGCCTCAATCTCGCGTCGGACCAGCCCCCAGACGTCGAGCATCCACTGGCCCGTCGCTTCGCTTGTCATGGTCGTCGTTGCCGGCGAACTGCGCATCGCCGATGCAGCGCCATTGATGGTCGGATAAAGGCCGGCGCGCGCTTCGTTGATGAGCGCAAGCGCCTCGCGGTAGTTCGCTTCGTCCGCCCTGACGGTCTGATTGGAGACCGCAACCGCGCTTTCAAGCCGGTCCAGCTCCGGATCGTTGAAAACGGCCCACCAGTCGCCCTTTGACTCATTCGCGCGCGGCGACGCGATCTTCCAGCCGGCGATCTCCTTGAACTGCGGCGAGACGATCGCGGCGGGACGTTCGAAATCGGGTCCCACGGGTACGCAGCCCGCAAGAGCGCCCGCAACCAGCGCAACGGCCGAGGTCAGCAGGCGCGGCGCTAATGCGCCCGCGCAAGCGGGGAATTGACGCGCAAGTAGTATCGGTTCCAAAGCCGCCCCAGCCACTTTCCGAAAGAATCGAGATAGATGAAAACAACCGGCGTCGTATACAGCGTCAGAACCTGACTGACGATCAAGCCGCCGACGATGGTGATCCCGAGTGGATGCCTCAATTCCGAACCTTCCCCTGTGCCGAAAGCGAGGGGGAGCGCCCCGAACAGCGCGGCGCATGTCGTCATCATGATGGGTCGGAAGCGCAGGATGCAAGCCTGCTCGATCGCATCGCGCGTGTTGAGGCCTTGCCGCTCCGCTTCGAGGGCGAAGTCAACCATCATGATGGCGTTCTTCTTCACGATGCCGATCAGCAGCAAGACCCCGATCGCCGCGATGATGGTGAACTGGGTGTCGAACATCCACAAGGCGAGCGCCGCGCCGACGCTGGCCGAGAACAGCGTCGACAGGATCGTGATCGGATGAATGAGGCTCTCGTAGAGAATGCCGAGCACGATGTAGATCGTCACCAGCGCCGCTCCGAAGAGCAGCGGCATGTTCGACTGTGACTGCTGGTAGGTCGCCGCGGTGCCAGCGAAGGCGCCGCGCACCGTCGACGGCATGCCGATGCGCTGGATCGCATTCTCGATTTCCGCTTTCGCTTCGCTCAACGCATGACCGGAGGCGAGATTGAACGAGATCGTCGAGGCCGCAAACGGTCCTTGATGGTTGACGCTTAGCGGCGTGTGCCCCGGCGCAAATCGCGCGAATGCCGAAAGCGGAATCATCGTCTCAGGGGAACTCGAAACCGCGGCGCCGGCGGATGCCGCGCTGTGCCCGCTTGCCGCCAGGGCGTTGGTTGCGAGATTGCGCGCCGAATCCGCTGCGATCGTCGCCGCCGTGCTCGCGGCTCCGGTCGTGGACTTGAACAGGCCCGCGGAGATGCCGGTTTGCTGAGTTCCGGTCGGATTGGCCCCGGAGGTGGAGACATAGAGCTGATCGAGAGCGCGCGGGTCCTGCCAGTAGCGCGGCGCGACCTCCATGACGACGTGATACTGGTTCTGCGCGTTATAGATGGTCGACACCTGCCGCTGCCCGAACGCATCATAGAGCGTGTTGTCGATGGCGTTCAGGGTCAGCCCGAGCCGCATCGCAGTGTCGCGGTCGATGGTGATGTCGGTCTCGAGGCCGCCCTGTTGCTGATCCGAATTGACGTCCTTGATGATGTCACTGCTCATCAGCGCGGCGGTGAGCTTCGGAGTCCAGGCATATAGATCGGTCGTGTCGTCGGACAGCAGCGTATATTGATACGTCGCGTTGCCCTGGCGGCCGCCCGTCCTCAAATCCGAGACCGCAACCATGAAAAGACGGGCGCCGGCGACCTCGGCCAGCTTGCCGCGCAGCCGCGTTACGACATCGTCCGCGGTGACCCTGCGCTCCGAGAAGGGCTTGAGCGAGACATAGACGAACCCAGAGTTGGTCTGCCGCCCACCGGTGAATCCGACGACGCTCTCGACCGCCGGGTCCGCCTGGACAATAGTCTGCAGCTGCTGGAACTTGGTCTGCATCGCCTGGAACGAGATGCTCTGGTCGGCCTGGATCGAACCGATGATGAGGCCCGTGTCCTGAACCGGGAAGAGCCCGTAGGTCATCTGGTAGCGGAACATGTAGTAGTTGAGCCCGATCGTGGCGAGTAGCGAAAAGAGCACGAGGCCGGGACGCCTGAGCGCAACGCGTAGCGTCGTTCGATAGAAGTTGAGCATCGCGTCGAAGACATGCTCGGTCGCGCGATAAAGGCGGCCGTGCCGCGTGACGTTCTCCCGCGGCAGGATCAGCGCACACATCATTGGCGTCGTGGTCAGCGAGACGAGGAGCGAGATCATCACCGCCACCGACAACGTCAGCGCGAATTCGTTAAACAGGCGCCCGACGACCCCGCCGAAAAAGAGCAACGGCGCGAACACGGCAATCAGTGACAGGCTGATCGAGAGCACGGTGAAGCCGACCTCGTTCGCCCCCTTGATTGCGGCCTCGACGCGCGGCATGCCCTCTTCGAGATAGCGGGAGACGTTCTCGAGCACGACGATCGCGTCATCGACCACGAAGCCGGTGGAAATCGTCAACGCCATCAGCGACAGATTGTCGAGGCTGAAGCCGAGCAGATACATCACGCCGAAAGAGCCGATGATCGAAGTCGGCACGGCGACGCTCGGGATAGCCGCGGCGCGAATACTGCGCAGGAAGGCGAACACCACCAGGATCACCAGCACGACAGCGATGATCAGCGTCTTCTCGGTGTCGGCCAACGACTGACGGATGGTTTTCGATCGATCGACCGCAATCGTCAGATTAACGTCGCCCGGCAGAGCCGCAATGAGCCGCGGCAGTTCCGCCCGCACGTTGTCGATCGCCGTGATGATGTTCGCGCCAGGCTGGCGGGATAGCACGACTGCGACCCCCGGCTTGCCGTTAACGAGGCCTGCGTTGCGCAGGTCCTCGACCGAGTTGACGACTTCGGCGACGTCGGAGAGCCTGACCGCTGCCCCGTTGCGATAGGCGATGACGAGATCCCGGTACTGGGCCGCCTTCGTCGCCTGATCGTTAGCGTAAATCTGGTAATGGGCGTTGTTGTCCTCGATCGCGCCCTTTGGGCTGTTGGCGTTGGCGGAGGCGAGCGCGGCGCGGATGTCTTCAAGGCCAATGCCGTAATGGAAGATTGCGCCCGGATTGATTTCGACCCGAACCGCCGGCAGGGCGGATCCCGAAACATCGACCTCGCCGATCCCGGGAAGTTGCGACAGACGCTGCTGGAGAATGTTGGAAGCGAGATCGTAGAGCTGGCCGGCGGTGTGGGTCGACGAGGTCATCGCGATGACCATGATCGGCGCGTCGGCCGGGTTCACCTTATGGTAGCTCGGATTCTGGCGCAGGCTCGTGGGCAAGTCCGCGCGCGCCGCGACGATCGCCGCCTGAACGTCGCGGGCGGCGCCGTCGATATTGCGGTCAAGGCCGAACTGCAGGGTGATGAAAGTCGAGCCCTGCGTGCTCTGCGACGTCATTTCGTTGACGTCGGCGATTTGCCCGAGGTGACGCTCGAGCGGCGAGGCTATCGCGGTCGCCATCGTGTCGGGGCTCGCGCCCGGCATATTGGCCCGGACCGAGATGATCGGAAAATCGACCTGCGGCAGCGGCGAGACCGGCAATTGCGAATAGCCGAGCAAGCCCCCGAAGATGACGCCGATTGTCAGCAGCGTTGTCGCCACCGGCCTCCGGATGAAGATTTCCGAGAAGCGGTTGTTCACGACGGCTCCGCCGCGAGCCCCGGATCAACCGCGCCCAGGCCGAACCGTTCGCCCAGCCTCTCGAAGAAAAGATAGATCACCGGCGTCGTGTAGAGGGTCAGCACCTGGCTGAACGCCAGACCGCCAACGATTGCGAGACCCAGAGGATGGCGAAGCTCGGAGCCGACGCCCGTGCCGAGCATGAGCGGCAGCGCACCGAAAATCGCCGCGACCGTCGTCATCAGGATGGGTCTTAGGCGCAGGAGGCACGCCTGATAGATGGCCTCGCGCGCCGGCAAGCCCTGCTGCCGCTGGGCCTCGAGCGCAAAGTCGATCATCATGATCGCGTTCTTCTTGACGATGCCGATAAGGAGGACGATGCCGATGACCCCGATGATGTCGAGACCTGCGCCAGCAGCGTTCAACGTCAGAAGCGCGCCGATGCCGGCAGACGGCAGCGTGGTGAGAATGGTGATCGGGTGGATGAAGCTCTCGTAGAGCACGCCCAGCACGATATACATCGTCGCAATCGCCGCCGCGAGCAGGAACACTTCGTTCGACAGCGCGGACTGGAACGCCTGCGCCGCGCCCTGGTAGCTGACGGCGAAGCTCGCCGGCAGATTGATGTCGGCGAGGCCGGCGTTGATCGCCTCCTCCGCCGCCCCGAGCGAGGCGCCGGGCGCAAGGTTGAACGAAATCGTCGTCACCGGGAACTGCTTCAGATGCGAAATCTGCAGCGGAGACGTCTTGACCGCGATGTTGGCCACCGAGTTCAGCGGCGTCTGGCCCGACGTCGACGCCGCCGAGGGCAGATAGAGGGAGTTCAGCGAATTCGAGCGAACGGGCCATTCTCGGATCAATGTCGAGGATGACGCGGTATTGATTGCTCTGGGTGAAGATCGTCGAGATGATGCGCTGGCCGTAGGCGTCGTAGAGCGCGTTGTCGACGATAGCGGGCGTGATGCCGAAACGCGCCGCCTCCGCCCGGTCGAGATCGATCATGACCGAGCGCCCGTTCGGCTGGAGATCGCTCGCGACGTCGACGATCGTCGGAATTCTGGCGAGCCGCTCTAGCACCTTCGGCGTCCATGACTGCAGCGTCGTCAGATCCTGGTTTTCGAGGGTGAACTGATACTGCGTCGCGCTGACTGCGGTGTCGATGGAAAGGTCCTGCACCGGCTGCATGAAGAGCGAAATGCCCGCAACGCCAGCCGTTTCCAGCTGCAGGCGACGGATGACCTCACTCGCCGTCGCCTTGCGCTCCGAATGGCGTTTCAGATTGATAAGAAATCGGCCCGAGTTCAGCGTGATGTTCGAGCCGTCGACGCCGATAAAGGAGGACAGACTATCAACGTCCGGGTCGGCAAGGATCACCTTGGCGAGCGCCTGCTGATGGGCCGCCATCTGATCGAAGGAAATGTCCTCGGCGGCCTGCGTCACGCCCTGAATGAGGCCGGTGTCCTGGATCGGGAAAAAGCCCTTCGGAATCGTCACATAGAGATAGCCCGTCAGCAGGAAGGTGCCGAGCGCTACCAGCAGCGTGATCCCCTGATGGTCGAGCACCACGCGCAAAGTCGAGGCGTAGAACCGGGTGAGCGCCCGGAACAGCCGGCCGCCGCTCGCTTCGTTGCCTTTGCCGCGCGGGCGCAGGAGTTTGGCGCAAAGCATCGGCACAAGGGTCAGCGAGACGAACGCCGAGATGATAATGGTCGCGGCGAGCGTGATCGCAAATTCATGAAAGAGGCGCCCGACGACATCGCCCATGAAGAGCAGCGGGATCAAGACCGCAATCAGCGAGACAGTCAGCGAGATGATGGTGAATCCGATCTGGGCCGAACCCTTGACCGCCGCGTCATAGGAGCTGTCGCCCGCCTCGAGGTAGCGCGCGATGTTCTCGATCACCACGATCGCGTCGTCGACGACGAAGCCGGTGGCGACGGTCAGCGCCATCAGCGATAGATTGTCGAGGCTGAAGCCGAACTGGTACATGATCGCCAGCGCCCCCACGAGCGAGAGCGGCACGGAGAGGCTCGGGATGATCGTCGCCGGAATATTGCGCAGGAAGAGGAAGATCACCATCACGACGAGCCCGACCGCGAGCGCCAGCTCGAACTCGACGTCGCGCACGGAAGCGCGGATCGTCGTCGTGCGGTCGGTCAGCGGCTTTACCGTGACGCCGGCCGGAAGGCTGACGCTCAGCGTCGGCAGCAAAGCCTTGATGCTGTCGACGACCTGGATGACATTCGCGCCGGGCTGACGCTGGATGTTGACGATGAGCGCCGGCGTCGTATTCATCCAGGCCGAGAGGCGGCTGTTTTCCGGCCCGATCTCGACGGTCGCCACGTCGGAGAGGAGGATCGGCGCGCCGTTGCGATAGGCGACGACCGATTTCAGATAGTCCTTGGGATCGCGGATCTGATCATTGGCGTTGATCGTCGAGGATTGCGCCGGCCCGTCGAAATTGCCCTTGGGCGTGTTGACGTTAAGATTGCTGATGGTCGTCCGCAGATCGTCGAGATTGACGCCGTAGGCGGCAAGCGCCAGCGGGTTGGCGTGGATGCGCACGGCGGGCCGCTGGCCGCCCGAGATCGACACCAGCCCTACCCCCGGAAGCTGCGACAGTTTCGGCGCGAGGCGGCTCTCGATCAGGTCCTCGACATCGGTCAGCTTCATCGTATCCGACGCGACGCCAAGCGTGAGGATCGGCGCGTCCGCCGGATTGACCTTGGAATAGATCGGCGGCGCCGGCAGGTCGGCGGGCAGAAGGTTGCCGGCGGCGTTGATCGCGGCCTGCACTTCCTGCTCGGCGATGTCGAGGCCGATATCGAGGCCGAAACGCAGCGTAATGACCGACGACCCCGCCGAGCTCGCCGACATCATCTGGCTCAGGCTAGGCATCTGTCCGAATTGCCGCTCGAGCGGAGCCGTGACGGCCGAGGTCATCACTTCCGGACTCGCGCCAGGATAGAAGGTCTGGACCTGGATCGTCGGGTAGTCGACTTCGGGCAGTGCGGAAAGCGGCAGGAAGCGATACGCGGCGACCCCGACGAGCAGGATCGCGATCATCAGGAGGCTGGTCGCGACAGGCCGGTCGATGAAGATGCGGGACGGATTCACCAACCCGCCTCCAGCACCCGAGCGCTCATTGCGCAGCGCCCCGAGCCGGCGTCGGGGCCGGCGCGGGCGCCGGCGCGCTGCCACCCGGCGGCGTGTCTCCGCCCCCGTTCTGGCCGTTCTGCCCGCGGCGATGACGATGGCCCTGGGCGTCGGCGCCGTCCGCGCCGCCGCCGGCGCCGCTAAGGCTATGACGCGCCCCCTGCCCGTCCGCGCCTTGCGCGGGCCCACCGGGCGGGTTCTCCACCACCGTCACTTTCGCGCCGTCCCGCAGGCGATCGACGCCGTCGATGACGACCTTGTCTCCGTCGGCGAGGCCTGACGCAATCGTCGTCCATTTGCCGTTGGCGGCGCCGGTGACGACGTCGCGCTTCGACACCGTCGAATTGGCGTTGAGGACGTAGACGAAATTTCCCGAGGGTCCGACCTGGATGGCGGCGTTGGGCGCGAGCGCGACCCCGCTCAGCGTGTCGACCAGCAGGCGGACATTGACGAATTGCTGCGGAAACAGGACTCCCTTCGGATTGTCGAAGGTTGCGCGCATCTTGATCGTGCCGGTGGTCACGTCGACCTGGCTGTCGTACGTCGTCAGCGTCCCGGTCGCGAGTTCATTGACATTGGCGCGGTCGAATACAGTGACCGGCAGCTTTGCGCCCGAATTGAGCCGCGCTGCGATACGCGGAAGGTTGTCCTCCGGCGTCGAAAAGACGACGCTGATCGGATCGATCTGGGTGATGACGACGATGCCGGTGGCGTCGGAGGGCTGGAGGTAGTTGCCAGGGTCGACGAGCCTCAATCCGGCGCGGCCGGTGATCGGCGAGACGATATGGGTATAGTCGAGATTGAGTTGCGCGGTTTGCACTTGCGCCTGGTCGGTGATGATCGCCGCCCTGTCCTGGGCGACCAGCGCCTCCTGGTCCGCCACCTGCTGCTTGGAGATCGAATCCTGCTTGCTCAGCGTTAGATAGCGGTCGAGATCGCTCTGCGCCTGGGCGAGCAGCGCCTGGTCCTTGGCCAATTGGCCCTGCGACTGCGCAAGCGCGGCCTGGTAGGGTCTCGGATCGATCTGGGCGAGGAAGTCGCCCTTCTTGACGATCTGGCCTTCGTCGAACCCCAGTTCCTGCAGCTTGCCCGCAATCTGGGTGCGGATGGTTACGGTCTCGAACGGCGTGACGGTTCCGAGCGCGTCGATGGTGATCGGCATGTCGCCGAGCGCGACAGCGGCGACTTGAACGCTCTGCTGCGGCGTTCCGGAGCGGCCGCCCTCCGCCGTCGACGGGGCGCCGGTCTCGACCTTCTCCATTCTCTGCCACGTCAACACCGCGGCCGCGGCCAAGACGACGACCAGCGCGATCCTGAGCAAGAGACTGCGACGCCGCGGCGGCGGTTGCGACGGCGCGGGCGCTTCCGGCTCGAGCTGGGGCTCGGGCGGCCCCGGAGCCGCCGGGGCCGTGCGCTCCGCCGTGTCCGGCTTGAAGGCTTCATTCATTCATCGAACTCGCTCAAGTCTCCGCTTGGCACGAGAAAAACGGATTGACAAATCACGCGCGCGTGTCTCGCCGGAGCGCCGTCTGACATATTCGGGCCATCCGGCGCAAAACAAGGGTGTTGCAATCTCTTTGCCCTTCGGCGATAAGCGCGGCGAACGGTGGCGAAGCCGCTCGTTGGATGCGGGTGTAGCTCAGGGGTAGAGCACAACCTTGCCAAGGTTGGGGTCGAGGGTTCGAATCCCTTCGCCCGCTCCAAAATTTCTCAAGAAAATCAAGAGGTTGAAAGCGGTCCGACGGGGCCGTTTTTGCTTAGAGCGCCTCTTCCGTCGACCAATCTGAGCGCATTCTAAGCTCCTGAATCGAAACTGCTGGATATCGTGGCGCGGCCTCGGCGGTGCCAGGCCATCGACCGAGCAAGCATTTGTTTGAGATGGTTAGTTGCGCGGCTTCGTCGTCAGCCTTGCCACCGATGTCCCCCCCCCACCTGCACTTCGCCGAGTTTTGGGAGCACCTCGGCCGGACCGCTGCGACGGTCGGGCAACCTCGAAGGAGGTCTTGGGCAAGGCGATATTCGCGCTGACGGCCCCTCTTCGTCGACGGGCAAAACGAGGTTCTATATTTTATGCACGCCGGTCGACGTCGACTCCTTTCCAAACGCACCGCGCCTCGGTCGAATTGATTTGCGAGGCAATCAGCTCGATCACTTCGATGGCCTGACAGTTCCCCGGAACGAAGGGCCAGGGCTTTCACCTATCTCGTATTGATGCCGCGACGGACTCTGCGCATACGGCGGGCTTTCAGAGGCCGAGGAAGCGGTTTGCCGCGGCGGCGAGTTGCGTCCGGCGCTCGGAGAGGAAGGCCGCGTAATTGGCCACGCGCCAGAGCTCTGGCCCGTCGGGCACGCCCTGTTTGCGGATCGCCGCCCGGACCTTCCGGGAGTCCTTGCCCGCGCCGCCGAGCGCGATCTCGATGTAGCTCGCCGGCTCGTCGGCACCGGCATGGAGGTTCGTGTCCTGCCGGATTACGACGTAGTTGGCGAAGGTGTCGATGTCGGACGCTTTCACCTTGTGCTTCTTGAGGAGCGCGCGCGGGAAGAAGTGATGGCACCTGGAGCGCCGAGCCGTGGCCGGCGACCGTCCCATCGAGGAATTCGAGCCCGCGGCCCCAGTCCCTCGCCTTCTGCTCCCGCAGCATCGACAGGTAGAGCGACATGACCGGCCCGCCTATCCGACCGGTCACGAAGTCGTCGTCCGACCATGCCGGGGGACTGGATCGACCACTGTCCGCCCACGTCGAAGCCGCGGAACATATAGCTGCGCGGCTTCAGCAGCGACAGCACGTCTGAGAGCGGGTCCATGGGCCATTCCGGACGATTGCGAAGATAATACGGACTTTACAGCATAGATCGTATGTCCTCAATCGCCTATCTCGAAGACCCTGCGGCCGCCGACGCGGCCCATGAAACCAGGTCAGGGAGAAGTCCCATGCGAGTCTTCGTCACCGGCGCCACAGGATTTGTCGGCTCCGCCGTCGTTCAGGAACTCATAGGCGCGGGTCATCGGGTGCTCGGCCTCGCCCGCTCGGACGCGGCCGCCAAGTCGCTCGCTGCGGCGGGCTCTGAGGTGCAGCGAGGCGATCTCGAGGATCTTGAAAGCCTGCGGAGCGGAGCCGCCGCCTCCGACGGAGTGATTCACTGCGGCTTCATCCATGACTGGTCGAGATTCGAGGCGGTCTGCGCAATCGACAAAAAGGCCATCGAGACTCTCGGCGCCGCGCTCGCCGGTTCTGCCCGTCCCCTGATCGTCACCTCCGGCGCCGCGCTCGTTTCACCCGGCCGCCTCGCGACCGAAGACGTCATGCCTCCATTCAACCCCGCGTTTCCGCGCGCCTCGGAACACACGGCCGATGCATTGGCTTCGCGCGGGGTCCGCGCGTCCACGGTGCGCCTGTCTCCAACTGTTCATGGCGACGGCGATCACGGCTTCGTCCCGATCCTCATCGGCATCGCGCGTGAAAAAGGCGTTTCGGCCTATGTGGGCGACGGGCTCAACCGCTGGTCCGCGGTGCACCGGCTTGACGCCGCACCTCTCTACCGGCTCGCGCTTGAGAAGGGACCCGCAGGCGCCCGCTATCACGGGGCCGCCGAAGAGGGGGTGCCGTTCAGGGACATCGCCGGCGTGATCGGCCGCCGCCTGAATGTGCCGGTCGTCAGCAAGACAACCGAGGAAGCAGCCGGCCACTTTGGCTGGTTCGCCCGTTTCGCGGCGATCGACTGCCCGGCCTCGAGCAAGCGCACTCGGGAACTCCTGGGCTGGCAGCCGAACCAGCCCGGGCTCATCGCCGATCTCGACCACCCACGCTATTTCGGAGCCTGAAGAGACCCCTCGCCGCCCTTGCGCCGCGCCTGGTCGGTCCCCCGCGCGACGCAGACGGCAAGTGGCGACCACAGCCATCCTGACATGCCCCGAACGCGGGCGTCCAGGAGCCGCTCCGGCGGGGCCGAATGGCGCTGAATGCGCCGATTCTTCGACGTTTTGCGGCCATCTGGACCCCGGGTTCGAGGCGGCGACGTCGTTGGATCGATCAGCCCCGCCCACCGATCTGCGGCGATGGCCTGAGCCGCCGGAATGGCGTAGGATTTCGGTCGCTTTATGCCTTTTTCCGTTTGGACTTGGGTCCGCCAAAACGCGCGGACGCGAAAGAACCATAGGGGAACGCTTCATGAGCCAGCCCGCTGACCTCGGCGTCTTCGGCCTCTCGACGATGGGCGGCAATCTCGCACGCAACGCCGCCCGGAACGGCTTCGGAGTGGCGCTGTTCAATCGTCACATCGAGCGCACGACCGAGCTTGTCGCCGACCATGGCGCCGAAGGCCGCTTCGTCGCCGCGAAGAGCGTCGCCGAATTCGCGGCGGCTCTGGCGAAGCCCCGCGCCATTCTCATCATGGTCAAGGCGGGCAAACCCGTCGACGACGTCATCGAGGAGCTGCTGCCTCATCTCGAAGCCGGCGACATCGTCATCGATGGCGGCAATTCGCTGTTCACCGACACCAACCGGCGGGCCAAAAGCCTGAAGGACAAGGCCATCCGCTTCATCGGCATGGGCGTTTCGGGCGGCGAAGAGGGCGCCCTTCTCGGACCGAGCATGATGCCGGGCGGCGACGAGCAGGCCTACCGGCGGATCGAACCGATTGTCACGAAAATGGCGGCTCACGTTGACGGCCAGCCCTGCTGCGCCTTCATCGGACCGGAGGGCGCCGGCCACTACGTCAAGATGGTGCATAACGGAATTGAATACGCCGACATGCAGCTCATCGCCGAGGCCTACGATCTGTTCAAATCCGCCTACGGGCTCGAGGCCGGCGCCATCGCCGGTATCTTCGAAGAGTGGAACAAGGGCGAGCTCGATTCCTACCTGATCGAGATCACCGCCGCCGTGCTGCGCAAGCGCGAACTCGACCGGCAAGCCGCTCGTCGACGCCATCCTCGATGAAGCCGAGCAGAAGGGAACGGGCCGCTGGACCGCGCAATCGGCGCTTGATCTGGGCGTGCCTCTGACCTCGATCACCGAAGCGGTCTACGCCCGGTCGCTGTCGGGCCGCCTGGCGCAGCGCATCGCCGCCGCAGAACAGCTCCCTGGACCGCAGGTCAGCCGGCTGAGCGCCGGCAAGTCGGAGGTCGAAGCCATCCGCGACGCGCTCTACGCCTCGAAAATCATCGCCTATGCCCAGGGGTTCGAGCAGCTGACCGCCGCCTCGGCCGAATTCGGCTGGAGCCTCAAATTCGGCGAGATCGCCTCGCTGTGGCGCGGCGGCTGCATCATTCGCGCCCGCTTCCTCAGGCGCATTCGCGAAGCCTATGACGCCGGCGAAAGGATCGAAAATCTGGTGCTGCAAAGCTACTTTCGCGACGCCGTCGTCGAGGCCGAGCCGGCCTGGCGCCGGGTCGTCGCGCTTGCGATCGAAGCAGGCGTGCCGACGCCGGCCTTCTCCTCGTCGCTCGCCTATTTCGACGGTCTCAGGCGGGCGCGGGGTCCGGCGAACCTGTTGCAGGGCCTGCGCGATTATTTCGGCGCGCACACCTACCGCCGGCTCGACAAGCCCGGCAGTTTTCACACCCGCTGGGCCCAGGACGGCGAAGAGGTGAGCGTTTGACGCGCCCGCAACGCTTCACGACAGCTCAGACAGAGTTGCAACTCCGGTCATGCCGACGCTTTCATATCGAGCCCCAGAGGAACACCCATGCCACGCGCCACACCCTCCACTGACCTCGAAGCCCGCATCGCCGTCATTCGCGACAATATCCGCGAGCTGACCGAGCAGGCGACGGCCTATTCCGGCGGCGGAGACGAAGCCCGGATCGCCGACCGAATCGCCGAGCAGGAACGTCGGCTGGCCGAGCTTCTCAAGGAGCGGGAGGCCCAGCCGGACTGAGAGGACGATCTTGCTGACGCCTGAAGACGACCGGCAATAGTCAAGCCGGGTCCGAATTCAGGTTGGCGAATTCGGCGGTTCCGACCCGACCTAGCAGAAAACCCTCAAGCCGCCGCGGCGGCGGGCTTCCTCGCGCGACGCGCGGCGAAGGCAAGGCCGGCGAAGCCGGCTAAGCAGACTTCATCGGGCTCGCCAACAGATGCTGGCTGTGATTCGCTGGATCGCGAAGAGCGATGATTTGCGAGGGACTGAACATGGCGGGCAAGTCTTTGTTGGCGGCGAGCGAGGAGCAAAGAGTGGCGTTGCGGAGCCTCGCGGAATCGCGTGATCGCGGCGAGGCTGACAGAGCGCGCGCTGTGCTGTTGACGCTGGCCGGCTGGGCGAGTCCCCGGATCGCCGAGGCGTTCGGCGTGCGCGAGGACACGGTTCGCCTGTGGCGCAGCGACTTCGTGCGCGGCGGCGTGGAGGCGCTGAAGGCCAACATGGCGCCCGCGTCCGGCCCCGGTGAAGAGTAGGCGGCCTTGCGTGTCGTCACGCCCTTGCTCGAACAACCGGTAGCCGACCGGCGCAACTGGACGATCCCGCGGCTGCAAGTCGAGATCGAGGCGCGTGAGGGCGTTCGCATCAGCCGTCTAGCAACTTTCCAAGGCGCTGCGAAAAAAAAGTTCCGCTGGCGCCGGCGCGGCACACGCTGAAGGGACGCCAAGTCGGCGCCGAGGTCGAACGAGCCGGCCTGCGTCTGCAATTGCGCAAGCAGAAGGCCGAGGCGGGCGACATCGTTCTGCTCTACGGCGACGAGAGCGAGGCGTTGACGCATCCGACCTCGCCCGCGCCTGGGCGAAGGCCGGGGCAGACCTGCGTGTGCCGGCGCCGGGCCAGGCCAGGAAGGTTGCGATGCTCGGTTCGCTGGATCACGTCTCAGGCCGAACTCATCGTGCACACCAGTCCGACGAAGCGTAGCAGCGACTTTGTCGCCCACCTCGAGCAACTGGATCGCCTTTATGGTCCCAGGCCCGGCCAACCCATCAAGCCGGTGGTGCTGGTCGAGGACAATGGTCCGATCCACACCGCGAGCTTCTCCCTGGCCGCGCTGGCCGCCCGCGCGCACTGGCTCACCGTCGAGTGGCTGCCCAAGTATGCGCCGGAATTGAACGACATCGAACCCGTCTGGCGCGATCTCAAGGCGCATCATCTGGCGCATCAAACCTTCGCTGACCCTGACGCGCTCGACCAGCGAATTCACCAGGCCGTCGCCGCGCTGAACGCCGAACGCACGCCCCTTCCGTTGGCCAAGCCACAATCTTTGCTTAGCATCGCCGTCCAGGTCGACGCTTCGGGAATAGCAATGCTGGAGAAAGCGGAGATGTCGGAGACGCCGCCGGTATGTGGGTTGGTCAGCATGATGTTGCCGCCGTACCAGCCTGACACGCCGGGAAGGAGGCCAACGTGAAGATCCGGGTAGGTCAGCGGATCATTCGCGTCGGTGAAGAGGTCAAACGCGAAAGCGTCGCCGATGTAACTTATGGCAGGGTTGAAGGTCGCTGGACCGACGAACCCGGTAAAGTCCGCGCCGCCTTGCGATGCGACGATGTAAGCGTCTCCGGCCGTCAGTTGCACCGGAGAAATGAATACGAAAGCCCAAGGCGCCGTGCCGACCGACCCGTTGCCCGCCACGAAGGCGTGAGCGATAAGATCGCCGGTGCTGACGTCCCACAGGCCGACCTGCTGGGTCTGGTTGAGCCCGTTTGGGCCGACGAAGACGCCGAGGCCGTCCACACCGACGTTTGAGTTCGCTACGAATTCCCAGCCGAGGGTAAAAAACGATACGCTTATGGGTTGGCTGATAACGACGTCCGGAGTATCATGACGTTGGTGAGTTTCATGAACATGATGGATCTTCCCTGAGAAAACTTGCGTTTCGCTGCGGCGCCGCGAGTTAATCGCCCTCGCCAGATTATGCACTTGATATTTACCTGGGTCAACGTCGCCAATGCCGCCGGGTTAGACGAGTAGACGCGTCGAGTTCCCATCATCAGCGACGTCAACTTGCTGAAGGCGCCGCGCCGGTCGGCGTCGGGGTGAGCATTCCGCCTTTCGGGCGCCTGTTCATATGGGGACCGCCAAGATGAGGGGCCCTGCATCTGGCGTGGAGCGCGACGCGGCCCCGTCGATCGCAGGACGCCATGAACAGAAGGACCGCCTTGCGACGGTCTTTCCCCTGCGTCGATCGCAGAAAACCGTCAAGCCGCCGCGGCGGCGGATCTCCTCGCGCGACGGGCGGCGAAAGCAAGGCCGGCGAAGCCGGTCAGCATCATCGCCCATGTGGAAGGCTCGGGCGCCGCCAGCATGATGTTGCCGCCGTACCAGCCTGACACGCCGGGAAGGAGGCCAACGTGAAGATCGGGGTAAGTCAGCGGATCATTTGTGTCGGTGAAGAGGTCAAACTCGAAAGCGTCGGCGATGTAACTGATGCGAGGGTCAAAGGTCGCCGGACCGACGAACCCGGTAAAGTCCGCGCCGCCCTGCGATGCGACGACATAAGCGTCTCCGGCCGTCAGTTGCACCGCAGGGATGGATTTCGAACACCCAGGGCGCCGCGCCGACCGGCGTCTCGTCGCCCGTTACAAAGGCGTGGGCGATAAGATTGCCGGTGCTGACATCCCACAGGCCGACCTGCTGGGTCTGGTTGAACCCGTCCGGGCCAAGGAAGGCGCCGAGGCCGTCCACCTCGACGTTTGAATTCGCGACGAACTCCCACCCCAGGGTAAAGAACGATACGCTTATGGGTTGGCTGATCATGACGTCCGGAGTCTCGGAAAATCAACGCCGAGGCTCCCGGTCGGCGCGCTCGCCTGCGCCGCTTCGCCCGCGCCGAGGGCGATGACGCCAAGCAGTGACGCCGCCATGACTTTGGTGAGCTTGATGAACATGATCATTCCCCTCCAAGTCATCTCTGTTTCGCTGCGTCGGCATACCAACCACTAGGTTGTATCATGCGCTCTACCTACACCTGTGTCAACATCGACAACGCAGGTGGGGGCAGCGGCGTTCCAATTTCGTTGGCGCCGCTGGACAACTCTCGGTCAGTCAAGTAACTTGAGTTCGCCTAACGCTGGGTCAGCGCGAGAGCCGCGGAGCGAGGGGACGAGGTCATGGCAGACAACATCGTCGATATTACATTCTCAAACGTGTGGATGAACGACGGCACCGCTACGCATACCGGGTCGTTCAGCACCGCGACCCTAGCGATCGATTACACGACTATGACGGTTAGCGGCGACCAGCTCGACTTTTTCCGCGAATGGCGGCAGCACCCTCCCGGGCATCACCAACAACACGGCGACGTTCTCCAGCTTCAGCATCGTAAGGGCCCGTCAGGAATCAACCGCTTTGATGTGTGGGGTTGATGGGGCGATTGTGTAGTTCCATTCGCCGTGGAAATCGGCGTGCTGAATATTGAGGTTTCGCATGTCCTCGTCCGAGACGACGATCCCCTTGGGATAGGATTTGTCGTCGAGTTCACATCGGACGGTCAAGCCGGTTCTGGTGGTCGTGGCGCCGATCAGTTCGACGATGACGCGATAGCTGAGCAGCGGTTTGGCCCGCCAATTTTGGGTAATGAACGAGAACAGGCGATGCTCGATCTTGTTCCATTTGCTGGTTCCCGGCGGCAGATGATGAACTTCAATTGATATTCCGAGTTCATCGGCGAGGCGCTGCAATTCAAGTTTCCACAATCGCACCCGCGAGCCGTTCGATCCGCCGCCATCGGCGGTGATCACCAGGCGGCGCGCGAGCGGATAGCGAACATGGCCGACGTCTTGCCACCATCGGCGGATCGTCTGAACCGCGAAGGCCGCCGTGTCGTTGTCGATCCCGACGCTGACCCAGCCCGCGTTGGCGGCGAGATCATAAACTCCGTAAGGCACGGCGCGGCCGAACTCCTTGATCAGGAAATCGTGCACGCGCACTTCCTCCGGGTCGCCCTGCTTGCGCCACTCGCGGCCGGCGTTCTTGAAATCGCCGACCAGTTCCTTCTTCTTGGTATCGACGGAGATCGCTGGCTGGTTCTCGGCCATGGCCGTCTTGACCGCGTCGTTGACGACGTGGAATTGCGCGTCGCGGTCGGGATTGTCAGCGCCCTCGCGCGTCTTGCTGTTGGCCTGCAGGCTGAACTTCTGCTTCTTCAGCAACTCGCCGACAACCGTATGGCTGATCTTGTGCCCGAGCTTGTCGAGTTCAGCCGCCAGCCGGCGCAGGCTCTTGCACGTCCAGCGCAGCGGCGACATCGGATCGCCGCGCGTGTCGGGTTCGACCAGCGCGTTCAGATCATCGAGCAAACCGGGGTCCGTTTCCGTCAACGATTTGCGTCCCCCTCCCGGACGGCGAACGCCACCGAGCTTCAGAGGCGGCGGCGCGTCCAGTTCCTTCAGGCCGCGCCCGATCGTGCTCGCGGCAATGCGCGTGACGCGGGAAACCGCGGCTATGCCGCCGTGCCCCGCCGCCCTGGCTTCCGACGCAGCGAAAAGCCGCCGTTGCCGTTCATTCAGTTGAGGCAGTATCGCGGCATTGCGCTTCTCGAGCTTTCGGAGAAAATCTTCATCAATCATCCCCAAAACTACGACGCGCCACCACCAAGGGGAATCCCCTACCTCACTACCCGCCCACAACCGATTCAGCTATTGCCTGACGAGCCCTAAGCCCGTTCCCTGGCTTCTATCTCCTGACGGCGACCGCCAGCAGCCAGCCCGACGTGCGCATGGCTATGTCATGGGGCCCCACGCAGGGCGGCCAGCAGCCGACGTCCTTCGGCGCCAGCGATGTGGCCGTCGGCTTCCCGCCGACTGTGAACTACAGCAACTTCGTGTCAGGCCACAACACGATCACCTCGGTGTTTCCCTGCTTCGCCGCTGGCACGCTCATCCGCACCCCTGCCGGCGACGTTCCGGTCGAGACGCTCGAGATCGGCGACCTGGTCGTGACAGCCTCCGGCGAGCATCGTCCGGTCAAATGGATCGGCCATCGCGACCTCGACCTCCGCCGCCATCCCGATCCGCTGCTCGTCTTTCCCGTACGGATCGCGGCCGAAGCCTTTGGCCCGAACAGGCCGTCGCAGGACCTGTACCTTTCGTCCGGCCATTCGGTCTGTGTCGATCTCGTCGGCGAGGTCTTCATCCCCGCCGGCCACCTGGTCAACGGCGCGACCATCGCCCGGGTCGAGGTCGACGAGGTCAGCTATTGGCACGTCGAGCTCGACAGCCACGACATTCTCCTCGCCAACAACCTGCCGGCCGAGAGCTATATGGCGATGGGCAATCGCAGCTTCTTCGCCGAGCGCCGCGGTCTGCTTCCCGCAATCGACGAGGGACGCGAACGGACGCACGCCGATTTCTGCCGCCCGGTCGTGCTGGACGGGCCCGTTCTCGCCTTCGCGCGCGAACGCCTTCTGACCCGCGCCGAGGCCCTCGGCTGGACGCCCTCGATCGAGACCGATCTGCATCTCGTCGTCGACGGCGAGGTGCGGCGTCCGCTCAGCGAGGGCGATGCGGCCGTCTTCCTGTTCCCGGCTTCCGCGCGCGATGTGCGGCTGAAGTCCAACACCTTCATTCCCGCGCTGCTCGGCGGCGGCGACCCCCGGCCGCTCGGCGTGTCGCTGACAGGCCTGGTGTTTCTGGGCGGCCGCGCAGATGTGCGCCCGGTCGACCTCGATGACGGGCGGTTGCGGGACGGGCTCCATCCCGGCGAGGCGGAGAGCGGCGTCGCCTGGCGATGGACCAGGGGCGAACTCGCGCTCAAGCCCGACTTCTGGCAAGGCCTCTCCGGCTGCGTCGCCCTGCACGTGACCGGCGACAACATCGCAACGCGCCGATGGATCGCCCCGGTCAAGGCGCCGGCCGAGGTTCGCTCGCTGAGGAGCGCGCAGACCAAACTGCATGTCGCGTGACGACCGCGGCTTCTGAGGGCACGCTTCAGGCCCTTGTCATGCCCGCGCACGCGGGCATCTAGGGATTATCCGGGGCGCGAAGCCATAGGTCGCCCCCCGCAGTCTGGATCCCCGCGTTCGCGGGGATGACTGTGGGCAGATCGCTGAGGATTTTGCCTAACGCCGTGGCCGTGTTGAAAGCCCCGCCGGTCGCGTTCCTGAACTGATGCGCCAGTTCGACGCCTCCGCTGGGGTCCAGACTTAATTGATCCGAGGGCCGTTAGCGTGCCGGCTCGCGGCGCCGGTGAAGTGTCCGAGACCGGTCGCGAGCAGCGGCTCGCACAATCGCGGGCCACCGATCATTTCGACCGCCATGGGGTCATCCGCGGTATCCAGCGCGGGACGGCGGCGCGGAACGCCTCGTACTCTCTCCCAAACGTCCGCTCGAGCGTGGGTTCTTCGTACGCCACGACGAAGACGTGGAAGGCGAGCCAGAGCAGCGCGCCGTAGACGATGAGGCGCCAATCGCCCATCAGCACCGCTTGACCCAGGATGATGGCGACGACCGCGACGTATATTGGATTACGCACATAACGGTAGAGACCGGTCACCACGAGATTCCGGGTCGGCGCGATGGGCGCTGGGGTGCCGAGACCCTGCAGCGCGAAACGCGCAAATGCGTCAACGAGCCCAGGCACGCCGGCGAGAATCATGATCGCGCCGATGCCGCGCGTCAGCTCCAGACCAAGGAACGGCGGCCGGAGTTGCCAACCCGTGATCGACCATGGAACGAGCCCCGCCAGCGTACATGGGGCGACCACGAAGAAAACCGCCGAGCCCAGGACGGCAATGGTTCGTTGCACGGCGGTTCCCGACACTCGCTGCGAGCTCGTTCCAACCTCCCCTTCATGGTTTCCCGTCGTCATCCGGGCGCCGACACGCTCGCCATGTTTCCGAGCGAGTTTGTCGTAGCACGTTGCGATGCGCCTGAGCGGCAAAACAGCCGCGCTCTCGATCATCCATCACTCCGCTCGATGCTTTCCATCGGATTATATCGGCTTCCCCAATAACCCAGCCCGCGCGCATACTCGAAATCGGCGGAATTTCGCTACCGCCGGCGACCTTGCGTCCGCCCAACCTCACATGCTGTGGGGAGCCGCCGCGAGAGCGCTTGTTTGGTGACTTCGCAAACGAGGAGAGACTTTATGGCTGCTGTGACGATTATGGCGATAAAGAATGGCCCGTACGTGGTGACTGGCGACGTGGAGGTCAAAGACGCCGCCGGGAACACTTATCCCGCTTCGGCGAGAACGGTGCTTTGTCGCTGCGGGGCGTCCACCAACAAGCCGTTCTGCGACGGGACTCACACCAAAATCGGGTTCGCGGCCGCGGAGCAGGCCGTACCTGGGTCGGCCGAAACCTAGGCCGAGGGTCGTTCTCGAAGGCGACCCGCCGGTCGTGCGGGCGCGCGCGTTGCCGAAGGCGGTGAAGCGCCGATGCGCCTCCCCCAGCGCCCGGGACAGGCCGTCCGCGCCGGCGGGGGTCTTTCTACGCCTCGTTTCCCTGGGGCCATTGGCGCAGCCTTCGCCTTCGCAGCCGTGCGCCGAACAAGGTCGCGCCTAGGGTGTTGGAGAAGATGACGACGGCGCGTTACCTCGTCTTTTTCTCGTTCAAAAGGCCGGCCGATCGCGCCTTGCTAATCAGGTAGGACACAAAGGCGGCGCACGCGCCAATCATGAAAAGCGCGTCCGTCTCGTCTACCCTCGCCGCCTGCGCATCAAGTAACGGGTGCCTAATACCTTGCTCATCGCTCGTATATCCGTAGATTTTTACAAAGCCTTCCCTGAGTGATCCGTGTATTGCGGTAACTCGTTCTAACCTTGCTAGCGATTTTCTAAGTTCGTTCTCGGGTCCTAGAGTCCGAGCGACCGCGTGAATACTTTCTCTTATGCTAGCGCTATAATTCGCGGCGGTCAGCGCAGCACCGGCCTCTCTAAGATGGGCCCTAGCACCTCGAAATTCCGAAGCGTCAAGATCGGCAAAGGCGCGTTCAAGTGTTTTCAGCTCAGCATCGGAACCTATTGGTATTATCGTGTTTCCATCCAATATTCTGTATGCGGCCCGGGTGGCCACAAGAACCGCATCTAACTTTTCGGCTAACCCCAAAGGTCGGCTTCGGTGTCGAAGAACAAATTGCAGGAAACCAAATACACGTATATAGTCTTCCGAAAGGAGCGTACTTTTTAAAAGTGGATCCAACAGTCTAGTGTCGTTATAATACTCATCTGCGGCTTTATATCGTCGTGTGACATGGTAATCGAAAAGAATTGTCGTCCAGTTTGGGGCTAAAATATATTGTTCCAAGCCGACGCGCGTGCTATGGTAGACGATAGCCCATAAAAGCGCCGAAAGTTCTTTGGAAATTTCCTTCAGGCGCAACTGCGCCGGCAAAGGCTCGAAGCCCTCGGCTTGCTCGAAGGTCAGTCGCTTACGGTCGGCATAGGCGTCATCGGAGGCCATTTTAGGCGGTCCACGTTCGAGTGCGCCCCCATGGGAGCTAGTGCGCACGTTGGCGGCTGCCGGCAAACACCGAGGTAGCTTGGTTGTCGCGAGAGCTTCGGCGAGGTTTTTCGGCCGCTTGAACATTTAGGGAACGCCGACTGAGCGAGTCAATACCGCAATCGGGTGGACCTTACCATATTAGCGGTTTTGTTGCTCACCAAGACATTTCGCCAACCGACCTATGGCAAGTAGAGATCGAGCGCGCGCTCCATTATATGGATGCGTTCTTAGCTTTCCTTACCCCTGGCTTTTCAAAAAGCTTTTGGGCGCAGCAGGAAGTTGGCTTTGCCGTGGCGCGCGGTGTCTACATTATTTCGTTCAAAATGGGCGAAGACCCTATGGGCTTCATATCAAAACAACAAGCCCTTCCTCGTCGAGAGAGGACCGCGGAGGAAATCGCAAAGGAGGTAAACTCGTTACTCCTCGGTGACGATCTTACTGCCGCCAGACTTCGACAAGTTCTTGACGCTCACAACCCAAAAGCTGCCATCGACGACGACATCCCATTCTAAATCGATAAAATTAGACAGAATAATCCGTCGCACGGCCAGTCTTTTCAGCAACTTGACCGCTCGATCTACGGTGACAACTCAATCCCCATTTTCGCCGCGTCCGTGGTAGGCTCGTTTTTACCTTTTGAATTACGGTGACATGCCCGTCTTTACCTTTTTGTGACTGCGGGGCTCTCAAGCCCGCGTCCAGCCGGGCGCCCGCAGCAGCGGCTTGGCGTCGGACTCGTCCAATTCGAGGATGCGATCGTTCGGAACGGCGAGATGGCCGCCGGACAGCACCTGCACGTGCGAGCACGTCTTCCGGCGCCTTCACCCTCGCCCTCGCCGGCTTCGCCGGCGGCGAAGGCGTCGTCGAACCGCCCCGCCCAGAAGTCGATCATCCCCGTCGTCGACGGGGCGCTTCGGCCAGGCCAGCGCCTGGGCGGTCGAGTTCGACCTGGTCGTCGTGGCGGCCCGTCGGGAAGGCGGCGAGCTCGCGCAGGTAGTCGGCGAGCCAGGGCGCCTCCTCCGGCAGCCAGACGAAGCCGTTCTCGATCGTCGCGGTCTGCGCGTGCAGGCGCATGATCTTGTCGCCGTCCGGGCGTATAGCGCGTCGACCTTCGAGAGTCCGTCGCCGATCAGGTCCTGGATGAGCTGGGTGCCCGAGGCCTTGTCCTCGATCAGGATCGCCTGCGGGCGGAACAGCTCGTCCTGCTCGACGACGGCGCGCTTGAGCTCGGGATAGGCGAGCTTCTTGCGGAACACGTTGAGGAGATAGAAGTTCGGGCCCTTCAGCCCCCAGGTGGTGCAGACGGAATAGTCGGCGAGCTCGGAGGGCTTGTTGGCGGTGTCCCAGCTCTGCACGATCCGGTCGAACGGCCGGCGGGTCGGCGCGGCCGGTAGCGGCGGAACCAGGCCGTCCTTGATCATGCCGCCGCCGGCGGGCGCGGGCGTCTGCTGGTACTGGGCGGCGAAATTGTATTCGCCGATCGTCGTGCGGATGCGCCTTCAGCGTCGCGAGCGATTCGCGCTCCGCGTTCGAGCGCCTCGCCGGCCGCGCGGCGAAAGCTCGCTGCGTCCGGCCGGCGTCCGGATTTCGTGCAGCTCGTCGGCTTCGGCGATCGCCGGAAACGAGACGACCTCCCAGCCGCCCTGCTTCAGGACGTGGCCGACGAGATCGTCCTCGTGCAGGCGCTGCATGACGATGACGATCGCCCCCTTCGCCTTGTCGTTGAGGCGCGAGATAGAGCGTCGAATCGAACCATTCGTTGGCGGCGGCGCGGCGGCTCTGCGACATGGCGTCGGCGGGCTTCGAGCGGATCGTCGATCAGGATCACGTCGGCGCCGCGCCCGGTCAGCACGCCGCCGACCGAGGTCGCCATGCGAAAGCCGCCCCGCGTCGTCGCGAGCTCCGCCGGAACGGCGGCCGCGGCGAGGCGAGCCGCGTCGGAAACAGCGCCCGGTACCAGTCGGAGCCGTCATCAGCGCCCGGCAGTCGCGGGCGAACTTGTCGGACAGGTCCTGCCCGTAGGTGACGTTGACGATGGCGAGCGTCGGATCGTGGCCGAGCAGCCAGGCCGGCAGCGCGACCGAGGCGGCGAGCGACTTCAGATGCCGCGGCGGCACGTTGACGACGAGCCGCTTCACCTGCCCTCGCCGCACCCCGGCGAGCTTCGCCGCCAGCACCTCGACGTGCCAGGCCGGCGAATACGTCTCGCCCCGTGAAGCTCGTAGAAGGAGCGCACCAGGAAGGAATAGAAATCGCTTCCTGACCGCGGCGTCGACCTCGGCGGGCGAAAGCAGCGCTCACGGAGGGCGGCTCACTGCGGTCGCCGACGGCGCCTGTGCAATCCTCCCCCGCGAGATTGCAGGGAGGGGGCCTGCGAAGCATCGGTGAAGGGGCGCGCCGGCGGTGGAGAGGGCGTCGGCCGGGTCCTCCGCCTCCGCCGGTCGAAGCCCAAGAGGCAGTCGCGTCAACGTCATTCCGGCCGCCGCGACAGGCGCCGGACGATCTCGGCGACGACCAGCGCGTCGCCCGCGCCGGTCCGTCCGGCCGGCCGCGGCGGCGCCGGCCGGTCCTTTTCGTCGGCGAGGACAGAGAAGACGAATTGCGTCGCGCGGTCGTCGCCCTTGGCGGCGCGATTGACGAGCTGCTTCACCGTGGCCTCGAGCTTGGTGATGCGGCGCGAGCTCGTCGTTTTCCTTCGATCTCCACCTCTTCGCCGAGCCTCCGCCGCCACGAGCGTGCGCAGACTGCGCGCGCCCTTCGGCCGCCCGCGCGGATTGCCGGACTGTCCGGGGCGGAAGCGGGTGGCGAGCGGCGGCCGGCGATGGCCGATTTCCTGCTCTCCGGCGGGAGCCGCCGCAGGGCGAGGCCGTCGATGGACGGGACCCGCTCATCGGACCGGCGCCTGTCGCACGTTTTCGCCGTTCGAGCGCCCGGGCTCGCATCTCCTGGCCCCGACGGCCGGTCGTCAGAGCGGCGCGCTGCGCGCGCGCGATCGTGTCGAACCGTCTCTCCCTGTCGGGTGAAGCCGCGCGGTTTCGCCGGCCGTCCGCCTGCCATCGCCGGATCGCGGCGTCGAGCGCGCGAAAGGCCGCTTCGTCCTGAGTCGTCGCCGCAAACGAGACGATGAGGCCCGAGCGCCCAGGTGTCGCCCGCGCGCGCCGCCGGCGGACCGCTCTGCGGCGCGATCGGCTGATCGCGCCCGACGCGGCCATCGGCCGGAGCGTCCACTCGACGGCTGCGCCGGCCGGCCTCGAGTCCTGAGGTCGATCTCGCCGATTCGAAGCCGGTCGCCGCAGAGGGCGAAATCGAGGTCGAGGCGTTTCAGCTCCTCGAGCTCCTCGCCGAGCCGCTGCTCGTCCCAGGAGGCGAGCTCGCCGAGCCGGTTGTCCGCGATCATGAAGGCGCGGACGCTCGGCTTCGTTCAAGATGGTCGAGCGCGATCGTCGGGACCTCGCTCGAGCCCGAGGCGCCGGGCGGCGAGCAGCCGGCCGTGGCCGGCGACGACGTCGCCGTTCGCCGTCGATCAGGACCGGGACGTTGAAGCCGAAGGCCGCGATGCTGTCGGCGATGCGGCGCGACCTGCCGGAGGCTGCAGGCGGGCGTTGCGCGGGTCGGGCTTCAGCGCCTCGAGCGGCAGCCAGCGGACCTCGATCCGCGCGGCCGGCCGGCCGGCTTTGCGGCTGCGGTTCCGGAGGCGCTTCGAAGGCCGATCGGCGCCCGGGTGAGGCCCGGCGACCGCATCGAGAGCTTCCATGAATTCGGACGGATCAGTCATGAAGAGAGGCCCCCGGGGTCAGCGAAGATATCGACTTGATCCTATTCGTGCGGGGCGCCGGAGTCAAGAACAAAAAGAGAACAAATTCTGTTTTCATAATTGTTTCAAAGTGATACGCGGTTATTTTCATGCGACGCGCGAATTCCTCGCCGGGGACGCGGATTTGCTCCCTCGGCGTCATGGCCAGGCTTGCCCCCACGCGGTTCCACGGATCAGAAGTCCCGGGACTCCGGCAACGTTCGGCAAGACCCTGAATTTTCGGACCTTTTCCGCCGGGAGCGGCCGTCATCCCCGGAGATTTCGCGGGATCACGGCGTGGATGGCCGGGACGAGCCGGCCATGACGCCCGGGAGTTTGCCTGGTTTATCTCCAGCGCCTGTTATCCCCTCGATCAGGGGAACAGGCTCCCCTGTTCCTTGCCGGACGCGCTAGCATGAAAGCGCTTGTTGAAGCACTTGAAATCAAAGGATTTATGGTGCGCGATCGAGCGCCGGATCCGGTGGCTCTCCCCTGTTAGCAGGGAGGAACAGGGAGAATCCCGATCGCGGAAAGCCCTACTCCACGTCCTCGACCACCACCGTGCGGCCCGACAGGCGCTGGGCGAGCGAGGCCTCCATGAACGGGTCGAGATCGCCGTCGAGCACGTCGGACGGCGTGCCCGAGACGTGGCCGGTGCGCAGGTCCTTCACCATCTGGTAGGGCTGCAGCACGTAGGAGCGGATCTGGTGGCCCCAGCCGATGTCGGTCTTGGAGGCGGCGTCGGCGTTGACCTTGGCCTCGCGCAGCTCGAGCTCGCGCTCGTAGAGGCGGGCGCGCAGCATGTTCCAGGCGGTCGCCCGGTTCTTGTGCTGCGAGCGCTCCGACTGGCAGGCGACGACGATGCCGGTCGGGATATGGGTGATGCGCACCGCCGATTCGGTCTTGTTGACGTGCTGCCCGCCGGCGCCGGAGGCGCGATAGGTGTCGATGCGGCAGTCGCTTTCGTTGACGTCGATCTGGATGCGGTCGTCGACCACCGGATAGACCCAGACCGAGGCGAAGCTCGTGTGCCGCCGCGCGTTCGAGTCGAACGGCGAGATGCGCACCAGCCGATGCACGCCCGACTCGGTCTTCAGCCAGCCGTGGGCGTTGTGGCCCTTGACGACGATCGTCGCCGACTTGATGCCGGCCTCGTCGCCGGCCGTCTCCTCGATCACCTCGACCTCGAACTTGCGCCGCTCGGCCCAGCGCACGTACATGCGCAAGAGCATGCGCGCCCAGTCGCAGCTTTCGGTGCCGCCGGCGCCGGAATGGACTTCGACATAGCTGTCGTTGGCGTCCGCCTCGCCCGAGAGCAGCGCCTCGAGCTGGCGCCGCTCGCCCTCGGCCTTCAGCGCCTTCAGCGCCGCGAGCCCCTCGGCCTCGGTCGCTGCGTCGCCTTCGGCCTCGCCGAGCTCGACCAGCGTCGTCGCGTCGTCGAGCTCGCGCTCGATCTTCGTGAGCGACCCCAGCCGGTCCTCGAGCACGGTGCGCTCGCGCATGAGCTTCTGGGCGGACTCGGGGTCGTTCCAGAGACCGGGATCCTCGGATTTCGCGTTGAGTTCGGCCAGACGCCGCGTCGCCGCGTCGACGTCAAAGATGCCTCCTCAGCAGTCCCACGGACTGCTTGATCGTTTCGACCAGTTGCTCGGCTTCGGCGCGCATGGATTTGAGACCAGAAACGAGATGATTGTGAGCCAACCGCGCCACGGCGGGCGACAGACGATGGCCGGCCTCAGTAGAGGCCGCCCGTGCCGGACCCGACCGACTGGTCGCCCGCCTGAGCCGAGGCTTCCCCGCCGCCGCCTCCGCCGCCGCCATAGCTGTCGGGCGGACCGGTCCCCGGCTTGAACGCCTCGAGGATCGTTCCCTGCCCGGTCGCGCGCATGCCGGTGTGGACGTCGACCGAAATCAGCTTGATGCCGGGCGGCACGCGGAAGGGCGTGTCGGGCGTATCCTTCAGCGCCATCTTCATGAAGTCGCGGAAGATCGGCGCGGTGTAGAGCGCCGCCTGCGCGCTGTCGCCGAGCGAACGCGGCTTGTCGTAGCCCATGAACACGCCGAACGCGAGATTCGGCGAAAAGCCGACGAACCAGAGGTCCTTCGCGTCGTTGGTGGTGCCGGTCTTGCCGGCGAGCGTCTTGCCGACTTCCTTGATCGCGATGCCGGTGCCGCGCTGGATCACGCCCTCCATGATCGAGGTGATCTGATAGGCGCTCAGCGGATCGAGCACCTGCTCGCGCTTGTCGATCAGGCGCGGCTCGGGCTGGTTCTCCCATTTCGCCGCGTCGCAGCCCTCGCAGATGCGTTCGTCATGCTTGTAGATCGTGTTGCCCCAGCGGTCCTGGATGCGGTCGATCAGGGTCGCCTTGATCCGCTTGCCGCCGTTGGCGAACATCGAATAGCCGGTCACCATGCGCAGCACGGTGGTCTCGCCGGCGCCGATCGACCATCGACAGGAACGGCGGCAGATTGTCGTAGATGCCGAACCGCTTGGCGTATTCGACGACGAGCGGCATGCCGATGTCGCGCGCGAGCCGCACGGTCATCTGGTTGATCGAATGCTCGACGCCGAACCGCAGCGTGTGCGGCCCGCTGGACTTGCCCTCGAAATTCGACGGGCTCCACATCTCGCCGTTGCCCTGGTCGATGGTGACCGGCTCGTCGAGCACGATCGAGGACGGCGTATAGCCGTTGTCGAGCGCCGCCGCGTAGACGAACGGCTTGAACGACGATCCGGGCTGGCGTTGCGCCTGGGTCGCGCGGTTGAACTCCGATTCGTCGAACGAGAAGCCGCCGACCATCGCGAGCACCCGCCCGGTGAACGGGTCCATCGCGACGCAGGCGCCGCTGACTTCGGGAATCTGGCGCAGCCGGTATTCGCCGGCGCGTCCGGCGATCGGTTCGACGTAGAAGACGTCGCCGGGCTTGACCAGGCTCTTCGGCGCCCGGCCTGTCCAGCGCAGGCCGTCGGGCGTCACCGTGCCCGTCTCGCGGTCCTGAACGATCGCGCCGGACTTGTCGCGCTCGGGCTGCAGGCCGATGCGGATCGCCGTGTTCGATGACGTCGAGCGCCACCGCGAGCCGCCAGGGCTTGACGTCGCCGTAGGCGGGAATGTCGGCGAGCGGGACGCCCCAATCCTGGCCGAGGTCGATCGACTTCAGCGTCCCGTGCCAGCCATGCGCCTCGTCAAAGCGCACGAGGCCGTCGACCAGCGCCTTCCGGGCCATCAGCTGGATCTTCGGATCGAGCGTCGTGCGGACCGACAGGCCGCCCTCGTAAAGCTTCTGTTCGCCGTAGCGCTCCGACAGCTCGCGCCGCACTTCCTCGGCGAAGAAGCCGGCCGCGATCGAATTCGGCGTCAGCACGCGCGGATTGACGACGAGCGGCTCGGCCCTCGCCTGGCGCGCCTGCTCGGCGGTGATGTAGCCGTCCTCGGCCATGCGTCCGATCACGTAATTGCGCCGCTCGACCGCGCGATCGTGGTTGCGGAACGGATTGAGCGCGCTCGGCTCCTTCGGCAGCGCCGCCAGATAGGCGACTTCGGCGATCGTCAGCTCGTGAACCGACTTGTCGAAATAGTTCAGCGCGGCCGCGCGCGACGCCGTAGTTGGAGAGGCCGAGATAGATCTCGTTGAGGTAGAGCTCGAGAATCTTCTCCTTCGAATAGGCCGACTCGATGCGCAGGCTCAGCAGGATCTCGCGGATCTTGCGGTCGAACGTCCGGTCCGAGTTCAGAAGGAAGTTCTTCGCCACCTGCTGGGTGATGGTCGAAGCGCCCTGGACGCGGCGCGAGCCCTGAAGAAAGACGATGCCCGGCGCGACGATGCCTTCGGGGTCGAAGCCGTGGTGGGTGTAGAAGTTCTTGTCCTCGGCGGAAATGAAGGCCTTCTTGACCAGATCCGGGATGGAGGAGGAGGGGAGATAAAGGCGCCGCTCTCGCGAATATTCCGCGAGCAGGCTGCCGTCCGCGGCGTGGACCCGCGTCATCACCGGCGGCTCGTAGTTCTTGAGCTGCGAATAGTCGGGCAGATCCTGCTCGTACTTCCACACGACGGCAGCAAGAATCGCCGACGCCACGACGAAGATGATCGCGCCGGTCGCAAAAATGAAGCCGAACAGTCGGGCGATCCCGCGCATTCGAAACCTTCCGTTGCGCCCGTCGGCGAGCCCTCATGGGGTCGAGACGAACCTGAACCTGGCGCATTCCCGAGGCCGCGCAAGCCCTTCGATGGGCCGCTAGGGTCCCTTCAGGGCCGCCGCGACATGGTCGCGCGCGCCGCACCCCGACCGCAGCACCCCCCTTTTGTTCGCGAGTAAGGCGAATTTATGATGGGGGCGACGCCGCCGACGCTCGGCCCGCCGATCGCGTCGCCGATACCGCGAAATGACCCGCGTCGGCAAGCCTCAATGGTCGGGGTCGCTCGTCGGCCGGGCGCTGAGCGCGACTCCCGGTTCGGCGGCGGCCGAGCCGGCCGAGCCCGCAAAGAACGCGTCGATCGCCTTGACCATCGCCGTGGCCGTTCTCGCCCGCCATTCCGGAGAACTCATGGCCTGAACGTCTTGGGCGTTGGAGAGATAGCCGAGTTCGACCAGCACCGAAGGAAATTCCGGGGCCTTGAGAACGACGAAGCCCGCAGACCGCTCCGGATTGTGGTTCAGCCGGGCGGCTGGGCGCAGACGCTCGACCAGTCCGCGAGAAAAGATGTGGGCGTAGGCGCGGGTCTCACGCCGCTTCAGGTCGAACAGAATGTCTGCGACGCCTGGGTCTTCCTGCGCTCTCTTTTCTGTTCCCGGCTCCTGGCCGGCGGCGTTCTCGCGAGCGGCGATGCGGGCCGCCTCGGCGTCGGAGGCGCGCTCGGCGGCCGTGTAGACGGTCGATCCGCTGACGTCGGCCGCTTCGCTGAGGGTGTCGGCGTGGACGGAGATGAAGAGCGCTGCGTTGGCGTCGCGCGCGATCGTCGACGCGATCGTCGAGATCAACATATTCATCGCCCTTGCGCGTCATCGCTGTCGTATACCGGCCGGTCGCCTCGAGCTGCCGCTTGAGCTCGGCGCAGAATTCGAAGACGAGCGTCTTTTCCAGCGCGCCGCCGACACCACGCGCGCCACCGTCGGCGCCGCCATGACCCGGATCGAGAACGACGACCGGAGGGGAGACGGACCGGGAGAAGTCGAGACCGGCGGAGATGGACGGCCGTTCCAGCGCCGCGAATTCGGCATCCTCGCAGGGTCTGAGGTCGATCTTCAGCCGGGACGCCGGCGTCCCGTCGACGATCGGCCTCGATCCGACCTGGGCTGGACAGGCCGGGCGCGGAAGGTCAATGACGATTCGGGACTTGCCGGGCGCCAGCTGGCCAAAGCGAAACGCCTTGACGAGGCCTGCCCCGCCGGCCGCGACGCGGCCGACCGACGGATCGAGCTGAAAATTGATCTCCGGCAGATCGACGACGATTCGGTCAGGCGAGGAGAGCGCGTAGACACGCGCCTCGACAGGCTTGGAAAGATCAAACACAAGCCTGGCGCCATTCGGGTCCTGGACGAGCCGGGCGCCGACCGCGACGGGCGCAACATCCCCGGCGAACGAAGTCGCCGAGGACGTCAGGATAAACGCGCCTGCACAGGTGGCGGCAAGCCCTCGGCTTCGCGGCATGTTCCTCGGCCCCTCGGGATCCCATTTACCGTCAGGGACCGCCTTCAAGCAATGGTTATGCGCAGCGCCCGCTGAGCGCTGGGCGCGCGTTGAGGCAGATCCTCGGTCCAGGACTTGAGCCTCGAAGAGGTTTACGCACGGTGAATTGTCTTGAAGACGCCAGCCGCGCGTGCAACCAAAATGGGCTCGGCTGGGAAAAAACTTGCCAAGGCGCGGGTCGGGCCCTATTTATACCGCGTTACGAATTGGGGCCGAATCCGCCGGGCCGGCTCGCTCAAAGGTGAGCGACGAAAATGCCAAGACCGTCGGACGGCGGCTTGCTGCTCTTAGCGGATGACGCCGGGGCGGGCTGTTGGCCCGTCGGCTTAGTCGCCTTCCTTGTGAGCGGGCATTCTGTCCGAACAGGGGGTTCGCTGGCTGAGACCAAACGGGCGATCAGCCGGACTTGCGCCGGCGGGCGCCGAATTCGTAGCGTTGGCGCGGAATACGCGCCGCTCGAATGGCGACGAGGCAAGCTGCGCCCTGGTTCTTGGTTGACGATGTCCTTCCCGCGTAACTGCAGCTTTCCCACCGCGACGATCGCGGCGTGCGGATCGGCTGCCGCGCATCGGTTGTCGGTCGGCGTCCCCAAGGCGCCTGTTTTGAGTTTTCATTTCCTCCCCATCTCCAACACAGACGCCGCGCGCGGCTCGATCGAATGGCTCCTCGGGCCTTCGACGTGTTCTGGCGCGCGCCGCAAGAGAGTTCTTCATGGCAAACAAGATGATCATCGACGCCTCTCACCCGGAAGAAACCCGGGTGGTGGTGCTGCGAGGTAACCGGGTCGAAGAGTTCGACTTCGAGTTGGCAAGCAAGAGGCCGCTGAGAGGCAACATCTATCTCGCCAAAGTGACGCGCGTGGAGCCTTCGCTCCAAGCCGCCTTCGTTGATTACGGCGGCAACAGGCACGGTTTCCTCGCGTTTTCAGAAATTCACCCGGATTACTATCAAATTCCGGTCGCCGATCGTCAGGCGCTGCTTGAGGAAGAGGCGCTTTCGCAGCGCGAGGAAGAGGACGAACCCGGCGGCGAACGGCGGAGCCGCCGGCATCGTCGTGCGCGCCAGCCTGAGATCGAGGCGCGGGCGGGGGACGGCGAGAGACTCTCGGAGCCGGCGCCTTTGGAAGGCAGCGTCTGGGATGAAGGTGAGTTGCACGGCGGCTTCTTGTCGTCCGCGGGGACCGGTGAACCAACCGCCCCGGATGGCGGCACGGCGCCGGAATCCGTGACTGCCCCACAGGTCCTTTCGCTGGGCGAGACCGCCGAGCCGCCACACGATTTTGAGGGGGCCGAAGTTGTCGAACGCGGTGAGCCCGAAAGGGTCGAATCAGGCGGCGAGCCTGTCGAGCCTGCTGGCGAACACGAGGCCAGCCTCGCGTCTTCTGACGCGATGAATGTTGTCGCGCGGCGGGAAGTTGAGGCTCATCCGCACGACGACGATGATCACGAGGTGACAACGCTTGAAGGGGGATCCGAAGAACGGATCGGGCCGAGCCGCAAGACGGTCGCCGAAGATGAGGGCGAGCCGGTCGAGCAGATCGGCGGCGACGCGCTCGAGGAGGTGCCGCGCCGGCCCCACCGCCCGCGGCGACAGTACAAGATCCAGGAAGTCATCAAGCGCCGGCAGGTCCTGCTTGTCCAGGTCGTGAAAGAGGAGCGCGGCAACAAGGGGGCCGCGCTCACAACCTATCTGTCATTAGCGGGCCGATACTCGGTGTTGATGCCGAACACGGCGCGCGGCGGCGGCATTTCCCGCAAGATCACGAACTCCCAGGATCGCAGCCGCCTCAAGGGCATCGCCGAGGAACTCGACGTGCCGGAGGGCATGGGCGTGATCCTGCGCACGGCCGGCGCCTCCCGTACGAAGGCCGAAGTCAAGCGCGACTTCGAATACCTCTTAAGGATGTGGGAGACTGTGCGCGAAACGACGCTCGCCTCGAGTGCGCCCACGCTGGTCTACGAGGAAGGTTCGCTGATCAAGCGGGCGATCCGCGACCTCTATAGTAAGGAGGTCGAGGAGATCGTCGTGGCAGGCGAGACCGGCTTCCGCGAGGCTCGTCAGTTCATGCGTCTTCTGATGCCGAGCCACGTCAACAACGTGCAGCTCTATCGCGACACCCAGCCGGTCTTCGCCAAAGCCGGCGTCGAGTCCCAGCTCGACGCGATGTTCTCCAACCAGGTGACGCTGAAGTCGGGCGGCTACATCGTCATCAACCAGACTGAGGCTCTTGTCGCGATCGACGTCAATTCAGGGCGCTCGACGCGCGAGCACAATATCGAAGACACCGCGCTTCGCACGAACCTCGAAGCGGCCGACGAGATCGCGCGCCAGCTCCGGTTGCGCGACCTTGCGGGTCTGATCGTCGTCGACTTCATCGACATGGAGGAGTTCCGCAACAATCGCGCGGTGGAGCGACGGATCAAGGACGCGCTCAAGAACGACCGGGCGCGAATCCAGGTGGGCCGGATCTCTCATTTCGGTCTGCTCGAAATGTCGCGCCAGCGCATTCGAACCGGCGTTCTCGAAGGCTCAACGGTCGTGTGCGCTCATTGCCAAGGCGCCGGCGTCGTGCGCTCGACTGCGTCGATCGCGCTTCATGTGCTGCGGGTGCTCGAGGACGCGCTGATCAAGAGTTCGACCCATGACGTCGTAGTGCGTACCCGCACGCCCGTCGCTCTCTATATTCTCAATCAGAAGCGCGCCAATCTGCGCGATCTCGAGAGGCGCTTCGGCGTCATCGTCACGATCGACGCCGACGATAGCCTGACGGGGGCAAACTATCACGCGATTGAGCGCGGCGAGCCGGCGGCGGGCGTGAAAGGCGAAGCGGAGACGCCGCCGGCGGTGGCCGACGAGTTTGTCGTCATCGCCGAGGAGCCCTTGCCCGTCGAAGACAATTTTGACGACGAGAGCGAATTGGCCGAGGACGAAAGCCCTGCGACAGAGCAGCGGGGAAGCGATCGCGAGGTCGCGGTGTCGTCCGACGAGAGCGAGATCGCTCGCCGCCGCCGCCGTCGGCGCCGCCGCCGCGGCGGCGACCGTCCGTTCGGCGAAAGCATCGCCCCGGACGCGCCGCAGCCGACCGACGACGGCCTCGCGGTCGTCGCGGAAATCGGCGGCGATCTTCAGGCCCCGGTCAGCGACGCCGAAGCGTTCGGCCGAAGAGAGCCGCGAGGCGAGGGCGAGCGCGGCCGGCGCTCGAGACGTTCGCGTGGCGGACGCAACCGGTTCTCTCCGCGAACGAACGAGGGTGCGTTCGGCGAGCCCCAGCCTTCAGGCGATGGGGAAACGGTCGAGACCGAGCCGGCGGCCGTCTATTCGGGCTGGCCGACCTCGGAGCCGGGCTTCGATACGACGTCAGGCTCCAACGCCGAGCCGGCGGCGGCGTCCGAGGCGTCGCGCGCCGTCGAGGCCCAAGCAGCCGTCAAGAGCGAAAACCCTGCGCTCGCTGAGCCTCCGTCTCGGGAGCCCGGAGCGGTCGCGGAAGAGCCGGTAGAAGCGGCCGCCGCCGCTCAAGAGGCCCAAGGAGGCGCGTCTGCGCCCGAGCGCGTCCCCGAACCCGCCCCCGTGGCGGACGAGTTGCTTCGTCCCCGTCGCAGCGGATGGTGGCAGCGCGCCCGTGCGAGCATCGTTGGGGAATGATGCGACGAGGGGTCGTTCCACGACCCCTCGCGATGGAGACGAAAGCGGTCTTGCGAGCGGAGCCACGCAACGTAGAGGCGTTATTTTGGTCATGTAACACATGAGGTGTCTTTCGTAACAAATTGTAAAACAACGACTTTCATCCCGCGACGACGGGCCAAAATGGCGCGTTTCCGCCCGGTCCCGGACGGTTTCGGGCGGCTAAGGATAGAAATTCTATACTTCGGCGCCCTCTGGCGGGCCGCGAAAGCCGTCCCTCGGCTTCGACTTTCCCGATTGTCTTCTCCCTGTTATGCGCGCTGACAGGGAGTTCGCCCCCTGTTATCTCGCTCAACCATTACGTGAGCAAGTCATCGCAAACGACTGATATTCAGCGTTTTCATGCGTGGAGTCCGAGTGCGGCGAGGCTCGCGTTCCCCTGTTAGCAGGGGATAACAGGGAGAATTCCGGCTTTGGCGAAACTCCAAGCGGCGCCCGGCGCGAGGCATGAGTATAGATTTTCTACCCCGTCGAACGATGGGCTTCGGCGGCGCCTTTTTCCGTCACAACGCTCGGACCTTTGGGCTGCCCGCCTTCGCGGCGCTCAACCGGTTGCGCAGCGGCAGGCCGAACGGTTCCGACTCGATTTCGAAAATGTCTCCCTTCTCCGTACGAAGCTGCGCGCTGAACGAGAGCGTGGCCGTTCCGAAGAAATGGATGTGGACGTCCCCCGGACGACGGAACAGCCCGTATTTGAAATGATGCGCCTCGAGATTGGCGATCGAGTGCGCCATATTCTGTTCGCCCGAGAGGAAGGGTTTTTCCCAGATCACCTCCTTGCCGCGCCGGATCCGGGAGACGCCCTGAACATCTGAAGGCAGATCGCCGACCAGGAGCTCGGGCCCGACGCTCGCAGGACGCAATTTGGAATGGGCGAGCCAAAGGTAGTTCTCGCGCTCCGTGACGTGATCCGAAAATTCGTTGCCGAGCGCGAAGCCGATTCGAACCGGCGCGCCCCCTTCATCGATCAGATAGACCCCGACGATCTCGGGCTCTTCCCCGCCGTCGAGAGCAAAAGACGGGCTTTTCAGATCGCCTTCCGGCGCGACCAATATCGAGCCGTCGCCCTTGTAGAACCATTCTGGTTGCGCGCCCGTCTCTCCTCGTCTTGGCTTGCCGCCCTCGAGTCCGAGCTTGAACATGCGCATCGAGTCGGTGAGTTTGGCGGGATCGGCGAGATCCCTGTGCATCTGATCGCGCCCTTCCGCCGAGCCGAGGTGGGTCAGACCCGTGCCGGTAACGAATACATGCGCCGGGTCCTTGTGATCGATCGGCGTCAAGACCCGATGTTCCTTTAGCGCGCGGCGAAGATCGACCGGCTGGCCGACGCCGCGGTCGGCGATCAACTTGCGCAGCGAGACCCCTTCGGCGATCGCCTGGCGCGCCAGATCGATCGTCGAGCGCGCTCCTTTGACCAGCCGGCTCTCGCCGCGCGCAGTCACCGCAAGCGCCCGCTTGCCCTTGTCGTCCACAAATTGCGTCAGCCTCATAACCCATGCCCTTGGACTGAATGAAGGCCGCAACGCGCCGCTATCAGTGCGGGAATGCGGGGATCGGTGAAATCAGACGCGGCGATGGCCGCCCCTGCGCGGACCAGAATGTCGGCGTTCAATGTCGTTGTCATCCCGACGACTGCGAGGCCCGCGGCGACGGCGGCGCGAACGCCGGAGAGCGAATCCTCAAAGGCGACCGAGCGCTCCGCGTCCGCGCCGGTGCGCTCGAGGCCCGTCAGATAGGGCAGCGGGTCCGGCTTTGAGCGCGGCAACTCGGAGCCGATAACGACGATCGGCAGCCTCTCGCCGATCCCAAGGGCGGCCAGGACCTTGTCTGCGTTGGCGCGCGGCGCATTGGTGACGACCGCACGTTTCAGGCCGTGCCGGTCGGCAAAATCCAGGAGCGCAACCGCACCGGCGATCGGTTCGATATCATTGAGGCTGTTGCGGTAGTCCTCCTCCTTGGCGTCGATTGTCGCCGCCTGCTGCATGGGCGTCAGATGCGACAGGAAAGCCTGGGCGATCACCGCGTTCGAGGCGCCCATGACCTTCGTCGCATATTCTGTTGCGCCGAGCTCGATCCCGTGGCGCGCGAAGGCGCGCTGGAAGGCGGCGAGATGCTGGGCGTCGCTGTCGACCAGGGTTCCGTCGAGATCGAAGAGGAGCGCTGCGTGTTTGGTCACATCGTCGCCCCGATCTGCCAGGGGGTGAACTCGGCTTCTCCGTAGCCGAGATCTTCGGACTTGCTGCGCGCGCCCGAAGCCACCGAGAGAATCTTGTCGAAGATTTCCCGACCCTTGTCCTCGATCGAAACGCCGTCGAGCACATCGCCGCAATTGATGTCCATGTCGTCGATCATCTTGCGGTAAACGTCGCTATTCGTCGCGAGCTTGATCGAGGGGGTCGGCTTGCAGCCGTACGCGGAGCCGCGGCCGGTGGTGAAGGCAAGGACATTCGCGCCGCCCGCGACCTGACCTGTCGCGGACACCGGATCATAGCCTGGGGTGTCCATAAACACGAAGCCCTTGGCGGTGACCGGCTCGGCATATTTGTAGACGGCGTTCAGAGGGGTAGTGCCGCCCTTAGCGGCGGCGCCCAGCGACTTTTCCAGAATTGTCGTCAAACCCCCCGCCTTGTTTCCGGGCGAAGGATTGTTGTTCATTTCGCCGCCGTTGCGCGCGCAGTAGTCCTCCCACCAGACGATGCGTTCGACGAGCTTGCGTCCGACCTCCGGCGTCGTCGCCCGGCGGGTCAGGAGATGCTCGGCGCCGTAGATTTCCGGCGTCTCCGACAGAATTGCGGTGCCGCCGTTGCGCACCAGAATATCCACGGCGGCCCCGAGCGCCGGATTCGCGGTGACGCCCGAATAGCCATCAGACCCGCCGCATTGCAACGCCAGCATGAGTTCGCTCGCCGGCGCGGGCTCGCGACGCGCCCGATCGAGGAGGGGCAGCATCGCGCGCACGCGCTCCATCCCCGCGTCAATGGTCTTGCGCGTCCCGCCGGTCGCCTGAATCGTCAGGCTCTGGAACGTCTCGCCTTCGACGATGCCGTATTCCTCCTTCATCCGGCCGATCTGGAATACCTCGCAGCCGAGCCCGACCATCAGCGTCGCGCCGACGTTCGGATTGGCGGCGTAACCCCACTCGGTCCGCATCAGGGCTTCGAAGCCCTCGCCCCTCGACGCCATGCCGCAGCCTGTTCCGTGAACGAGAGGGATGACTCCGTCGACATTGGCATAGTCGCCGAGCAGGCCGGACCGCTCCACCTCGCGCGCGATGAGACGGGCGGTCGTCGCCGAGCAATTGACCGAGGTGAGAATGGCGAGATAGTTGCGGGTTCCGACTTTGCCGTTCGGCCGTCGGAACCCGAGAAACGTCGGCTGACTTTCGACTGCCGCGATTGTTTCTGGGCGAGCGTCCTCGCCAAAGTGATAGTCACGAGCGAATTCTTTCACCTCGCAATTATGCTCATGCACCCACTCGCCGGCGGCGATCGGCCGCGACGCGAACCCGATGATCTGTCCGAACTTTCGAATGGCGGCGCCGGTCTCCACCGCCGCGACCGCCATCTTGTGTCCTTTGGGAATCCGTTGACGCGCGGCGACGCCTTCTACCCCGGCGCCGGCGGGAATCTCGTCGACCGCGATGATGACGTTATCCAAGGCGTTTAGGCGCAAAGCGCGTGGCGTTGTCATGGCTTCGTCCACCGTTCGGTATTGCTTTTCACGGCGAAAACAGTTCCGGCCGCTCGCGCGCGACGGTTTGAAGCAGGGTCCCGGTCACCCCGAGATGACGCTTCATCGCCTCACGCGAAGCCGTTTCGTCGCCCGCGTTTACGGCTTCCGCGATCGCCTTATGTTCGCTGAGCACTTCGTGCAAGCGCCCCGGCGGCGACATCAGAAGGCGTCGCGCCCGTTCGAGGTGAACGCGCAGGCCGTCGAGGACTTCGCTAGCGCGCGCCATGCCCAGACGTGCGGTCAGAACCTGATGAAAGGCGACATCGATCGCGTAAAACGTCGCCTTGTCCCCGGCTTCAACCGCAGCGGCCGCCTCCTTCAGGTTCGCGAGGAGCGCGTCCTTGTCTTCGCGTGTCATGCGGGTAGCGGCCTCCGCCGCGATTTCGGATTCCAGCGCGCGACGAATGAACAGCCTTTCTTGCACATCCTTCAGGGAGATTCGGGAAACGAATGATCCATGCTGCGGCGCGACGTCGACCAGCCGATCATAGGCGAGGCGGCTCACCGCGGCCGAGACGGGAAAGCGGGAGACGCCAAATCTGTCGCATAGCTCCGCCTTGTCGATCAGACAGCCGGGCTCGAGGGCGCCTGACAAAATGGCCTCCTTAAGGTCGCCGTAGACGGCGTCCGCCTTCGAATGGGCGCCCTTGGCCAAAATCCCTCGCCCGTTCCTTGATGTCGAAGCGACCCGCTTCGCCCTTTGCTGCTAACATGTTAGAGGCTAGAGAGACGAGACGGCGTCGTCAATCCTTCGAACGGCGGAACGGGAGAAAGGGTATGGGGTCGCTAGCGTTAGGCGAAAGCGCGACGTTGCCCGGCGACGGCTTCGCAGGCGCGCTTGCAGCGCGGGTCTGGCGCCCTGACGTCGGCGGACCGTCGGTTGTGGCGGTTCGGGCCGACGGCGTTTTCGACATCAGCGCCACCTATCCGACGATGCGCGACCTCTGCGAAGATCCTTCGCCGGGGGAAGCGCTTCGTGGCGCCAAGGGCCCTCGCATCGCCATGCTGGCGGACATCCTTGCCCACACGCCGCGCGCCTCGCGTGCGCCCGATCGGCCGCGGCTCCTTGCCCCGATCGATCTGCAGGCGATCAAGGCGGCGGGGGTCACATTTGTCGAGTCGATGCTCGAACGCGTCATCGAGGAGCGCGCGCGCGGAAGCCGCGAGGGCGCCGCCAAGGTCCGCGGGGCGATCGCCGCCCTCCTCGGCGAGGAACTCGGCAGCCTCAAGCCCGGCTCCCCCGCCGCGATGCGTCTCAAGGAGGCGCTAGTCGAGGCTGGCGCCTGGTCCCAATATTTGGAGGTTGGCGTGGGCCCGGATGCCGAGGTCTTCACGAAGAGCCAGCCAATGTCTGCGGTTGGCTGCGGCGACGACGCCGGTTTCCACAGCGCTTCGCAATGGAACAATCCGGAGCCCGAGGTCGCGCTAGCGGTCGCGTCGAGCGGCCGCATCGTCGGAGCAATGCTCGCCAACGACGTCAACCTGCGCGATTTCGAAGGGCGTTCCGCGCTTCTCCTGGGCAAGGCGAAAGACCAGAACTCGAGTTGCGCGTTGGGGCCCTTCGTTCGCTTCTTCGACGACACATTCTCCCTCGACGATGTGCGCCAGGCGACGATCTCTCTGACGGTGGAGGGCGAGGACGGTTTCCGGCTGGAAGGCGGCTCATCGATGGCCAAGATCAGTCGCGATCCGGCCGATCTCGTCGCCCAGACGCTGGGTCCGAACCACGCCTACCCCGATGGGCTGGTCCTGCTGCTTGGCACGATGTTTGCGCCAGTGGCGGATCGGGGCGCCCCCGGCATGGGCTTCACCCACAAGACCGGCGACATCGTGAGCATCGGCTCCGCGAAGCTCGGCAGGCTCGTCAATCGAATGCGGCCATGCGAGCAGTGCGAACGCTGGACGTTCGGGACCGGGGCGCTCATGCGCAATCTGGCGCGGCGGGGCTTGATTTGACGTCGGCCCGCGGACAAAGTCTAGACGTCGAAATCAGGAACGTTCATGAGCGCGCTGCACAAGAATTTCATCGCGGGAGAATGGGTGGAGGGCGCGGGCGTCACCCGCAACATCAATCCGTCGGACACGAACGATATCGTCGGCGAATACGCGCAGGCCGACGCCGCCCAGACCGATGCGTCGATCGAGGCGGCGTACGCGGCCTTCCCCGCCTGGGCCCGCACGACGCCGCAGGAGCGTCACGACATCCTGCTGCGCGCCTCGACGGAGATTCTTGCCCGTCGCGAAGAACTCGGTCGGCTGCTCGCCCGGGAGGAGGGCAAGACCCTGCCAGAGGGCATTGGCGAAGTCGCGCGCGCCGGTCAGATCTTCGATTTCTTCGCGGGCGAGACGTTAAGAATGCCAGGAGAGAAGTTCGCTTCCGTGCGGCCGGGCGTCGACGTCGAAGTCACGCGCGAGCCGGTCGGCGTCATCGGAATCATCTCGCCGTGGAACTTTCCCATCGCGATCCCGGCCTGGAAGATCGCGCCGGCGCTCGCCTACGGCAATGCGGTCGTGTTCAAGCCGGCGGACCTCGTTCCCGGTTCCGCGCACGCGCTCGCCGAGATCATCGTTCGCGCCGGCGTTCCCAAAGGCGTCTTCAACTTGGTCATGGGGCGCGGTTCGGTCGTCGGCCAGGCGATCCTCGATGCAACCGCGGATCGACGCGGTCACATTCACCGGCTCAGTCGCGACTGGCCGGCGCGTGGCCGCCGCCTGCGCCGGCGCAATGCGAAAATTCCAGCTGGAGATGGGCGGCAAGAACCCGCTCGTCGTGCTCGCGGACGCGGATCTGCCGAACGCCGTCGAATGCGCAGTTAACGGCGCCTATTTCTCGACCGGACAGCGCTGCACGGCGTCGTCTCGCATCATCGTAGAGGAGCCGGTCTACCGGCGTTTCGCCGACGCCTTGATCGAGCGCATGCGCGACCTGGTGGTCGACGATGCGCTGAAGACGGGAACCCAAATTGGGCCGGTCGTCGACGCGAACCAGCTCGAGCAGGATCAGTCCTATATGACGATCGGCCAGGGCGAAGGTGCGAAGCTCGCGCTCGGGGGCGAACGGCTCAATCGCGCGACGCCCGGCTTCTACATGGCGCCGGCTCTCTTCCTCGATGCCGACAACGCGATGCGGATTTCGCGCGAGGAGATCTTCGGTCCGGTTTCGGCGATGATTCCGGCGCGCGATTACGACCACGCGCTGGCGATCGCCAACGACACCGAATTCGGGCTGTGCGCCGGCATCTGCACCACGAGCCTCAAGCGCGCTTCGCACTTCAAGCGCAATTCAGAAGCGGGCATGGTGATGGTCAACCTTCCGACCGCTGGGGTCGACTATCACGTGCCCTTCGGCGGCCGCAAAGGCTCGAGCCTCGGTCCGCGAGAGCAAGGGCGCTATGCGGCCGAGTTCTACACAACGGTGAAGACGGCCTATTCGCTGGCGTGAAGTCCGCGGTTTTGGTGGGGCGACACAAACGATGATTCTGATTTCCGGCGAGGCCTTGATCGACCTCATTCCCGATCCGGTGAAGTTGAACGCCTATGATGCGGTGCTGGGCGGTTCGCCTTACAATGTGGCGATCGGCCTCGCGCGTCTCGGCTCGCGGACTTCGTTTGTTTCGCGGATCTCCGCCGACGGCAATGGCGACGCGCTCGCGGCCGCGCTTATCGACAATGGCGTCGACCTTCAGTTTGTCGTGCGCGACAAGCGGCCGTCGACTCTGGCTTTTGTCACGCGGGGCACGGCCAAAACGGGGTCGCGCTACGCCTTCTATCTCGACGCGACGTCGTTTGACGGCCCATGGCCTTTCCCGGCGACATGGCCGGCGAGCGGCCGACATCTGCACGTCGGATCGATTTCCGCGGTCGATCCAAGGCACGGCGAGGCCGTCGTCGCAGCGCTCGTGGCCACGCGCGAAAACGCCAGCGTCAGCTTCGATCCGAACATCCGCCCGCTGGTCACGCCCGATCGCCGGTCGGTCGCGAAGCTCGTCGAGCGGCAGGCCTCTCTCGCGCATCTGGTCAAGGCCAGTGAAGAGGACCTCGAGTGGCTCTATCCGGGCCGGGCGATCGAGGACAGCCTTGCAGACTGGGCGAAGCGGGGTCCACGCTTTTGCGTCGCCACCCGCGGCGAGCGCGGCGCGTTCGCCGTTTTCGGCAAAGAGCGCATCGCGGTCCCGGCGCCGGCTGTCGATGTCGTCGACACCGTCGGCGCCGGCGACAGCTTCATGTCCGCATTGCTCTCGGCCATGGATCGAGACTCGGCTCTCGGCGCAAAGCGCGCTTCGCCCGATAGCGCCGACCTCGAACGATGGCTCCGCTTCGCCGCGGCCGCGTCCGCAATCACCTGCACCCGCAAGGGATCGAATCCGCCGACCCGCGCCGAAGTCGAGGCGGCGCTCAAGACGAATACGTCCGCGTGATTGGACTTTCGACCAACGCTTCTGACATTGCGAGCGCGCTCCCGCGGGTCTAAAACGCTGATCAAACAGCGATAGGAAACAACCCATGGCAACGATCGACGCTGCCTCCGGCAAGCGCCGTCCCCGGCCGCTTTCTCCGCATATCGGCATCTACAAGCTCACGATGACGATGGCGATGTCGATCGCGCATCGAATCAGCGGCGCCGCGCTCTATATTGGCGTGCTGCTGCTCGCCTGGTTTCTTATCGCGGCGTCGACCGACGCGGCGACTTTCGGCGTCTTCTCGGCCTTCATCGAATCGATCATTGGCCGAACAATTCTGTTCGGCTTCACCTGGGCGCTGTTTCATCACCTAATCGGCGGCATCCGCCATTTCATCTGGGACGCCGGATACGGCATGGACGCGCCATTGCGCGACCAACTCGCGTGGGCGACCCTGATCGGCGGCTTCATTCTGACCCTGATCGTCTGGTCGATCGGTTACGCGGTCCGGTAAAGGAGACCCTCTCATGGCCGACCCCCTATCCGGTTTGCGCACCCCTCTTGGACGAGTACGGTTCCTCGGCTCGGCCCGCACCGGAACGACTGAAGCGTGGCTCATGCACGTGACTTCGTTGGCGCTGATCCCTTTGACAATCGGCTTCGTCTGGCTCGTGCTCGATCTCCTGCACATGGACTACAACGGCGCGCGCGCGACGCTCGGGCAACCGCTGGCGGCCATCGTGCTGCTCGGTTTCATCCTTGCGGGCATCCTGCATATGGAGGTCGGCATGCGCTCTATCCTCGTCGACTATATCCGGGGCCGCGCGCGCGCCTGGGCGCTCGCGGCAAACACGTGTTTCTCCGCGCTGCTCGCGCTCGCGTGCGTGTATTCGACGCTGCGCCTCGCTTTCACCTGACAACTCTCAACGAGACGGAACTTCGCATGGCGACGAATGGCTCCTCCGCCCCGAGCGCAACGGCGCTCGGCGGCAAGGCCTATCCGATCACCGATCACACCTTCGACGTGGTCATCGTCGGGGCGGGCGGTTCGGGCCTGCGCGCCAGCGTCGGCTGCGCCCAGGCGGGTCTCCGGACCGCCTGCATCTCCAAGGTGTTTCCGACCCGTTCGCACACCGTCGCGGCGCAGGGCGGCATCTCGGCCTCACTCGGGAACATGGGTCCCGACGACTGGCGCTGGCACATGTATGACACGGTGAAGGGGTCGGACTGGCTCGGCGACCAGGATGCAATCGAGTACCTCTGCCGCAACGCGCCGGAAGCGGTCTATGAGCTCGACCATTGGGGCGTGCCGTTCTCGCGCACCGAGGAAGGCAAGATCTACCAGCGGCCGTTCGGCGGGATGACGACAGACTTCGGCAAGGGCATCGCCCAGCGCACCTGCGCCGCAGCTGACCGCACCGGCCATGCGATCCTGCACACGCTCTACGGACAGGCGCTGAGGGCGCGGTGCGAGTTCTTCATCGAGTATTTCGCCATCGATCTCATCCGTGATTCGGAAGGCGCCATTCGCGGCGTAGTCTGTCTCAAGATGGACGACGGCACGATCCACCGCTTCCGCGCGCAGAAGACGGTGCTCGCGACCGGCGGCTACGGCCGCGCCTATTTTTCGGCGACGTCGGCGCATACCTGCACCGGCGACGGTAACGCCATGGCGCTTCGCGCCGGCCTGCCGCTGCAGGACATGGAGTTCGTCCAGTTCCACCCGACCGGCATCTACGGCGCGGGTTGCCTCATCACCGAGGGGGCGCGCGGCGAGGGCGGCTATCTCGTCAATTCGGCCGGCGAGCGCTTCATGGAGCGCTATGCGCCCTCCGCCAAGGATCTTGCCTCGCGCGACGTGGTCAGCCGCTCGATGACCATGGAAATCCGCGAAGGACGCGGCGTCGGGAAGAACAAGGACCACATCTACCTCCACCTCGACCATCTCGATCCGAAGGTGCTGCACGAGCGTCTACCAGGGATTTCGGACAGCGCCCGCATCTTCGCCGGCGTCGACGTGACCAAAGAGCCGATTCCGGTCCTGCCCACGGTCCACTACAACATGGGCGGCATCCCGACGAACTATCACGGCGAGGTCCTGACCAAGGTCGGCGGCGATCCGGACGCGATCGTGCCGGGCCTGATGGCGCTCGGCGAAGCCGCATGCGTCTCGGTCCACGGCGCGAATCGCCTCGGCTCGAACTCGCTGATCGATCTCGTCGTGTTCGGCCGCGCGGCGGGCCTGCGCGCCGCCGATACGATCAAGGCCGGCGACCGCCAGCCGGAGTTGCCCAAGGACAGCGCCGAGTTTGCGCTCTCACGGCTAGACCATTTTCGCAACGCCAACGGCAAGACGCCGACGGCGATGCTGCGTCTCTCCATGCAGAAGGTCATGCAGAACAATTGCGCGGTATTCCGCACCGGCGAGGTTCTGGCGGAGGGCAAGGAGAAGATCCATGCGGCTTGGCGCGCCGGCGTCGACGTTGGCGTGACCGACCGCTCGCTCATCTGGAATTCCGACCTCATCGAGACGCTGGAATACGACAACCTGATCGTCCAGGCCGTGGTGACGATGGAGGGCGCAGCCAACCGGCTCGAGAGCCGCGGGGCGCATGCGCGCGAGGACTATCCCAAGCGCGATGACGCCAACTGGATGAAGCATACTCTGGCCTGGATCGATCCTGCAAAGCAGACGGTAGCGATCGATTACCGGCCGGTGCACGCCTACACGATGAGCAACGACATCGCCTACATCGAGCCGAAAGCGCGGGTGTACTGAGCGCGCTCGCATCCGCGACCGACATGGATTGACGCCAATGGTTCAACTGACGCTGCCCGAAAACTCTCGCCCCACGGCAGGAAAGACCTGGCCGAGGCCGGCCAACGCCAGGCGGCTGACCGAATTCCGCATCTACCGCTGGAACCCGGACGATGACGCCAATCCGCGGATGGACACGTATTTCGTCGATCGCGACGACTGCGGCCCGATGGTCCTCGACGCGCTCATCTGGATCAAGTCCAAGATCGATTCGACTCTGACCTTCCGCCGCTCCTGCCGCGAGGGCGTCTGCGGCTCTTGCGCGATGAACATCGACGGGCTCAACATGCTCGCCTGCACCCGCGGCATCGACGAGGTCGCGGCGCCGGTCGTGATCTATCCGCTGCCTCATCAGGAGGTGATTAAGGACCTCGTTCCCGACCTCGCGATCTTCTTCGCCCAGCACGCCTCAATCGAGCCGTGGCTCAAGACCACGAGCCCCGCCCCGCAGAAGGAATGGCTGCAGTCTCCGGAGGACCGCGCCAAGCTCGACGGGCTCTACGAGTGCATTCTCTGCGCCTGCTGCTCGACCTCATGCCCCAGCTACTGGTGGAACGGCGACCGCTACCTCGGCCCGGCGATCCTCCTCCAGGCCTATCGCTGGCTCATCGACTCGCGCGACGAGGCGCAGGGCGAACGGCTCGACAATCTCGAGGACCCGTTCCGCCTCTACCGGTGCCACACGATCATGAACTGCGCCAAGACCTGCCCCAAGGGCCTCAACCCGGCCAGGGCGATCGCCCACATCAAGGGCATGATGGTCGAGCGACGGTTGGGGTGATATGAGACGATCCCGAGCTGGCCGCCTCGCGAAGCGGTCGACAACCGTTGGAATGCCGAGTGGGCGCGCGCCGCCCGTGGCTTTCGGTATCGTGACCCGCCTCACCGGCGACGGTTCCTAGGAGCCTTCGAGCAGACGGGCGCGAAGCGCGGGCACAGTTGTCTTTCAGATGCAACGCCAAGGCTTCGACGCTCATGCCGTCGATCGCCGGCGCTCCCTTGTCGCGCTGAACTTGCGCCAGCGCCTTCCTCAGATTGTCGCGTTCGACAATCGCTTCCATGCGCACTCCGGCCATGGCCGTCGGGCTTTCGAAAACGGCCTTCGCCTCGCAGGCTTCGGTCCCTTGCCCCGCGCGCTCGCGGGCTTCACCTCTGAGGGAAAGGCCAGTTCGAGCTGGATCTTCCGTCGCATGGCCAGTGCGAGAACTCCGTCTTACTTGCTCCATTCAACCGTTCGGGCCTTCGCCTCAAGGGCGCGCCCCGCAGGCTACTATGCCCTCTGCTGACTTCTGCGCCGCGATCACGCGCCTTGCTGCGCGCTCAGTCCGGGATTCCGGACGCAACGCAGATCTTCCGAGGAGAGATCGACCGCCTTCCCCGCGCACCCGCCGAAATTTACCACACCGGCCCTTGCCTCGGACTTCTCGGTCATCGCCCCGCTCGTCCGGCCGGGTAGGCCTCATATTCGGTTCTTGTCCGTCGGGTCGCGGATTTGATCCACGCTTCCTCAGACCACGCCTCGCGGCCACGCCCTTGCGCTTCGCGCGCCCTTCGCCGTCATCAGGCTGGGCAGAGGACTTGCACGTCCAACCTGTCGATCATGCTCGGCACACCGAAAGACGAGCGTCTGCCGACGCCCTAACGCTCGCCGCGATGACGGCGCTCATGCCGGCCACGCCTGCCCATGCGACCCCTTCGGCAGGCCGAGCTTGTCGGCGATCGTCTCGGCGATGTCGGCGAGGCTTGAGCGGGCGCCGATCGGGCCGGCGGGCGCATGCGCGCCGAAGGCGAGGATCGGCACGTGCTCGCGGGTGTGGTCGAAGCCTTTGAATGTCGGGTCGTTGCCGTGATCGGCGGTGATGAGGCAGAAGTCCGCCGGACGCATCGCGGCCTCGATCTCGGCGAGCCGCGCATCGAAAGCCTCGAGGCAGGCGGCGAAGCCGGGCACGTCGCGGCGATGGCCGTATTCGGTGTCGAAGTCGACGAGATTGACGAAGACGAGCCCGCCGTCCGGCGTCGTCTTCAGCGCCTCGAGCAGGAGATCGACATTGCCGTCGTTGCTCTTGCCCTTGACCTCGGTCCCGGTGTCGCGATGGGCGAAGATGTCGCCGATCTTGCCGATCGAGACGACCGCGCGGCCGGCGCGGGCGGCCCGCTTGCAGAAGATTGCCGTCGGGCGGCGGCACGGCGAAATCCTTGCGATTGGACGTGCGAACGAAGTCTTTCGCGATCTTCGCCGACGAAGGGGCGGGCGATCACGCGTCCGATCTTCAAGGGATCGCAGAGACGGCGACCGATGCGGCAGAGCTCGTAGAGCCGCTCGAGGCCGAAAGCTTCCTCGTGCGCCGCGATCTGGAGGACCGAGTCGGCGGACGTGTAGCAGATGGGCTTGCCGGACCTTAAGTGCTCCTCGCCGAACTCTTCGATGATCGCCGTGCCGGAGGCGTGGCGGTTGGCGAGAATGCCGGGAAGCTTGCCCTCCTTGATCAGCGAAGCGGTCAGCGTTTCCGGAAAAGCGGGAATGGTTTCGGGGAAATAGCCCCAGTCGAAATCGACCGGGGTTCCGGCGATCTCCCAATGGCCGGACGGCGTGTCCTTGCCGCGTGAGGTCTCGACGCCGTAGCCCCACTGGCCGATGGGCTTGGCGCAGGCGAAGCCCGGCGGCGCGACGGCCGGTCGAGGCTTGAATCGCGTGGCCGAGGCCGAGCGCGTCGAGGCGCGGCAGATTGAGCGGGCCGCGCCGCAGGCCATCGCGGTTGCCGCGGCCGAGCGCGCAGGCCTCGGCGATATGGCCGAGCGTATCCGAACCTTCGTCGCCATAGGCCTTTGCGTCTTCCGCGCCGCCGCAGCCGACCGAATCGAGAACGATGAGGATCGCGCGGGCCATGACGTCTCTTACTGGCTGACGACGCTCTCGAGCGTCGCTTCGTTGCTGAAGGCCGCGGCGAAAAGCGCGCGGGTATAGTCGTTTTGCGGCGAGGCGAACACGGCTTTCGCCTCCCCGCTCTCGACGACCTTGCCGCGGCGCATGACGATGACCGTGCTCGCCAGCGCCCGCACGACTTTGAGATCGTGCGAGATGAAAAGATAGGCGAGCTGGCGGCGTTTCTGCAAATCGCGCAGGAGGTCGACGATCTGGGCCTGGATCGACATATCGAGCGCCGACGTCGGCTCGTCGAGCACGACGAATTTCGGGTCGAGCGCCATCGCCCGGGCGATGGCGATGCGCTGGCGCTGGCCGCCGGAGAATTCGTGCGGATAGCGGTCGAGCGTCGACGGATCGAGGCCGGTGTCGGCGAGCGCCCGCTCGGCGACGCGCCGCCGCTCGGCCGCGCTGAGCCTCGTCCCCTGGGCGATGAGGCCCTCCTCGACGATCTCGGCGACCGACATGCGGGGCGAAAGCGAGCCGAACGGGTCCTGGAAGACGACCTGCATCTCGCGCCGCAGCGGGCGCATGGCCTTGGCGTTGAGCCCGTCGATCCGCCGCCCGCAATAGGCGATCGGCCCCTCCGAGCGGATGAGCCTCAGGATCGCAAGGCCGAGCGTCGTCTTGCCCGAGCCCGATTCGCCGACGACGCCGACGGTCTGGCCCTCGCGCACCGCGAGCGTCACGCCGTCGACCGCCTTGACGTGACCGACGGTGCGGCGAAAGAAGCCGCGCTTGATCGGGAACCAGACGCGAAGGTCGTCGGCGCGTCGCGATGGTCGGCGCGGTCTCGTCGCCCGGCGGCGCCTCGCCCTTGGGCTCGGCTGCGAGCAGCGCCTGCGTATAGGGATGCTGCGGGTTGGCGAACACGTCGGCCATCGGCCCTGCCTCGACGATCTCGCCGCTGCTGCATGACGATCACGTCGTCGGCGATGCGGCGCACGACATTGAGGTCGTGGGTGATGAAGAGCATCGCCATGCCGATCTTCGTCTGCAGGTCCTTGAGCAGCTTCAGGATCTGCGCCTGCACGGTGACGTCGAGCGCCGTCGTCGGCTCGTCGGCGATGAGAAGGTCCGGCCGGTTGGCGAGCGCCATCGCGATCATCACCCGCTGGCGCTGGCCGCCGGACAGCTGATGCGGATAGGCGCCGAGGCGCTCGCCGGGATCGGCGATGCCGACTTCGGCGAGCAGCTCGACGATGCGGGCCCTGGTCGCCGCGGCGCGCCCCTGGTGGAGCGCGATGATCTCGCCGATCTGCTTTTCGATCGGGTGCAGCGGGTTCAGCGAGGTCATCGGCTCCTGGAAGACCATGGTCACGGCGGAGCCGCGCATGTCGCGCAGCTCCCCGTCGGACATCGTGAGCACATCGCGGCCGCGAAAGAAGATTTCGCCGGTCGGATAGCTCGCCGCCGGCTGCGGCAGGAGGCGGACGATCGCCTGCGCCGTCACCGTCTTGCCCGAGCCCGATTCGCCGACGAGCGCCAGCGCGCGGCCCTTCTCCAGCCGGAAGGAGACGCGGTCGACCACGACCTTGCGCTCGCCCCCTTGCGCGAAGGCGATCGAGAGATCGCGCACGTCGAGGAGCGGCGGACTTGGGCTCACGAGAAGGTCTTTCTCGGATCGAACGCGTCGCGCACCGCTTCGCCGATGAAAATCAGGAGCGACAGCATCAGCGCGGTCACGGCGAAGGCGGAGAGGCCGATCCACGGCGCCGAGAGATTGGATTTGCCCTGCAGCAAGAGCTCGCCGAGCGAGGGAGAGCCCGGGCGGCATGCCGAGGCCGAGAAAGTCGAGCGAGGTCAGGGTGCTGATCGACGAATTGACGATGAAGGGCAGGAAGGTCAGCGTCGCCACCATCGCGTTCGGCAGCACGTGCTTGACGATGATCTTGGCGTTGGAGAGCCCGAGCGCGCGCGCCGCGTTGACATATTCGAAATTGCGCGCACGCAGGAATTCGGCGCGCACGACGTGGACGAGGCTCACCCAGGAGAAGAGCAAGAGGATCGTGAGCAGCACGAAGAAGCTCGGCGCCAGGATCGCCGAGAGGATGATGAGGATGTAGAGATGCGGCAGCGACGACCAGATCTCGATCACCCGCTGCATCGCGAGGTCAAGCCAGCCGCCGAAATAGCCCTGCACCGCGCCGGCGAAGACGCCGATGACCGACGAGACGCCGGCGAGGATGAGGCCGAACAGCACCGAAAGGCGGAAGCCGTAGAGAAGGCGCGCGACGATGTCGTGCCCGTCCTGGTCGGAGCCGAGCCATAGAGGCTCGAGCTTCCAGCACGGACGCGGGACCGGTCGCGGCGTCCTTCACGCCCTGTTTCTCGAGCGCCGCGCGGCATTCCGCGTCGCTCAGCATCCAGGTCGGCGGCGTCGGCAGCGGCGTCGGCGGATTGAGGATGGTGGTCGAATTGGCGAAGCGGATCGGCGGCCAGATCATCCAGCCATGCGCCTTGATCTCGTCGGCGACGAAGGGATCGCGATAGTCGGCCCGCGCCTGGAAGCCGCCGAACTTCTCCTCCGGATAATCGACGAACACCGGAAAGAGAAGCTCGCCCTTGTAGGAGACCAGGAGCGGGCGGTCGTTGGCGATGAACTCGGAGCCGAGCGCAGCGGCAAAGAGGGCGAGAAAGATGACGAGCGACCACGCCCCTCGCCGGTTGCGGCGGAAGTTGTCGAGCCGACGGCGGTTCATCGGCGAGAGTTTAAGCCAGGGGCGCGAGCGGGGGGCGGTCATGCGCGCCGACGAACGTCATGGCCGGGCTTGACCCGGCTATTCACGCGCCGCCGCCCCCTCCACCATGCTTCGCACGGTGGAGGGGGTGCGCGGCGCTTGCCGCGGGAGATCCCTATGGGCGCAAACTGCGTTGGCAGAGCCGCGTGGAGGGCCGCCTCCCGAGCAAGTCCGGGGACGGCCATGACGGCTGCAGGCATATCAGGGGCGCGCTGCTCCACCCTCAAACCTCGCGCGTTTCGAAATCGATGCGCGGATCGATCCAGGTGTAGGTGAGGTCGGAGATGAGATTCACGACAAGGCCGATGAGCGCGAAAATGTAGAGATTGGCGAGCACGACCGGATAATCGCGCTGAATGAGCGAATCGTAGGAAAGGTAGCCCAGTCCGTCGAGGGAGAACACCTGCTCGATCAGCAGCGAGCCGGTGAAGAAGGCGGCGATGAAGGCCCCCGGAAATCCGGCGATCACGATCAGCATCGCGTTGCGGAACACGTGGCCGTAGAGCACGCGCCGCTCGCTCAGGCCCTTCATCCGCGCGGTCTGCACGTAGGACTTCTTGATCTCGTCGAGGAACGAATTCTTGGTCAGCAGCGTCGAGGTGGCGAAGGAGCCGAGCACCAGCGCCGCGACCGGCAGCGTCACATGCCAGAGGTAGTCGAGAATCTTGTGCGGCCAGTCGAGGTCGGCGAAATTGTCGGAGGTGAGGCCCCTCAGCGGAAAGATCTGCCAGAACGAGCCGCCGCAGAAGAGCACGATAAGGAGCACCGCGAACAGGAAGTTCGGGATGGCGTAGCCGAAGATGACGATCGCCGAGGTCGCGGTGTCGAAGCGCGAGCCGTCCCTGACCGCCTTGCGGATGCCGAGCGGGATCGAGATCGCGTACGAGATGAAGGTCATCCACATGCCGAGCGAGATCGACACCGGCAGCTTCTCCCCGATGAGCTGCAGGACGGGCACGTCGCGATAGTAGCTCCTGCCGAAATTGAAGGTCGCGTAGTCGTGCACCAGGATCCAGAAGCGCTCGAGCGCGGGCTTGTCGAAGCCGTATTGCTTCTCGAGCTCCTTGATGAATTTCGGATCGAGGCCTTGCGAGCCGCGATAGCGCGAGGCGATGTCGCCGCCGGCCTGCGCCGCGCCCGCGCCGATCTGTCCGCCGCCGCCGCCGAAGCTTGCGCTCGAGCTCTGGTCCGCGCCCTGCAATTGCGCGATCGCGCGCTCGACCGGGCCGCCGGGCACGAACTGAACGATGGCGAAGGAGACAGCCATGATGCCGAGGATCGTCGGAATCATCAGCAGGAGGCGGCGCAGGATATAGGCGAACATATCAGGCAGTCGGCAATCGGCAGTCGTCGGTGCGGACGAATCGCCGGCCGACTGTCGGACGGCGTTGCGCTACGGGCAAGTCGTGATCGGCGCGCTCGTTCGACTGCCTGCCGACCGCCGACCGTCTCGTCGCCATCGACCTGCCGCTACAATCCAATCGTCTTGGCCTTTCCTTCGTCCCACCACCATGTGCCCGGCGCGCCAGTGCTGAGCTTCGGCTGGCGCTCGGGCCTTGAGAAGGCGTCCCAATAGGCCACCCAGGCGGTGTCACGATACCACATCGGCACCCAATAATGGCCTGCGCGCAGCACGCGGTCGAGCGCGCGGCACGCCGCATTGAGCTCCTCGCGCGATTTCGCCGCCGCGATCGTCTCGATCAGCGCGTCGACCACCGGATCGGCGACGCCGGCGAGGTTTCGAGAGCCGTTCTGTTTCGCGGCCTCGGAGGTGAAGACGACTCGCAAGCCGACGCCCGGCGTGGTCGAACCGGCAAGCGCCTCGGTCACGACGTCGTAGTCGAAGGCCTCCGTGCGGCTCTTCAGCTGCGCCGGGTCGACGATGCGCAGGCTCGCCTGGATGCCGAGCTTGCCGAGATTCTGGATGAACGGCGTCACATGCGGCTGCATGACGTTCGAACTGTCGAGGAATTCGATGGTCAGCGGCTTGCCGTTCGGCAGCAGCATCGTCGAGCCGTCGCGCTTGCACCCTGCCGAAAGCAGCAGATCGTAGGCCTGCTTGAGCAGCATGCGGTCGCTGCCAGAACCGTCGCTGACCGGGGGCGTATAGGGATCGTCGAAAACGGACGGCGCGAGCTTGTCGCGGAAAGGCTCGAGCAGCTTGAGTTCGTCCGGGCCGGGCTTGCCTTTGGCCTCCATGTCGGTGTTCGCGAAATAGGAGATGATCCGCTTGTAGGACGAATACATCACATTCTTGTTCGTCCATTCGAAATCGAAGGCGAGGCCGATCGCCTCGCGAACGCGCGGATCGCTGAACTGCTCGCGGCGGGTGTTGAGATACCAGCCCTGCGTGTTGACCGGCGCCCCGTTGTGCAGGATCTCCTTCTTGACGCGGCCGTCCTTGGCGGCGGGGAAGTCGTAAGACGTCGCCCAGAAGCGTGAAGTGAACTCCTCGTGATAATTGATCGCGCCGGCCTTGAACGCCTCGAAGGCGACCTGCCGCTCCCGATAATATTCGAAGCGCAGCCGGTCGAAATTGTTCTGGCCGAGATTGACCGGCAGCTTCGCGCCCCAGTAGCTCGAGTCGCGCTCGAATTCGATGAACCGCCCCTGCTCGAACGCCTTGACCTTGTAGGCGCCGGAGCCGAGCGGCGCGTCGAGGGTGGCGGCGGCGAAGTCGCGATCCTTCCACCACGCGGCCGAGAAAACCGGCATGCCGACGACGATGAGATGGGCGTCGCGCGAGCGATCCTTGACGAAGCGCACGTGCACGACGTCGTCGCCCTCGGGCGCCGCCGAACTCGACCTCCTTCAGAAGCTGCGCGTAGATCGGATGGCCCTTCTCTTTAAGCACATTGAGCGAGAAGGCCACGTCGGCGGCGGTCACCCGCGAGCCGTCGAAGAAGCGCGCCTCCGGGCGAAGGCGGAACCGATAGTCGAGCTTGTCGCCCGAAACCCGCACCGACTGTGCAAGCAGCCCATAGACCGAATCGGGCTCATCGCCGTTGGGCGACATCAGCGTGTCGAAGGTCGCCGACATGCCCGCGGCGCCGTTGCCCTTCCAGCTGTAGACGTTAAGGGTGTCGAAGGTGTCGAAGTTCTGGTTGCCGCTCGTGCCGGTGATCTGCAGCGACAGGAGGCCGCCGGTCGGCGCCTGGGGATTGACGTAGGCGAAATTGGGGAAATCGGGCGGCAGGGCGAGATCGCCAAACGACGAGAGGCCGTGGGTCTCGATGGAATCGTCGGCGAATGCGGCGAACGGTCGCGCGAGCAGCGCGGCGAGCGTCCCGCCCGCGCCGGCCAGTAGCGCCGCCCTGCGCGTGAGGAGTGTGGTCATGAAAGCCTCGGCCATAGTCGCGGCGCTCTACGGCGCCCGGAGGCTCTTTACCAGCGAGCGCGGCGAAATCGAGGCGGCGCGACGGCGAGATGGGGGGATCGCCCTCATGTTAAGAAACCTTAAGGATCCCATGGAATGGCTGCCGGCATGATCGCCGAAATCCCTCGCATGAGCCCCGCGTCCTCCGCGCCGGCGCCGGGAAGCCTGACAATCGACCTCGGCGCGCTTGCCGGCAATTGGCGCCGGCTCGCGGCGCTTGCCGCGCCAGGACGCGCGGGCGCCGTCGTCAAGGCGAACGCCTATGGGCTCGGCCTCGACAAGGCGGCGCCGGCGCTCTGGTCGGCCGGAGCGCGCGTCTTCTTCGTCGCCCAGTTGGCCGAGGGCGTCGCCGCGCGGCGCATCCTGCCCGAGGACGCAGTCATCTATGTCCTCAACGGCCTCGAGAGCGACGCCGGTCCGGCCAGCTACATCGAGCACGGCCTAAGGCCGGTGGTCGGCAGCGTCAGAGAGCTCGAGCGCTGGTCCGGACACGCGGCGCGCCACGGCCGGACGTCACCGTCAGCGCTCCATCTGGACACCGGCATGAGCCGGCTCGGCTTCGAATCGCTCTCTGTTCTGAAAGACGCGATGGCGCGATACGGGGCGTCCAGCGGCGCCGACCTGCTCGTCAGTCATTTCGTGTCGTCCGAGATCTCCAGCGACCCTGTCAACGCCGCGCAGATTGCGCGGTTCGAGGCGGCCCGGGCGGCGTTTCCGCATCTGCCGGCTTCGCTCGCCAATTCCTCGGGCATGTTCCTCGCAGCGCGGCCGATCTACGATCTCGCGCGGCCGGGCTATGCCCTCTACGGCGGCAACCCGACGCCCGGCGCCGCCAATCCGATGCGCCCGGTGGTGACGCTGACCGTCGCCGATCCAGCAGACACGCTGGATCGAGGCGGGGGCGACCTGCGGCTACAACGCGCAGTGGACGGCGAAGCGGCGCAGCCGGCTGGCGACGCTGCTCGCGGGCTACGCCGACGGCCTGCCCCGGGGCGCAGGCGCGACGGACGCGAAGCCCGGCGCCGAAGTCATCATCGCGGGCCGCCGCTGCCCGCTCGTCGGGCGGGTCTCGATGGACCTTTGCGTCGCCGACGTGACCGAATTGCCTGAGGAGGCGGTCAGGCCAGGCGCGCGGGCAGAGTTTGTCGGCGCCGTCGCCGATCTCGACGATTTCGCGACGCGAAGCGGCACGATCGGTTATCAGGTCTTGACCGGCCTCGGGCCGCGCTATGGACGCAGATATACCGGAGCGCCAGCGCGTAGCCCCTGATTCGTTCGACGGCGACGGGCGGTGCGGCCGCGCGAGCTGGTTGTCGCGACCTGGGCCGGAGGCTAACGTTACGACGATGGCAATCCGTGACGCCGCTGTCGGGGACGCCGCAGAGGCCTGCGCGGTGCTGCGACGGTCGATCGCGGAACTCTGCGGCGCCGATCACGCGGACGATCCCTCGATCCTGGCGCGATGGCTCGCCAACAAGACGCCGGACACTGTCTCCCTCTGGATTCGGCGGCCCGACGCCTCAATGCTCTTGGCGGTCGAAAGCGGCGTGATCGTCGCGGTCGGGATGGTGACCGACGGCGGCGAGATCCTCCTCAACTACGTCTCGCCGGACGCGCGATTTCGAGGCGTCAGCCGAACTCTCCTCGCCGCCCTTGAAGCCCGGGCGGCGGAGCGCGGCGCCGTTGAATGCCGTCTCGAGAGCACCGAGACCGCTTACCGCTTCTACCGCGCCAACGGCTACGTCGAAGACGGAGCGCCAACAGGAAAGTTCGGCATGGCGTCGGGCTTTCGAATGGCGAAGAGCCTGGCGTCGCGGCGCTCCTGACTCATCGAGAGCTTGAAGCCCGAGCGCGTCTTAGTGCGCCCGGCTGATCGCGAACTCCACCGCGTCGTGGAGCGCATGCTTCCAGGGTGACGGCGGAAAAAGCTCGAGCGCGTCGCGCGCCATGGCGCCATAGTGGCGCGCGCGCTCGATCGTATCTTCGAGGGCGCGCCGCCTCTTCATTGCGGCGCGGGCGAATTCGAAATCGCCGTCGGCGGTCTCCCCCTGTTCGAGGGTGCGGCGCCAGAAGTCGCGCTCCTCGGGCGTTCCACGGCGGAACGACAGCACGACCGGCAGGGTGATCTTGCCTTCGCGAAAATCGTCGCCGGTGTTCTTGCCGAGCTTGGCCGCCGAGCCGCCGTAGTCGAGCGCGTCGTCAATCAGCTGGAACGCGATGCCGAGATTGGCGCCGTAGTCCCGGCAAGCGCCGATCTCGGACTTGGAGCGGGCGGCGAGAATGGGTCCGACCTCGCAGGCCGCGGCGAAGAGGGCCGCGGTCTTGGCGCGGATCACTGCGAGATAGGCCTCTTCGGTCGTTTCGGTGTCCTTGGCGGCGGAGAGCTGCATCACCTCGCCCTCCGCGATGACCACGGCGGCGCTCGACAGCACTTCGAGACAGGGGAGCGATCCGACTTCGACCATCATCTTGAAGGCCTGGCCGAGCAGAAAGTCGCCGACCAGCACGCTGGCTTCGTTGCCCCAGAGCATCCTGGCCGCCGCCCTGCCGCGGCGCATGTCGCTCTCGTCGACCACGTCATCGTGCAAAAGAGTTCGCGGTGTGCATGAATTCGACCGCGGCGGCGAGCTTGACATGCCCGGCCCCGCCGTATCCGCACAACCCCGCCGTCGCCAGCGTCAGGATCGGCCTCAGGCGCTTGCCGCCGGAGGCGATGAGATGGTTGGCGACCTCCGGGATCATCGCGACGTCCGATCCCGTGCGCGAGAGGATGGTCTCGTTGACCCTGCCCATGTCGCCGGCGACGAGCGCCGTCAACGGCTCGATCAGCCGATCGACCGTCTTCTCTTCGAGCGAAACAACGACCCCCACGAGACGCTTTCCCTTGTCATACCCGCGGGTCGACCATAAAGACGCTCAAACGACGGGGCAAGTGCGCCCTCCGAGGGTCACAGGTTTGGTCGAAATCCTGCGGACGAACGATCTTGTGCTGATCAGCGTGATCGAATTGCTCCTGAAGGCGGAAGGCGTCGCCTTTTTTGTCGCCGACCAGCATATGGCGGCGGTGGAAGGCTCACTCGGGTTCCTTCCCCGACGAATTCTTGTGGACGCGCGCGACGAGACGCGGGCTCGCCGCCTCCTGGCGCAGGCGGGACTCGCCGGCGAGCTGCGCGATGGCTGAGGCGCCGTCGGGGCTCGCTCCCGAATGGCCGCCGGACGGACTGTCGTCCGACGCGTGGCTCGGGAGACAGCTGACGCTCGTCCAGCCGAAGGACGGGCATCGCGTCGGCTCCGACGCCGCCCTGCTCGCCGCGGCGGCTGACCCGGCCGAGGGCCGCGTCGTCGACGTCGGCGCCGGAATCGGCGCAGTCGCGCTGGCGCTCGTCAACCGGCGCGAGCGCCTTACGGCCGATCTGGTCGAGATCGACGACGGCCTTGCGCGGCTCGCCGCCGATAACGCAGCGCGGAACGGCCTCGCGCAGCGCGTGCAGATCCTTGCGCTCGATATCTGCGACGCGCGCGCCCGCCGCGAAGCCGGGCTCGCCGACGACGCGGCGGACGCGGTCGTCACCAACCCTCCGTTCTTCGACGCGCGCGCCGTGCGCGCATCTCCAGACGCCGCTCGGGCGCGGGCGCATGTTCTTCCGGCGGACGAAACAGGCGGCGCGCCGCTCATCGGCTGGATTCGGGCCTCGCTTGCGATCCTCAGGCCCGGCGGCCGCTTCACGATGATCCATCGGCCGGAAGCGATCGGCGTCATGCTCGGCGCGATGGAGAACCGGCTCGGCGCCCTCGCGCTTCTACCCGTCTTCCCTCGCCAGGGCGCCTCCGCCCATCGCCTGCTTGTTTCGGGACTCAAGGGATCGAGAGCGCCGCTCCGCATCGCGCCGGCGCTCGTTCTGCATCAGGCGGAGGGCCGGCTGACGCGCGAGGCCGAGGCGATCCATCGCGGCGAAGCGCTCATCGACTGGGGCGTTTGAACGCGCGGCGGCCGCTGGTAAGGTCCGTCCATTGGCCCAACCGGCGGACTTCCATGCCAGACGCGTTCCTCAGGCACATTCGCTCGACGCTCGACGACATCGAGACGGCAGGCCTGACCAAGCGCGAGCGCCTGCTCGCCGGCCCGCAGGGCGGGCGCATCCGGATCGCCTCTGAGAACGGCTCGCGCGAGGCGCTCAACCTCTGCGCCAACAATTATCTTGGCCTCGCCGATCACCCCGAGGTCATCGCCGCCGCGAAACGGTCGATGGACGAATTCGGCTTCGGCATGGCTTCGGTCCGCTTCATCTGCGGCGCACAGACCCTGCACCGCGAGCTTGAAACGGCGATCGCCAGGCATCTCGGCAAGGACGACGCCATCGTCTTCGCCGCCTGTTTCGACGCCAACGGCGGCGTGTTCGAGCCGCTTATGGACGAGAACGACGCCATCATTTCCGACAGCCTCAACCACGCCTCGATCATCGACGGCGTGCGCCTCTCGAAGGCGCGCCGCTACCGCTTCGCCAATTCCGACATGAACGAGCTCGAGGACCGGCTGAAGCAGGCCGCAGCCGACGGGGCGCGCTTCAAGCTGATCGCGACTGACGGCGTGTTCTCGATGGACGGCTATGTCGCCAAGCTCGCCGACATCTGCGCGCTCTCCGACCGCTACGATGCGCAGGTGCTGGTCGACGACTGCCACGCCACCGGCCATCTCGGCGAGAAGGGGCGCGGCACGCCGGCGCTGACCGGCGCGGGGAATCGCGTCGACATCGTCACGGGCACGTTCGGCAAAACGCTCGGCGGCGGCATGGGCGGCTTCGTCGCCGCGGCGCAGCCGATCGTCGACCTCCTGCGCCAGCGGGCGCGGCCCTATCTCTTCTCGAACTCGCTTAGCCCCCGGTCGCGGCCGGGGCCCTGAAGGCGCTGGAGATCGCCATCGAAGCCGACGACCGGCGCGCGCTCCTGCAATCGCATACGCAGCGCTTTCGCGCCGGCATCGAGCGGGCGGGCTTCAAGGTACTGCCCGGCGTGACGCCGATCATTCCGGTGATGCTCGGCAAGGCGCGGCTCGCCCAGGATCTCGCGAAAGCGCTCGACGAGCGCGGCGTCTTCGTCGCGGGCTTCTTCTTCCCCGTGGTGCCGAAGGGCTCGGCGCGCATCCGCACGCAGATGTCGGCCGCGCTCAACACGCAGGACATCGACTTCGCGGTGCGGGCCTTTGCTGATGCAGGACGGGAGTTGGGAATAATTTGAGAGGTCGCCCTCAACCTGTGGGCGGCCTGGCGCCGGCGAGAAGCCGCCGCTCGAAATCCGCGAGCAGCTTGCCGGCGCCCCAGCCCTCTCCGCCGCGGCTGGCCTTCAGCGCGTGCAGGATGCGCACAAGGTTCTCGTCGCGGACGCGCTCGAGCTCGCGAATGGAGAGGCCCGCCGCCTGTTCGTCCGACTGGGCGGCGATCTTCTCGATCAGGGCCTCGTCGAGGTCGACGACGTCGGTGAGCCTGGTCCATGGCCATTTGAGGCAAGGGCCGAACTGGGCGAGGAAATGGCGCATGCCGGCCTCGCCGCCTGCAATGCGGTAGGTTTGAAAAAGGCCCATCTGCGCCCAACGCAGGCCGAAGGAATAGCGGATCACGTCATCCAGCGTCTCGACGTCGCAGATGTCGTCCTTGATTAGCCAGAGGGCCTCGCGCCACAAGGCCTCCAGCAGCCGATCGCCGACGAAAGCCTCGATCTCGCGGGCGATGACCACGCCCTTCATGCCGATAGCGTCAAGGGCGGCGCGGGCGCGCTCAACGGTCTCCGCCGTGGTCGCAGCGCCGCCGACGATCTCGGCCAGCGGCAGCAGATAGACCGGATTATAGGGATGGGCGACGAAGAGCCGCTCGGGATGGGAGAGCCCAGCCTGGAGTTCCGAAGGCAGAAGGCCGGACGTCGAGGAGCCGATCAACGCATCCGCCGGGCATGCCGCGTCGATCTCGGCGAGCACGCGGCGCTTGAGATCGAGACGTTCGGGCACGCTCTCCTGGACCCATTCCGCATCCGCCACCGCATCGACGAGGCTTGCGCAGAAGGTCAGACATCCGCGCGGCGGCAGCGGCGCTTCGGTGAGCATGCCGTAAGCTCGCTCCGCGTTGGCGATCACCTCGCCGACGACGCGCTGCGCCTCCGGATGCGGGTCGAACACCTTTACGTTGACGCCGGCCAGCAGAAGCCGGGCGATCCAGCCCCCGCCGATGACGCCGCCGCCGACGCAGGACGCTCTCGAAGGAGGGGCGATGTGTTTCGCAGGCGCGATTGTCGAAGTCATCACGGGCCTCCTCAGCGCTTCGTCAGCTTGAGCTTCTCGCGAACCTCCTGCGGACCGATCAGCCGAGCGCCCATGCCGGTCACGAGGCTGGCGGCCTTATCGACAAGTTGTGCGTTGGTCGCGAGCTCGCCCTTGCCGGCATAGAGGTTGTCCTCCAGCCCGACGCGGACATTGCCGCCCGCGAGCACGGCCGCAGCCGCGTACGGGAGGGCGTGGCGGCCGATCGAGAAGGCGGAGAAGATCCAGCCCGCGGGTATGTTGTTCACCATCGCCATCAAGGTGTTGAGGTCGTCCGGCGCCCCCCACCGCACGCCCATGCAAAGCTGGATCAGCACAGGGGCCTCGATCAGCCCTTCGGCGGCGAGTTGCCTGGCGAACCACAGATGACCGGTATCGAACGCCTCAATTTCCGGGCGCACTCCGAGCGCCGTCATCTGCCGCGCCATCTCGCGCAGCATGGACGGCGTGTTGGTCATGACATAGTCGCCGAGATTGAAATTCATCGTGCCGCAGTCGAGCGTGCAGATCTCCGGGAGGCATTCCGCGACATGGGCGACACGCTCGGTGGCGCCCGCCATGTCGGTGCCCGCTTCGTTGACCGGAAAGGGCGCTTCGACGCTGCCGAAGACGAGGTCGCCGCCCATGCCGGCTGTGAGGTTCAGGACGACGTCGGTGTCGGCCGATCGAATGCGGTCCGTCACCTCGCGGAACAGGTCGCGCCGGCGGGAGGCGGCTCCCGTCTCCGGGTCGCGCACGTGGCAATGAACGACCGCGGCTCCGGCATTTGCCGCATCGATAGCGGATTCGGCGATCTGCTTCGGCGTGATCGGCACATGTGGCGAGCTGCCCACGGTGTCTCCCGCGCCGGTAACGGCGCAGGTGATGAAGACATCGCGATTCATCGACAAGGGCATGGCGCTCTCCGGAGTGACCCGCGAAGCTTGACGGAAAGCGCGAACGCCGTCGAGCCACTTGGGTCGACACCGGAGATTGCGTCGATTTTGACCGTGACGCCGGGACCGCCTATTCCAGTCCCTCATGCGCGCCCTCGTCAAACAGAACCCCGAGCCCGGCCTCTGGCTCAGCGACGAACCGATCCCCGCGATCGGCGCGGACGATGTCCTGGTCAAGATCCACAAGACCGGCATCTGCGGCACCGACGTCCATATCTTCAACTGGGACGAGTGGGCGCAAAGGACGATCCCGACGCCCATGACGATCGGCCACGAATATGCCGGCGAAATCGCCGCGGTCGGGGCGAACGTGCGGGGCCTGAAGGTCGGCCAGCGCGTGTCGGGCGAGGGCCACGTGATCGGCATGCGAAGCCGTGCGGCCCGCGGCGGCCGCTATCATCTCGATCCCGAGACGCGCGGCATCGGGGTCAACATCCCCGGCGCCTTCGCCGACTATGTGCGGGTGCCCGCCTTCAACATCGTGCCGCTGCCCGACGACGTCGACGACGAGCTTGGCGCGATCCTCGATCCGCTCGGCAACGCGGTCCACACCGCGCTCTCCTTCGACCTCGTCGGCGAGGACGTGCTGATCACCGGGGCGGGACCGATCGGCATCATGGCGGGCGCGGTCGCGCGCCACGTCGGCGCTCGCCATGTCGTCATCACCGACATCAATCCGCGGCGTCTTAAGCTCGCCGCCGAAGTCGCCGACGTCGTGCCGGTCGACGTGTCGAAGGAAGACCTCAAAGAGACGATGAGCCGCCTCAAGATGAGCGAGGGCTTCGACGTCGCGCTCGAAATGAGCGGCGCGCCGGCGGCGTTCGACCAGCTCTTCGACGCCGTCATCACCGGCGGGCGGGTGGCGCTGCTCGGCCTCCCCGCCAAGCCGACGCTGATCGACTGGAACAAGGTCATCTTCAAGCAGCTGACCCTCAAAGGCGTCTATGGGCGCGAGATGTTCGAGACCTGGCACAAGATGATCGCGATGCTGGAGAGCGGACTTGACGTGCGCAAGGTCATCACCCACCGCCTGCCAGTCGCCCGCTTCCTCGAAGGCTTCGAGATCATGCGCCGCGGCGAGAGCGGCAAGATCGTGCTCGACTGGGACGCGGCATAGTGGGCGTTGCGAAGAGAGGGGACCTGCGTTCTGTAGAAATACACTCTGCATCTGGTGTATCTCAACCGCGCGCCGTCGGGCACGTCCGGGAATTTGGAAATCCTTGGATTCACCGTGTTTCGCTCAGAACTTGCCTTTCTTTGCTTGGATTTTAGGCTTGGATTTTCTTGGAATTCCTTGGATTCTCTCGTCTGAATCAAGTCGTTTCAATGGGTTATTGGTATTGTGCGCCAGGAAAAAATTACCGCGCGCTCCTCCCCGAAGCGGCACAAACCATTTCTGGCAAAGGTAACGTCCAGCGGCAGGTGGGGCATGTCTTCATGACGTGCATTGTAGTCTGTATTCTGATTTTTAGCAAGAACATGATGTGTTCAGATGTGTCGCTCCGATGGAAGCCCCTCATGCATCCAGAATTCGTGGGGGCCTGATGTCCGACGAGCGCCGGCAGGCGCTGGCACGGGTCCACGCGGCCTCGTAGCGAGATGCGCTTTCAGGCGCTAACCTCATCGCATGACCGAACGGAGCAGTCTCGAGGACTTCGTCGACCGCCACCGGCGTCTCTTCATCCTGACCGGCGCCGGCTGCAGCACGCGCTCAGGCATTCCCGACTATCGCGACGCCGAGGGCCAGTGGAAGCGGCGGAAGCCGGTGACCTATCAGGCCTTCATGGGCGAGGAGGCGACGCGCCGGCGCTATTGGGCGCGCAGCCTCATCGGATGGCGGCGCATCCGCTCGGCCCGGCCGAATGACGCCCACCGCGCGCTCGCCCGGCTCGAAGCGGCTGGCAGGAGCGAGCTTCTCCTGACACAGAACGTCGACCGGCTGCATCAGGCGGCCGGCAGCGCCAGGGTGATCGACCTGCACGGGCGGCTCGACCTCGTCCGCTGCATGGGGTGCGAGCAAAGAACGTCGCGCGACGAATTCCAGGAGGAGCTCGGCCGGCTCAACGCCGGCTGGCTCGGGCTCGACGCGGCCGATGCGCCCGACGGCGACGCCGATCTCGAGGGCGCCGACTTTGCCGCCTTCGCCGTTCCGTCCTGCCGGCGCTGCGACGGCGTGCTGAAGCCCGACGTCGTGTTTTTCGGCGAGAACGTTCCCCGCGATCGGGTCGACGCCGCCAGGCGGCATCTCATGCAGGCCGACGCCATGCTGGTCGTCGGCTCCTCGCTGATGGTCTATTCGGGCTTCCGCTTCGTCCAGTGGGCGGCCGACGCCGGAAAGCCGGCGGCCGCGATCAACCTCGGCCGGACCCGCGCCGACGGGCTCGTCGCGCTGAAGGTCGAGGAGGCCTGCGAGGCGGCGCTGGCTTTTCTGTTGTGATCGAACGGCGCGCCGGCTCAGTTCCTTCAGGAATGGATTGCCATGCGGCGGCCGTGTATGGTGCTCGCGTCGGGCGCTGCAAGCAGGAAGGCGCCGCCCTTTCGCATCGGGGTCGGGGAATGGCCGAAGGCCGGAAACTTGCGGCCATTCTCGCCGCCGACGTCGTCGGATTCAGCCGACTGACGGGCGCCGACGAGGATCGGACCCTGGCCCGACTCCGCGCCCTGCGCAGCGATCTCATCGACCCGACGATCGAGGTGCACCGCGGCCGGGTTGTCAAGCGAACGGGAGACGGCGCGCTCGTCGAGTTCCGTTCCGTGGTCGACGCCGTGCGCTGCGCCATCGAAGTGCAAAACGCCATGATCGAGCGAAACGCCGGCGTGCCGGCCGAGCGCCGCATTGAATTTCGCATCGGCATCCATCTCGGCGACGTCGTCGAGGAGGCCGACGGCGACCTGATGGGCGACGGCGTCAATATCGCCGCGCGACTGGAAGGCATCGCCGAGCCGGGCGCGATCTGCCTCTCCGAGGACGCATTTCGCCAGGTCAGAGCGAGGCTCGATCTGGCGGTCAGCGATAAAGGCGAAGTCCGCCTCAAGAACATAGCCCAATCGATTCGGGTCTATTCGCTCGAGGTCGGGGTTCCCGTCGAAGCGAAATCCACGACGCCAACCAAGCCCGCGGCGCCGGAAAAGACTCCCGTGGAGCTCGCGCCGCCCGACAAGCCTTCGATCGCGGTACTGGCGTTCCAGAACATGAGCGGCGATCCCGAGCAGGAATATTTTGCCGACGGAATCACCGAGGACGTGATCACCGATCTATCCAAGATCGGCGGCCTCATGGTGATCGCGCGCAATTCGAGCTTCGCCTATAAAGGCAAAGCGGTCGACATCCGCACGGTCGCCCGCGAGCTCGGCGTCCGCTCGGTGCTCGAGGGCAGCATCCGCCGAGCGGGGAACCGGGTCAGGATCACAGCGCAGCTCATCGATGCGGAAACCGGCGGACACCTATGGGCCGACCGCTTCGATCGCGACCTGAGCGACATTTTTGCAGTCCAGGACGAGGTCACCCTGAAGATCGTCGACGCCCTCAAGGTCAAGCTGAACCCGCGAGAAGCCGCAAGACTCGACGCCGTCGAAACGACCAGCAGCAAAGCGCATGACTTTTTCCTGGCCGGGCGCGAGATACTGTGGGGGACGACCAGGAACCGCGAGGCATTCGAGCGGTCGAGTGAACTCTTTGAGAAGGCGATCGGCGAAGATCCGGGCTACGCCGAACCCTACGCCGGCCTGGCGTTCGCCCAGATTCTGAACTGGCAGTTCCACTGGACGGACGACTGGAGCCAGTCGCTCGAAAAGGCCGAGCGTCATCTCGGCCTGGCCTTGCAGAAGGGCCCGCAGGTCGCCTTCGTGCATTACATCGGGGCGGTCTTCTATTTGTGGAAGAAAGATCTCGACCGATCCGCGGCCGAGGCGGACGCGGCGCTGAACCTCACTCCGAACTACGCTCAGGCGCACAATTCACGCGGCATCGTCAACATCTATGGCGGGCACCCCCTCGCCGCCGTGCCCCATATCGAGCAGGCGATACGGCTCGATCCGGCGATCAAGCACCTCTATGTCCATTTTCTCGGCTCGGCCTACCTGGTCGCCGGCGATTACAAGGCCGCAGCGTCCCTGTTCAGGGAGCGCATCCGGCTCAGTCCGAAGACCGATCTCTCTCGCGCCTTCCTTGCCGTCGCGCTCGGCCATTTGGGCGAGGTCGAGGAAGCGGGTCAGGTCTGGCGCGAACTGATGGAGATCAACCCGAAATACTCATTTGCCGAGCACGTCGGGAGGCTCCCGTTTCGCAACCAGACCGACGTCGACCGGCTGGCCGAGGAACTCGGCAAGGCAGGCATCGCTCATTAGCTTCGACTGTCTCGACGCCGGCGGAAGGCGGAGATGCGCTCCCCCCTGCACGGCTTGACAGCCGCCGTCGGGGTCCAAGAAGATGGCCGGAGAATAAGCCGAGGCCTGTTGATGGCAATTCCAGATCCCGTAGCCGACGCCATCGACGTTGCGTTTGAGGATGAGATCAGGCTCCTCTTCAGGAATCTGGTTGACTGCCTGGCCGATAACGTCGGCGCGCCGACAGCGGGCGCGGAGCAGAAGTGCCTTCAGCATTTTACCGCGGGACTGAATTTGGCCAGGCGCGCGAAGGAACTCGCGCTGACGGTCCCCGCCCCGGTCGCAATCGCGGGCGCCGCATCAGCAGCTGCGAAAAAAGTCACTTAGCTGTCGCTTCTTGCCTTGATCTTCTTGCCAGCGTCGTACCCCGGCGGATCGTGGCCCCCCTTTTTCGGCGCTTTTGACGCTTTGGGAGTTGATCACGGCGGCTGTGGAACTTGCTTCACGTCCGATCCCCTCGCGACACTTCATGTAGAGTTCGTGATGGATGCGATCGAGCGTGCGGTCCCAACTCCAGAGATCGAAATAGCCATGCACCGTCGAGCGCGGCGGCAAGTCCTTCGGGATCGCGCGCCACTGACAGCCGGTGGACAGAACGTACATGAGCGCGTTTACGACCTCGCGAATATCGACGGTGCGCTTGTCGCCGCCGCGCTTGGCCGGCGGAATCAACGGCTCGACCAGCTTCCATTCTTCGTCGGTCAGATCGCTTGGATAGCGCAAACGATCGCGATCATATCGCCCACGATTCTCCGTCGTCCACATCCGCCGCTCCCCAAATCAGGCAGCATCCCTTGAATCACAAACGACTCACATGATTCAAGATCTCAGCACATAGGCGAGACGCGAAAAAGCGGACGGTTTTTCGCAGCAATCCGGCGCAGTCAGACAATTCGTTCGCCTATGTCTCCAGCGCCTTCATGAACGCCTCAAACTCGGTGTCGGCGATCGGCACGAGGTGCTTCTCTTCCGGGTAGGCGCCGGTCTCGACGTCGGCGCGGAATTCCTTAAAGGCGGCGATGCGCTCGCGCTGCAGGCGATCGTATTCGGCGCGGAAGTTGCGGTAGACCTTGGCGTGGCGGGGCTGGTGGCCGCGCGAATTGCCCAGCACATCCTCGGCGAAGAGATATTGGGCGTCGGCGCCGGCGCCGGCGCCCATCGACAGCAAGATCAGCGTGGTGCGCTTCGAGATTTCGGTCGCGACGCGCGCGGGCACAACCTCGATCTCGGCCCCGACCGCGCCGGCGGCTTCGAGCGCCTTGACGTGCTCGTAGACCTGCATGGCCTGTTTCGCCGTCTTGCCGACCGCCTTGAAGCCGCCCGTCCAGGTCGCGCGCGCCGGGATGAGCCCGACATGGCCGACAACCGGAATGCCTTCTGCGGCGAGTTTCGTAATCGTGTCCAGGCTTCCCGCGCAGTAGAAGGCGTCGCCGCCGGTCATGATGCCGGCGTGGGCGGCGCGCAGATAGTCCTCATAGGTGCAGCGCTGGCCGTAGATGAGGCCGACCTGGACGAAACAGTCGCCCGCAGCCTCGCGCATAGCCGGCGACCAGATCGGCTCGATGATCGAGAGGATGTCGATGCCGGCCGCGGCCGCCGCCGCCGCCTCTTCGGGCGTGTCGACGAAGAGCATTGTCAGCTGGCGCTTGCCCTTGAGCGCGCGCAGGTCGGCGACCGTCCTCCGATTGTTTTTGGTCAAAGCCATTGCGATCCCCCCTCTCTGCGCCCGGCGCTCCGGTATGACGCGACGGCGGACAGAGAACAAGGAGGCGTTGCACAGAGTCTCAGCTTGACAGTTTAGAGAACTCTGTCATATAGAGTATTGTGAATTGAGGCCGCCATGCCTTTCGTCGCCAACTTGCTTCTCTGGCCGCTCGCGCTCATTGGCCTCGCCGCGGTCGCGCTCGCGCTGATGCTGGCCTCGCCGGTGCGCCCGCCGCCGCCGCTCGCTTCTATCCATGAGGGCGCAGTGAGCATCGATCCGACGGGCGCGCCCGATCTCAGTCGGTTCCAGGCGCGAGACGGGACCTGGCTCGCCTACCGCCTCTATCCCGCGACGAACGGCGCGCATGACCGGATCGCGATCCTCGCCCACGGCTCATCGGCCCAGTCGATCGAGATGCATCAGATCGCGGCCGCGCTCGCGGCCGCCGGCGTGACGGCGCTCGCGCTCGACATCCGGGGCCACGGCGCGTCGGGAACCCGCGGGGACATCGCCTATCTCGGCCAGATCGACGACGACCTCGCCGATCTGATCGCCGAACTGCGCAAGACGGACCCGCTCGCGCGTCTTTCTCTGATCGGCCATTCGGCGGGCGGCGGCTTCGCCCTTCGCGTCGCGGCGGGGCCTCTCGGCGCCGAGTTCGACCGTTTCGTGCTGCTCTCCCCCTATCTCGGCTATTTCGCGCCGACCAACCGGCCCGCGGAAGGACCGGGCCTCTGGGCGGCGCCGGACCTGCCGCGCATCATTGCGACCCTCATGTTGGGGAGGCTCGGCGTCGACTGGCCGCAGTCGCTGCCCGTCATCGCCTTCGCCAACCGACCCGAGGCCAGGATGGTCGTAACCAGCCAGTATTCCTTCCGGCTGCTGCAGACCTACACCGCCCCGCCCGACTGGAAGGGCGCCTTCGAGCGGGCCAGGGGCCGCATCGTCGTCATCGCGGGCGCCGACGACGAGCTGATGAACGCCGACGCGTACCGTCGCGAGCTGCCGCCGCTCGGGGCGCCGGTCACGATCGTTCCAGGCGTCGACCATATGGGGATCGTCTACCGCCCCGAGGCGATCAGGGCGATCGTCGCGGCGCTCGACGAGCCGGGATCTTGAGGATGGCCGGACCGATGCCGAAGCTGGCCGCCGCCGCCCAATTCGTTCTCGCCGAATTCGGCCCGCTGATCGTGTTCTGGGCGCTGGCGGCGACGCTCGGCGTCAAGCCCGCCATCGCCGGATCGATCCTCGCCATCGCCGTCGATGCGGCCTGGCGCCGGTGGAACGGCCTCGCCTTCACCCGGCTCTATCTCCTGACGAGCGGCCTTACCCTCGTCTTCGGCGCGATCGACCTCGCCGCCGCCACGCCGTTCATGCTCAAATACGAGGGAGCCGTCACAAACGCCGCGACAGGCCTCGCCTTTGTCGCTGGCGCGATGGGCGAGAAGCCGATCATCGAGGAGGCCGCCGAGCAGCGCGGCGGCGGATCCTTTCCCACCACACGCGAAACCCGCGCCTTCTTTCGTCTCTTCACCCTCGTCTGGGCCGGCTACTTCTTTGTGAAGGCCGCATTCTATGTCTGGATCGTCTGGACGCTGCCGATGCTCGAGGCGATGGCGATCCGCTCGGTCGTCGGTGGCGTGACCCTCGGCCTCATGATCGCGCTCAGCGTCACCCAGGGCCGGCGGCTCTTCTTTCTCTGCCGGCGGCTCGGCCTCCTGCCGAAGCCGGACGAACCCAGCCTCAGCGCCGAGGCGCCGTCTGGGGGGACCCCATGACAATTCGATCCGACGAAGCCGCCGCCATGCTCGCCGACGTCGAGAGCATCGTCGCCAGGGTCAAGCAGTCGCGCGTCTATCGCAATGCGGCGCTCATCATCATCCTGTGGGGCGGGGTCGATCTCGTCCGCGATCTCCTCATCGCGATGTGGCCAACATGGTTCGCTCCGCGATGGTTTCTGGCGGACGCCGCCGGCGTCGTGGGCACGGTCGCGCTCCTGCGTTTCGGCGCGGCGCCCGCCGGCCGCTTTCCGTTGCGGATTCTTGCCGCTTTTGCGCTCTTCTACGCCTTCGGCTGGGTCTGGTCGCAGCTTCTCGGTCAATTCGGGCCGCGAGAGGAGATGGCGTTCTGGCCGACCCTCTTCCTGTTCGGATACACGCTGATCGGGCTCTGGTTCGGCCTGGCGTTCTCGGCCATCGGCCTCGGCCTCACCGCCCTCATCCTCGTGGGCTATGTCTGGTCGGGCGATGCGTTCCTTCTCTGGCAGGCTTTGGTCACCGGCTTCGGCTTTATGCTCTGCGGACTTTGGATGCGGCGGGCCTGACCGATGGAGGGACCCGACGACGTCATCCACCAGCCCGTGCGGCTCCGCGTGATGGCTGCGCTGACCGCGCTCGCTTCCGAAGAAGAGGGGCTCGACTTCACTCGCCTCAAGGGCCTCACCGGCGCGACGGACGGCAATCTCGGCGCGCATCTCGATCAGCTCGCGCGCGCCGGCTATGTCGAGGTGACCAAGGCCTTCGTCGCCCGGCGTCCGCGCACCACCGTCAAGGCCAGCCCGCGGGGGAGACACGCCTTCGCGCGCCACGTCGCATTCCTGAAGGCGATCATCGCCGGGACATGACGGGAATCACGCGCCCGGCGCGCGGCGTGACGCCGCTCACAGCGCGCCGGGCGGGATCGTGCGATACCCGCAGCAACTGGCGCCGGGCGCGGCCAAGGCCGCAGTGGCGACAGTGTACGGAGACAAAGATGCGTAGCCTGCTGGTTGTTCTTGTCGCGCTCACGATGGCCTGCGGAGCTGCCGCGAGCGTCACGATTTCGCTTGCGCCCGCTCATGCGGACGACGCGGGCAAGGGGTATTGAAACGTCCTATTCCGGCGCGGCCGTCAGGGGTTCGAGCGGCTTCGGGATCGCGCCGCGGGCGACGTCCGCCGAGAAGACCTTGAGGCCAAGGGGCTCGTTGCCGTTCGGATGGACAAGCACGATCGAGCCGGGCCCGGGCCTCTGCCCGATTGCGAGCCAGGCGTCGGCCCCGAGCGTCACGAGATGGAAGCGCCGCACCGCTTGCATCAGGGGATCGCTCGAGACGAGGCCGGGGAAACGGAAGAAGAGCGACGGCGTCTCGCCGTTGGCGATGATGAGCCGTTCGGTCCTGAGAATCTCGTTGTCGGCGTCGACGCCCTTCGTCAGGAGGAAGTTCGACCCATTGGGAAGCTTCCGCCGATAAGGGTGGGTGTAGGTGTGGTCCACCCAGACGATGTCGAGCGCGCCGGCGTCGCGCTGGGAAACGAGCCAGCGGAAATCCTTCTCGTGATGGCTGAGCCAAAGGCCGGAGACCGCAAGCGCCACCGGCGTGTGCGGCCCGGTCGAGGCGAGGCGGGCGAAGAAAGCGCGGTCGAGCGGCCGCTTGCTCGGGCAGAGGTCGCCGGTGACGAAGGCGCCGGGCCTCGCGCCGCGCGTCAGCCCCGCGTTCTCGAGGAACCCGCGATGCTGGATTCCCGGCGCTTCGGCCGAGGCCGAGATCGCGCGGCCCATCCGGGTGGACGCGAGCTCCTCGTCGCTGGCGTCGCGACAGGTCCAGCAGGCGGCGCGCTCGAGCCGGGTGGTGAGGGCTTCCGGGTCGGCGAGGAGGGCGACGCGCTCCGAGCCGATCGTCATCTCGCGGATCGAAACCGCCCGGCGCCCGTCGGCGGCCTCGCATGATTTCAGCACCGGACGATAGACGCCGAAAGACGTCAGAGTCGCCCCCGGCGCGGGCCGGAAGGCGCAGTCCGCGGCGAAAGCGGAAACCGTCAGCCCGATGAAGGTGGCAAGCGTGACGGCTGGACGAGCGAAAGCGAGCAAAGCCAGAACTTCGAGGACAGCGAGACCGGTGCGCGGGCTCTTAGCCGAGTTTCATCATGGGAGCCAGCCGCTCAAATCAGGCAGCCGGCGCTTTCGCCGGCTCCGGCTCGAGCGCCGCTGAGGCCGCCTCGTCGACGCGTTCGAGCCAGACGAAATCCAAATCCTGGCGGACTTCTTCGGGAATGTCCTCGAAATCCTTGCGGTTGCGCGCCGGGAGCATCACCCGCTTGATTCCCGCCCTGTGCGCTGCGACGACTTTCTCCTTGATGCCGCCGACCGGAAGCACGAGCCCGCGCAGGCTGATCTCGCCGGTCATCGCCGTGTCGCTGCGCACCATCCGGTTGGTCATGAGCGAAACGAGCGCCATGAACATCGCCACCCCGGCGCTGGGGCCGTCCTTCGGCGTGGCGCCCGCCGGCACGTGGACGTGGATGTCGGTCTTCTCGAACCTATTGGGATCGATGCCGTATGACACTGCGCGATTCTTGACGATGCTGAGCGCCGCCTGGGCGCTTTCGCGCATCACCTCGCCGAGCTGACCGGTGAGGATCAGCCGCCCGCCTCCCGGAACGGCGGTCGCCTCGATGAACAGAATGTCGCCGCCGACCGGCGTCCAGGCGAGCCCGGTCGCAACGCCCGGCACGCTGGTGCGCATGGCAACCTCGTCCTCGAACGGCGGCGCGCCGAGGATGGCTGCGAGATCGCCGCGGCCGATGGAGATCGGTCCGCCCTCACCCTCCGCGATCCGCATGGCGGCCTGGCGCAGCGCCCTGCCAATCTCCCGCTCGAGGCTGCGCACGCCCGCTTCCCTGGTATAGTTCTGGATGATGTCCCGGAGCGCCTCGTCGTCGATCCCGACCTGATCGGGCTTGAGGCCATTCGCCTCCAGTTGACGCGGAACAAGATAACGCCGCGCGATCTGCAGCTTCTCGCTGGCGGTGTAGCCGGCGAGACTGATGACTTCCATCCGGTCGCGCAGCGGCCCCGGGATGGTGTCGAGCATGTTCGCGGTCGTGATGAAGACGACACGGCTCAGATCGAACGGGACGGCGAGATAATTGTCGCGGAACGTGTTGTTCTGCTCGGGATCCAGCACTTCCAGCAACGCGGACGCCGGATCGCCCTGGATGCCGGCGCCGAGCTTGTCGATCTCGTCCAGCATCATCACGCAGTTGCGCGCGCCCGCCTTGCGGATCGCCTGGATGATGTTGCCGGGCAGCGCGCCGATGTAGGTTCGCCGATGGCCGCGGATCTCCGCCTCGTCGTGCACGCCGCCAAGGCTGACCCGCACGAATTTGCGGTTCATGGCGCGCGCGATCGACTGACCGAGCGAGGTCTTGCCGACGCCCGGAGGCCCGACGAAGCACAGAATCGGCGCCTTGCCGCCCGGCGCCAGCTTGCGGACCGCCAGATATTCGATGATCCGGCGCTTGATTTTTTCGAGGCCGAAGTGGTCCTGGTCGAGAATGCGGCGCGCCGTCGCGATGTCGATCGGCGCCTCCTCGGGAAGGCTCCAGGGCAATTCGACCAGCCAGTCGAGATAGGTCCGCACCATCCCGTATTCGCCGGCCGCTTCCGGCATGCGCTGCAGACGCCGAAGCTCCTTGCGGGCCTGGTCGTCGACCTCCTTGGGCATGTTGGCGGCGCTGATCGCCTTCTCGAGCTCGGCGATTTCGGCCGTCTTCCCTTCGTCGCTCTCGCCGAGCTGGCGCTGAATGGCCGCCATCTGTTCGCGCAGCAGGACCTCGCGATTGCGCGCGTCGAGGGACGCCTTGGTCTCCCGGCCGATCTCCTGCGACAGCCGCAGAACCTCGATCCGATGGGCCAGCATCCGCGACACCCGCGCCATACGGGCGCCGATATCCACCGTCTCGAGGATTTCCTGCTTCTCGTCCGGGGTCGCGTCCATGAAGGTCGCGACCATGTCGGCGAGCGCGCCGGGCGTTTCGACCCCCTGGATCGCCATCAGGAGTTCGTTCGGCGCCTGCGGCAGAAGCTGGATGGCTTCAACCGCCTGGCCCTTGAGATGGACGAAGCGGGCCTCGATCTCATCGGACGACGGCTGAGGCTCCGGAATTCTCTCCGCCTTGGCGACAAAGAAGGGCCAGCCGTTCAGATAGTCGACGACCCGGAAGCGCTGCTCGCCCTGGCAGACGAGATGATGGGAGCCGTCGGGGGTCGTGATGTAGCGGACGATATTGGCCACTGTTCCCATGCGATGCATGTCGACGGGAATGGGATCGGCGGCGTCGGGGTTTCGCTGCATCACGACGCCGACCGGCCTTTGCTCCCGGACCGCTCTCTGCGCCGCCTGGATCGCGCGAGGGCGGCTGAGCGTGACCGGCAACACCGTTCCGGGGAACAGGACCATGCCGCGCACCGGCACGATGATGAGCGCGTCCGGCGGCAGCGGCGGCGCCGGCGCCGCGCTTGAGGCCTCTTCCGTAGCCGTCGCGGTCTCCGTGTCAGCCATCGCGCGGCTCCGACTTTTGCAGCGTGATCATGAGGCAGCCGTTGGCGGCGGATCGATGAATGGCGCCGTAGCGCCCCGGGGGAAGGGGAACCCGGCGTTCGAAGCGGCCCTGCGGCAGCTCCAGTCGATGGATGACCGCGGTCTGCATCTCGGCCGGATAGGCGCGTATCCCCGAAATGATCAGTTGCCCTCCATCGATCAGCGCCTTGACCTCGCCCGGGTCGACCCCGGGCAAAGCGACGAGCACGAGCACGGCGCGGTCGGTCTCGAGAACGTCCGCCGGCGGCTCCCATGCGACCTGGGAGGCGGGGCCCGCCGGCCGGAAAAATTGCTGATGCATCCGCTCGGCGCGCGCCAGCATCTCGAAGGCTTCCGACCACATCCAATAACGCGGAAAATTCGTCTCCATCGCTTCACCCGACGATCAGCGCCGATATTGACGGCAGGACCAGGCCCGACACTAGCTCATTTCCGCCGGCGCCGGCAGGGCGCAGCGCAAGACCTGATTTCCCCGGCGCCGCGGACTCGTCCGCTAGTTGGGCGCCTTGCCGAGCGGGATGCCGTTGACCTTGATCGAGCGGTTTTCGCTAAGTTCGACCACCCAGCTGAGACTGCCGTCGTCCTCGGACTTGGCCAGTCCCTTCGCCATCGCGAGGGCCGGAAGGGCTTTTTCCTGGACGTCCGGTCCGAGCGCTTTGATCGCGGCCATCGTCTTGTCGAAATTGCGCATGCGGATCGTCATCGAGCCCGAGGGCTTGCCGACCGCGTAGCGGATCGAACCCTGAAGGTCGGCGTCGATCGCAGGCGCGACGATGCGGGAGGGCGCGACTTCGAGCCGCATGGGGCCGGCGCTGAGGAGCGCCGCCGACACCTTGGCCGAATCCGCGTCCGACATCTTCGGACCGTCGTCGGTCAGATGCATGTCGGCGATCGCCTCGTTGGCGGCGGCGGTGATGTCGATTCCCTTGAGGGTCGCCGTCAGATAGATTTTTGTCGGCGTCAGGTCGGCCGCGCCGGGCGGACCGAGCCCGACCGGCAGGCTGAGGCCCTCGATCCCGACTGCCGCGTCGATCGCGCTGTCGGGACCGGCGTTTTCGACCCCGATCGCAAGCTTGACGCCAGCAAGCGCGATCGCGCCATATGGCGAGGCGATCAGCGCCTTCGAGGCTTCCCCGCCCTCGGCGAGTTTGCCCCCCGGCGCGGCGATATCCTTGAGAAGACCCTTCAGCTCCGCCTCGTGCTGGGCGAGGTCGGTGCGGTGAGCAGCCAGAAGTCCCCAGAGATCGAAGACCTTGCGCGGCTTCAATCCATCGGCGCCGATGTTGAACGCCGCTTTCTCCAGGCGACCGCTGACGTTCACCGGCTTGCCGTCCTGGCCGACCGCCGCGACCTTGAGGCCGATGTCGTCGATCTCGTCCCTGACCGCGGTCGAGACCGCGCCGTCGGGCTTGATCGTCGTGGTGTAGTCGCCCTTCGCAGCGGCGAAATCGATCGTCTGGTCGATTGCCGGCCCGTGCATGGTGATGACGCCCTTGTCGGCGCTGGCGGACCCGCTGAGCCACCAGGGGAGCGACGGATCGATCAGAAGCGAGAATTTCGAATTCGCGATATCGACGACGGTCGCGACATCGTTGGAGCGGCCGGCGATTTTGGGAAACGAATCCTGGACGAGCCTCCACTTTCCATCGTCCTGCTCGGTGAGCCTGTAGGTCAGGATCGCCGGGTCGTATGAGGTCGCGGCCCCGGCTGCCTTGATGGCGCCGTTGAGCGCGCCAAGATCGACTGAAACAAGGTAGTCCGAGCCGTCGGGCTTCACCGTCGGCAAAGCGGGCCCGCCTGGAGGGACCGGCAGGTATCTGGCGAGCAGCGCCTGCAGATTTTGCGCGCCCTCAGGCGTCGCGGGCTTGTCGCCGGCAAGGGCGGGAGCCGCCGCAAGCAAGGCCCCCGCCAGCGACAGTCGCGCAATTCTGTGGCGGGAAAAACTCGCGGACATGGGTCGGCCTTTTCAAGATTGGTGAGAGGACGCCGCAGACTATAGCAATCTCCGCGCCTGACCACGCCTCCATTGAGGCGGAACGTCCGGCCAGAGTTAACGCGCCGGCAACGCCGCCGGCGCTGGCCGCTTCGGCAGCTGCGCCTTGGCGACGCCGGCCTTGACCGCCTCCTGCACCTTCTCGAAGGCGCGCACTTCGATCTGCCGGACGCGCTCGCGCGACACCCCGAACTCCGCCGACAGCTCTTCCAGCGTAATCGGGTCCTCGGCGAGGCGCCGCGCCTCGAAAATACGCCGCTCGCGCGGGTTCAGCACCGAAAGCGCCGCCCTCAGCGCATCGAGGCGGGCGCTCGAACTCCTCGCGGTCCGCGAGCAGCGATTCCTGATCGGGGCTTTCGTCGACGAGCCAGTCCTGCCACTCGCCTTCGCCCTCCTCGCGCAAGGGCGCGTTGAGCGAAGCGTCGCCGCCGAGCCGGCGGTTCATGTCGATCACGTCCTGCTTGGCGACGCCGAGGCGCTTCGAGATCGACTCGACCTGATCGTCGCGCAGATCGCCCTCGTCGAGCGCGGAAATTCGGCTCTTCGCCTTGCGCAGGTTGAAGAAGAGCTTCTTCTGGCTCGCCGTCGTGCCCATCTTCACCAGCGACCACGACCGCAGGATGTACTCCTGGATCGAGGCCCGGATCCACCACATCGCGTAGGTCGCGAGCTTGAACCCCTTGTCCGGCTCGAAGCGCTTGACCGCCTGCATCAGCCCGACATTGCCTTCTGAAATCACCTCGCCGATCGGCAGGCCGTAGCCGCGATAGCCCATGGCGATTTTGGCGACGAGCCGAAGGTGGGAGGTGACCAGCTTGTGCGCCGCCTCACGGTCGTTGTGTTCGCGCCAGCGCTTGGCCAGCATGTATTCCTCTTGCGGCTCCAGCATCGGGAACCGCTTGATCTCTTGCAGGTATCGGGCAAGACCCGACTCGCCCGCAATGATGGGAAGCGATGCGGCCATAGCAACCTCCAGTCGGAGCCGGTCACAGCCGATCCCCGTCGGCGCAACGGCCGAGCGTCCGATAGTGTTCCAGCAAGCGTGGCCGAAAAAGGGCCGAACGGCCAGAACAAAAGTGCCGGAAAGATGAAATTCCTGTCATCTTCGTCTTTGCCTTTGCGCCGGCTCATCCTCCCGTTCCGAGCGCAGAGCATTGATCAGATTCAGAAAATCTTGCGGCGGCGGGCGTTCGAAACGCAGCGGCTCACCGGTGATCGGATGCTCGAATCCCAGAACGGCGGCGTGCAGGGCCTGGCGGCCCAGCGCCGCCAAAGCGCCTCTCGCGCCCTCGCCCAGTTGCGCCGCCTTGGTCTTGAACCCGGCGCCGTAGACCGAATCGCCGAGCAGCGGATGGCCGGCCGAGGCCATGTGGACGCGGATCTGATGCGTGCGTCCGGTTTCGAGCCGGCAGGAGACGAGGCTCGCCGGGCCGAAGGCCTCCTCGAGACGCCAGTGGGTGACCGCATGACGGCCTCGCTCGTCCGGCGCCGTCGCCATCTTTTCGCGATGGCGCGGATGGCGGGCGATCGCCGCGTCCACCTTGCCCGCGGCCTCGCCGAAGGCGCCCCAGACAAGGGCCAGATACTCGCGCTCGAGCGATCCGCTGCGACCGTGGTCGGCGAAGAGATCGGCGAGGCCGCGATGCGCGGCGTCGGACTTGGCGACGACCAGAAGACCGGAGGTGTCCTTGTCGAGCCGATGGACGATTCCGGGCCGCCTGACCCCCCCGACGCCCGAGAGGCTCGCGCCGCAATGGCGGATGAGCGCGTTGACCAGCGTTCCGTCCGCGTGACCGGGCGCGGGATGGACGACAAGCCCGGCAGGCTTATCGATGACGATCAGGTGCTCGTCCTCATGGACGACGTCGAGGGGCAGGTCCTCGCCGAGCAGCGGCGACTCCTCAACCGCCGGCGCCTCGAAAGCGATTCTCGCGCCCTCCGCGAGCCGCATGGAGGGATCGCGCGCAACCTCGCCGTCGACCCGAATTTCGCCGGCCTCGATCAGCGCCTTGAGGCGGGTGCGCGAGAGCGCGACGCGCCGGTCCGCGGCGGCGCGGCCGAGGAAGCGGTCGAGCCGCTCGCCTGCGCTCTCCGCGTCGACGGCGAAGAGCTGCTCACCCGCCGGCGCCGTCAGGGGCGGAAGGCGGACGTCGGCAGGCCCGGCGTCGGCCTCCGGCTCGGTTGCGTTGCTCCAGGCGCGGCGCTTGGCCTTGGCGTTCATGCCCGCTCGCGCCGGCGGCTGCGCGCGCCCGGTTCCGCGGCGGCCGGCGCGACGAGCGGGCCGAGCGCGGCGACGATCGCCTCGATGCTGGGGCGGGCGCCGGCCTCGTGCGCGTCGAGCCCGCGCCGCATCGCCGCCACATGGGCCGGGGTGGCGCCGCAGCAGCCGCCGACGATGCGCGCGCCGCAATCGACGGCAAGCCCCGCATAGGCCTCCATCAGCTCGGGCGTGCCGGAATAGTGGATTTCGGCGCCGTGCCAGTGCGGCACGCCGGCGTTGGCCTTGGCGATCAGGGCGCCGTCGGGGTTCGCCGCGCTCATGGCGAGGATCGCGACCAGCAGATCCGACGCGCCGACCCCGCAATTCGCGCCATAGGCGAGGGGCTTCGCGTCGAAGCCGTCGACGAGCGCGCCGAGCGCGGCCGGGGCGACGCCCATCATCGTGCGCCCGGCGGTGTCGAAGCTCGCGGTCGCCGTATAGGGCATGCCGACCTTCGAGGCGGCGAGAGCGGCCGCGCGGATTTCCTCGGCGGCGGACATGGTCTCGATCCAGACGACGTCGGCGCCGCCTTCGCGCAGGCCCTCGATCTGCTCGATGAAGACGTCGACCGCTTCGCTTTCGCTCAAGGGGCCGAGCGGGGCGAAAATGTCGCCTGTCGGCCCGACCGACCCGGCCACGACCACGCGCCGGCCCGCCTTGTCGGCGACTGCGCGGGCGCTCTCGGCCGCGAGCCGGTTGAGCTCGCGGGCGCGCGCCTCGAGCCCGTGCAGCGCGAGGCGCCGTCGATTGCCGCCGAAGCTGTTGGTGAGAATAATGTCGGCGCCGGCGTCGACGAAGGCCTGATGCAGCGCATGGATCCGGTCGGGATGGGCGACGTTCCAGAGCTCGGGCGTCTCGCCCGAGGCGAGGCCCATGGCGAACAGATTGGTGCCGGTCGCGCCGTCCGCCAGCAGCGGCCGGCCCTCGGCCAGAAGAGTTTGCAGCATGTTCGTCCGCTCCGGCTCAAGAGGCCGTTGATTGAGGAGGGGACGGGATTAGCCGCCGCCGTTCGCGGACGCAAGCGGGCGCTACGCTTGCAATTTGCTGCAAAAGCTTGCCGAAAGCTGCATTTCGCCGGTCTTTGAGACCTCAGAAAGCTGCAAAAAATTGCAAAATATTGCAATTCCTGACCGCGAAACAGGACTTATCAACGCCCTAGGGGCCGATGCATGGGAAAAACAGCGCGGATGCCGTTCGCCTGCATCATGGCCGTGGGCGGCGGGGCGAGGGGGGACGGCGGAGGCGGCGCCTCGGAGATGGAATGAGGCGTCTCCGCCTCCGGCGGCGCGAGCGCGATGGGGGCCGCCTCGACGGCGGGGATGGACGCCTCGACGACAGCGGGCGTTTCGGCGGCGGCGGGCGCTTCGACAATTACGGGATCGCCGTCCGGCGCCGTGGGCGCGCCCAACGCCTCCCGCGCCTCCCGCAGGCGCTCCTCCTCGATTTTCCCACGGACGTCGCGCTCGATACGCCGCACGATCTCTTTATAGACCAGGCTGTCGCCCTTCGTCATGGGCGTCGCCTTGGCCTCGCGCCTGGCCGCATCACGCGCGCGCGTCTGATAACGGTCGAGCCGGTCGATCGCCCTGATGAACGGCCCGATGGCGCGGAGGTCGCCCTCCTCCATCGCGTCGCCGGCGACCCGCATCGCCCGGCCGAGCCGCTCGATCTGCATCCGGGCGTGCGTCCCGTCGTCCTCCGCCTCGCAGCCTTTCAGGAACTCGGCGACGATCTGGCGGACGCGCCGCGCCTTCAGCCCCTCGTCGCGGGCGATCTCGTCATAGGCCCAGCCGCCGCGCAGCCTTTCCACAATGCGCCTGGCCCGGATGTCCCGGCTCACTCGCGCATGCCGCTGGCGCGGTTGCTCCTGTTCCATCTCGCCCTCCATTCCGACCTCGCTGATCGTTGCCATTATCTAGTCTAGATTAGCAGAAATTTCTGATTTTTGCAATCATTATTTTCGTTATAGCCGAAGGACGGCGGGGAGGCAGAGGCCGGCCCGGCGGACCTAACCCGTGTTATGATCCGTTCTCCCGAGAGCCTCCGGGGCGCTTGGGGAGCGGGCGATCGCCCAGCGGGGAATGGCCCAAAAAGGGCGGAGAGCGCGTCTACAGGGGTCGCCTCGGGAAGGACCGGAGTCCCGACGAAAGCTGTCATCCGATCGCGAGCGCGAAGTATCGTCTCCGCCCGAAGCAGTCGGCATCCGCGCCGAAACACCCCGCAGTCGCCGCGTAAACTGTCAGGGCTGAGCGGCGACGGCCTCGTACACCAGCTTGGCCGCAGCGATGTCCTCGACGGCGATGCCGACGGACTTGAATATCGTCGTGGAGCCCAAGGATGGCTTCGGCTTCGTCCCGGCGAATATCTCTCCAACTTCGGCATAGATCGGAGCCTTGGAGAGGATCACGTCGCCTGACTCCTTGAGCACCGCCTCCCGCGAGTCGACGACCAGCACGCTAGAGGTCATCGCCTGGTCGTCGAGTTCCCGCCAGGTCGGGCGTGGCGAGCCGATCGCGTTGACGTGCGCGCCTGGCTTCAGCCAGGCCCCTTGAAGGATCGGCTCCCTCGCATTCGTAGCCGTCACGACGACATCCGCGTCGTGCACTGCTGACTCCGCGTCCGGCGACGCCCGTGCGTTGCATTCTTCAGCGAAGCGCCGGGCGTGCTCGGGTGTTTGGCTCCACACCCGCACCTCGTCAAAACCGCAAACGCTCGAGAGCGCCGCCAAATGCGCGCTTGCCTGCACGCCGCTGCCGAGCAGCGCCAGGATGCGGCTTTCGGACACGGCTAAGCGCTTGGTCACCGCCGCAGAAACCGCGGCCGTTCGCATCTCGGTTATGAGGCGGCCGTCCATTACGGCAAGCGGCTCGCCTGTGTCAGGGCGGAACAGCAGGATCATCGCGAGGTGGGTGGGAATGCCGGCGCGCGCATTTTTCGGGTAGAAGCTGACAAGCTTGAGGCCCATCGCCTCCTCGGCCACGGCTGGCATAATCCCTAGATAGCGCTTGCCTTCTTCGATGGTGAGCATGTTGCGCACGGGCTGAAGCACCCGGCCGGAGGAAAAGGCGATGAGCGCCGCCTCCATCGCAGTGATGAGCGGCTCCCAGCGGAGGACGGCGCGGATGCTTGCCTCGTCCAGATACCTCACCATCGCGGCCCTCCCCAAATGCTCTGTCGCACATTGAACCTCGCGCAATTTTAGGTCTGGGTCACGGTTTCCGGCCCACGCGGGGTCGTGATCGGTCGGCATGCCGATGCACGACCAAACTCCTTCTTCACGCCGCGAGACGCTCGTCGCTCGCAGCGCCGCGTCCACGGGTTTTGGGGTGTCCCCGATCTTCGCGCCTAAGCGCTTGACTTCGACAATATACGCCAGCTCGGGCGTTACTAGCCTGTCGAGGGATTCGAGCCCGGCAATCTCTCCATCGCAATAGCAATCGGCTCCGGCGTCAGTCCGCGAGCGCCAGGACGGCGTCCGTTCATCTCACCATCGAAAGATGCGTTGCTTGGATCGTCAGCGGCGAACGGCGCCCGCACGCCGGAGTCCTGTTGGGAGCTTGAGGGCGGCCAGAAGGAACCCGGCCATGCCGACCAGCAATCCCGAGGCGGGTTCCGGAACCGCGATGTATGTATGTCGCCCGGACAAAACGCCTGGGTCGCGCGCCCCGGCGCCCAAGTCTCGGGGGCCGAACCTGCTCTGATTTCGTCTGATCGTCCCCTTTGCGATGGTGAGTTGCATCATAGCACAGCTTTCACATTTTCCGAAGTATTTGTTTCCTCCAACGGCTGGCCAGAAACCTGCTAGGGCCGAAACGAGAACAAACGGAACAGGTTAGACGGCGCGACAAAATGTTCCTGCACCGTCCCGAACCCCGCTTCGCGGCCGAGTTCACGCCAGCGCGACACGGTCTCCGGATGATCGTGGGTCCGGACATGAGCCCTGATCCGGCGCCACTCCCCGGGAGTGAGCCCGCTCCAATCGCGCTCCTGAGAATCCCATCGCTGGAGCCACGCGGCGCGACCCTCGCCGTCCGGGCTCGTGTTTTCGTAAGCAAGCAGCATCCCGCGCCGGTCGAGCAACCGGCGGGCGGCGCGCATCGCCTCAAGCTTCGCCGGCGCGCGCAAATGGTGCAGCGAGAGACCAACCCAGATCACGTCGACAGGCTCGCACCAGTCCGCAAGCGCCTCGACGAAGTCGTCCTCGCGAAGCGACACGGGGCCGCCGAGGTCCGCGAGCGCAGCACGCGCAAGATCCAGCGCCTCCGCGGAAAGATCGACGCCGCAATAGCTTGCGATTTCCGTCCCCTCCAGCGCGCTCACGGTCGCTGAAGCGTCGCCGCACGCCAGATCGAGAAAGCGGAAGGGCCGCGCGGCGTCTTCCAGGAGGGTCCGGCGCAGTTGCCCATAGGCTTCGCGGTGGAAGAGGTAGTTGTGGTCGACCATTTTCCGATAGAGGCGCCACTCCCGCTGGAAAATGGCTGCCGCAGAGTTCCGCGACGCTTTCGCGGTGGATGTTGCGGACTGAGCGCCGAGCATGTCTGTTCTCCCGAATTGCCATTCCTGCCTTGCTCCTCCGTCATTCGAGCAGGTCGGGCTGTTCCCGGACGACGCGCTCCCACAACGGCTGGCACTGGATCCACCCGACCGCCGGCGAACCGTTCACCGAGCGCGTCGCCCGCGCGTTCTCGGGGTCGATCTGCAACGGCCTGCCAACCGACTCCGGCGAGGAACTGCGTCTGGCAGCAGCGCTCCATCGACACGAACCACCACACCGCCTCATCGATCGTCTGGCCGACCGTGATCAGGCCATGGTTGCGCAGGATCGCGGCCTTGTTGTCGCCTAGCGTCCGCGCGAGTCGCGCGCCTTCGCCTTCCTCCGTGATCATGACTTTCGTGTCGTCGAAAAAACATGATCCTCGTAGAACGCGCAGGCGTCCTGGGTGATCGGATCGAGCAGCCGCCCGACGGCAGACCACGCCTTGCCATGGACCGAATGGGTGTGCGCCGCCGCGACCACGTCCGGGCGGGCCTCATGGATCTTGCGCGTGGATGGCGAAGGCCGAGACATTGAGCGGCCCGGAGCCCTCGACGACGTCGCCATGCGCGTCGACCCGGATGAGGTCCGAAATCGCAATACGGTCGAAACCCATTCCGAACGGATTGACCCAGAACTGTCCGGTGAACTCGGGGTCTCGCGCCGTGATGTGTCCTGCGACACCCTCGGCTGAATCCGAGCACTGCGAAGATCCGCAATCCGCCGGCGAGTCTTGCCTTGCGGCGCCGACGTTCCTCCGCGACGCTCGCCGCCTCGGCGGCAGAAGGCGCGTCGAAGATCGGCGCGAAGGCGTCGTGCTTGCTGCGGTCTTTCGTGGCTCCACGGTGGACGCATCGGAGCTTCGAGTTGCATCGGCCTTCCTCCTATTGGCAGCGCCTAGCTCGGCGGAGCGTGACGGGAAACTTGAACCCAATGGCGCCCGGGTCCTTAAGGGCGGTCCGAAAAGTCCCGAAAATTCAGAAGCATTGTATATTGGCGCGAATGACCGCCCAGAAGCTCGCCTTCGGCCCGTTTGTGCTCGATCTGGGCGCAGGCGCGCTCTCGCGTCACGGCGCGCCCGTGCCGACGAGCTACCGCGGGCTCCTGCTGCTGAAGGCGTTCCTGAAGCGGCCGGGCGAAAACCTCTCCCGGTCCGAGTTGATGGAAGCGGCCTGGCCGGGCCTCGCGGTCGAGGAAAGCAATCTCTCGGTTCAGATCGCCTCATTGCGCAAACTACTCGGCGAGACGCCCGAGGGCGCGGAGTGGATCGCGACCGCGCCACGCGTCGGCTATCGGTTCTCTGGCGCAGTCGAGCCGCTTGCCGAGCGTGCCGCGGAGGAGCCGGAGGAGGCCGCCCCGTCGATCGCCGTCCTGCCGTTCGAGAACCTCAGCCAGGACGTCGAGCAGCAATATTTCGCCGACGGCCTGGCCGAGGACATCATCACCCGGCTTTCGCGCCTGCGCTGGCTTTTCGTCTCCGCCCGCAATTCGTCCTTCACCTTCCGGGGCAAGCGCTCGACGTGCGGGAGATCGGCCGCGTTCTCGGCGTCCGCTACGTGCTGAACGGCAGCGTACGGCGGTCCGGCCAGCGCCTGCGCATCGGCGCGCAGCTTTCCGACGCCGCGACCGGGGGCCAGGTCTGGGCGGAGCGCTACGACGCCGAACTCGACGACTTCTTCGCCCTTCAGGATCAGATCGCGGGCAGCGTCACCGCAGCGATCGAGCCTTCGCTGTTTGCTGCCGAACAGCAGCGGTTCGAGAGCCGGCGGCCGGAAAGCCTCGACGCCTGGGGCTTCGTGATGAAGGCGATGCCCTACGTGTGGTCCTGGCGCTCGGTGCGGGAAATCGAGACCGCCCAGGGCCTGCTGGCGCGAGCGCTCGAGGTCAAACCGGACTACCCTCGCGCCAACAGCCTCCTCGCCTGGACTCTTGCCACCGGCGTTCATCAAGGATGGGCCGAAATGCGGGCGGGCCTGGCCAAAGCGCGCGCCGTCGCGCAGCGCGCCATTCAATCGGACCCGAACGATCCCTGGGCGCATTTCGCGGCAGGCTACGTGCATATGATGTCCAGGGACTTCGACCTCGCAGTTGCAGAATTGACCGAGGCGATCGACCTGAACCCGAGCTTCGCCTTCGCGCATGTGATTCTGGGGGCCGTATACGGCTATGGAGGAATGCCGGAGGACGGCCTGCACAGCGTCGCGCTCGCCTCCAGATTGAGCCCGCGAGACTACACGCAATCGGCAAACTTTTCCGTCCGCGGCCTCTGCTATTTCATCGCCGGCCGATTCGCCGAGGCCGCCGAATGCGAGCGAAAAGCAGTTGAGCTGCACCCCGACTTCGTCAGTGCATGGCGGACCTACGCCGCCGCCGCCGGCATGGCGGGACTTCGCGACGCAGCCGCCCACGCGCTTACGAACGCGCAGCGGCTTCAGCCGTCGCTGTCGATCGACTGGGTCGAGAAATGCTTTCAGATCGTCAAGGCGTCAGACCGCGCGGTCTACATTCAGGGACTGCGGGCGGCGGGGCTTGAGTAGCGCGAATGACCGCTCAGAAGCTCGCTTTCGGTCCCTTTGTGCTCGATCCGGGCGCCGGCGCGCTTTTACGGCACGGCGCGCCCGTGCCGACGAGCTATCGCGGGCTCCTGCTGCTGACGGCGTTCCTGAGGAGGCCGGGGGAAAACCTCTCCAGGTCCGAATTGATGGAGGCGGCCTGGCCGGGCCTCGCGGTCGAGGAAAGCAATCTCTCGGTTCAGATCGCCTCATTGCGCAAACTGCTCGGCGAGACGCCCGAGGGCGCGGAGTGGATCGCGACCGCGCCGCGGATCGGCTATCGCTTCGCCGGGGTCGTCGCGCCGCTCACGGCGCGGGACGAGGAGGAGCCGCAGGAGGCGGCGCCGTCCATCGCCGTCCTGCCGTTCGAGAACCTCAGTCAGGAGGTCGAGCAGCAATATTTCGCCGACGGCCTCGCCGAGGACATCATCACCCGACTTTCGCGCCTGCGCTGGCTCTTCGTCTCGGCCCGCAATTCGTCCTTCACCTTTCGTGGCAAGCCGCTCGACGTGCGCGAGATCGGGCGCGCCCTCGGCGTGCGCTACGTGCTGAACGGCAGCATCAGGCGCTCCGGCCAGCGCCTGCGCATCGGCGCGCAGCTGTCCGACGCTTCGACCGGCCGGCAGGTGTGGGCGGAGCGCTACGACGTCGAACTCGCCGACTTCTTTTCCCTCCAGGACGAGATCGCCGGAAGCGTCATCGGGGCGATCGAGCCCCAGCTCTACGCGGCCGAGCACCAACGATTGCAAAGCCGGCGCCCGGAGAGCCTCGACGCCTGGGGATATGTGATGAAGGCGATGCCCTATGTCTGGACGTGGCTTTCGGCGAAGGAAATGGCGATCGCCCAAGATTTGCTAGCGCGGGCGCTCGAAATCAGGCCGGACTATCCCCGCGCCATGAGTTTCCTGGCCTGGACCCGCTCAGCGGCCTTTCAACTCGGCTGGACAGACGAGCAGGCGGCGATCGCGGAAGCGCGCATGATGGCGCAGAAAGCCATTCAGAACGACCCTGACGATCCGTGGCCGCATTTCGCCGCCGGTTACGTACACATGGTCTCGCGCGGCTTCGACAAGGCCGTCGCGGAACTGACGGAGGCGATCGACCTGAACCCAAGCTTCGCCTTCGCACACATGATTCTGGGCTGCGCCTACGGCTACGGCGGCATGCCGGAGGACGGCCTCCATCATCTCGCGCTCGCCACGCGGCTGAGCCCGCGCGACTTCACGCGGTCAGCGAACTATTCGACTTGCGGCCTATGCTGCTTCGTCGCGGGGCGATTTGACGAGGCTGCGGACTGGGAAAGGCGCGCGGTTGAGCTCTATCCCGATTTCGGCACGGCATGGCGGACCTTCGCCGCCGCCGCCGGCATGGCCGGACGGCGCGAGGAAGCCGCCCGTGCGCTCAAGGAGGCCAGGCGACTGCAGCCGACGCTATCGGCCGAGTGGGTCGAACGGTTTCATCCTATTGTGAAAGCGTCGGACCGCGCCATGTACATTCAGGGACTGCGCGCGGCGGGGCTTGGGTAGCGCGCACGGGTGCTCGTCAAGGACGTCCCGAGGGTCGCTAGCATGCTGCCCTGAGTCGCTAGCGCACCCGCCCCCACAAGGGGGGAGGAGAGGCGGCGGAGCGATCTGAGCGTAAACTCAAGAGCGGAGTGCGCTAGGAACCCCGGCTCTGCCGCTCGATCAGCAGCGAATCGCCGAACTCGTGGGCGCGATAGCCTCGCTCGTCGGCCGCGGCGCCTACGCGGTCGAGCAAGCTGTCGTCGGCGAACGCGCGGAGGAGCTCGTAGTGGCTTTCGCCGGGTTGATGGACGCCGGTGAGGATCGCGTCGACAATGCGAAGCGGCGCGCCGCGCGCGATGCGTCCGCTGGCTAGGCCCGTTCCCGCCCGCACGGTTCCGCCGGCGTACGCGGCCGCCTCGAGCGCCCGGACGACGCTCGTCCCGACCGCGATGACGCGCCCATGGTTCAACTTCGCGTCCTGGACAGCGGACGCACATGCGTCGGAGATGAGGTAGACTTCGTCGAACGGGAGCCGACGGTCGAGTTCCGGGTCCCCGGTCGACGAAAGGCCGGCGGCGTGCGAAATCGTTGCGAAGCGGACGCCGCGCTCGCGCCACCCCGCCAGGATTTGCCAGTCGAGCGCAAATCCCGCCGACGGCGGTTCGAACGCGATCGGGTCAGCGGCGATTTTCGTCCACACGTCCCAGAGCTCCAGGGGCTCGGCGGCATGCGCGTACTGGATCGGCCGTCCGCGCCGGGCAAGGCCTTGCAAGATGGTCTCCCGACCGCCGGCAAGACGGATGCGCAAAAGCCGGGGGTGGTCGAGCACGCGCTCGACCGTCGCGGCGAGCGGCCCGAACTCGAGCCGGTCGCCCGCCGAGAGCGGCGGAGGCGGCGGGCGGTCCTCGGTGCGCATGCGATGGTCGCCGGCGCCGAAAGCGATGGCGACAAAGCGGGTCGGATCGCGAAAGGCGACCCATGCGGCGAGTTTGACTTCGATCGGTTCGCCACTGGGTCGATGCACGCCCCTCAAGCTCGCAGGCAAGGTCGCTGCGTCATTGGCGACGACGAGGTCGCCCGGCCGGAACATCGACGACAGCGCAGCGCGCGGCAGATGCAGAAGCGCGCCGTCCGCCTCGGCGACCATGAGCTTGGGGAATTGCCGGTCTGTCCGGCTGACGGCGTTCATGGGCGGGGCGCGAGGGCGAGCGGCGCGCGATCTCCGAGCGCGGCGAGCAGGGAGGCGACAATCTCGTTCGCGGCGTCATCGGGGCGCTTCAGGGTCGCCGGATCGGCGTCGGGAACGGCCAAGGCGTGCAAGGGCGTATCCATGTCGCCGGGGTCGAGCGAAAGGAACGTGACGCCCTCGGCCTTCGCCTCCTCGGCCCAGATCGAGGTCATGTGGCTGAGCGCGGCCTTGCTCGCGCCATAGGCGCCCCAGCCGGCATAGGGATTGACCGCGGCGTCGCTCGAGATGTTGATCACGACGGCCCCGCGACCCTCGCGGGCGGATTGGGCGAGCGCGCCGAACAGGGCCTTGGTCAGGCGAAAAGGCCCGAGCACGTTGACCGCCAGCGATTGCTGAAGCTCCTCGCATTCGGTGTCGGCGAGGAGCTTAAGCGGCGTCGGCCCCAGGCTCGAGGCGTTGTTGATGAGCGCGTCAAGGCCGCCGAGATTGCCCGTGATCTCAAGCGCGACAGGGTAGACCTCCTCCTTGCGTCCGACGTCTCCGACGATGCCATGAGCCCCCGTCTCGCGGGCGACCCGCCCGACGTTCCCGGCCGATCTCGCCACGAAGGCGACACGGGCGCCGCGCGCGGCGAGAACCCGGACAAGCGCCAATCCGAGGCCTGACGTGCCTCCTGTGACGGCAACGCGAAGCCCTCTGAGGTCGATGTCGTTCGGCATCGGTCCAACGCTCCTTGATTGGTGACGAGACCAGCCTACAAGTTCAAGTGAACTTGAAGTCAAGCGCCGATCATGTTAGCGTTGGCCGATGGATCCTGAACTGTCCATCCAGGCGGTTTCGCGCCGCAGCGGCGTCGCCTCCTCCGCCCTGAGGTACTACGAGGAGCGGGGCCTGATCGCCTCGCAGCGCGCCCGCAGCGGGCATCGGCGGTATCCTCGCGCTGCGCTGCGCCGCATTGCGTTCATCGTCTTCGCGCAGCGGATCGGATTGTCGCTCGAGGAAATCGGCGCCGAACTGGCAAAACTTCCCGCCGACCACACGCCCACGCGCCAGGACTGGGCGCGCATATCCAGATCATGGACCAGGCGGATCGATCAGAAGATCGCCGAGCTCGAGCGGCTGAGGGCGGGGCTCACCCAATGCATCGGCTGCGGCTGCCTGTCGATAGACAAATGCGAATACGCCAACCCCGCCGACCGCGCCGGACGGCGCGGCCCGGGGCCCCGGTATTGGCTCAGGTGAGGGCTGCCGCCTCCCGAATCAACAAGAGCAGCGAGATTTGGCCTTCGCGGCGCGGCGGCGGCGCAGGACAAGCCCGCCCAGCCCGCCCGCTAGCAGAGTCATCGTCGCCGGCTCGGGAACGGAGGTGACGTTGAGGTTGTCGACATAATAGTCCGCGCCGAAGCCAGCGCCCTGACCGATGGTCAATGTCTCGAAGGCGACTTCCCCCGACAGCAAGCCAGGCAGCATGTAATCGGTGACCTGAATCCATCCGCCTGTGGGGCCAAAGTGCGGCGTATTCGACTGAAAGGCCCCGTCAGCTGCGACGAGCCCGCCCCACACCTCGCCCGACGCGACATAGAGATCATAGGTCACGGTGGCGTGAGGCAGCAGCGCGCCGCCGATGAACGCCTGAGCGAATCCGTTGCCCTGCTCTGCGGGCGGATAATCCCCACTGTCGGTCACGATGTGAAGCATGTTGCCGCTGCCAGACGGATCGGTGGTCGCCAGAAGCGTCGTCGTGAGGGTGCCGGTGGGAACGACCACGAACTGGCTCCAGCCTTCCGCCGCGCTAGGCCCGCCTGCGTAAGGCGGCACCACCGCTGGAGCGGTCGTCGTGACCGGGCTTCCGTCGGGTCCCACGGTATCGAAACCAGGATTGATCAGGTAGGCGGCCGAAGCCGGGCCGGCCAAGAATGCGGCGCCGGCGAGAATGCCGGACAGCGCGCCAAGGCGAATCACGGAACGAGTTAACATGTGCCTCTCCTCCCCAAAAGCATTTGGATCGTCCAAGTGAACAACAGCATGGAACAGCATTAATGCTGACACAAAATCACCGGTCGGACAAGCGACTAACACGGTTCGAGACAGACCGTCCGTCAGGCTCCGCGGATGGGTGACCTGCGTTCCGTTAGAGCTTGGGCGACGACGCTGGACGGCCTTCGACCCTCGCGCAAGCTTCGCCGGCCACTCTCGGGGCCGCGCCGCATGAGCCGCGGCGCATGAGGAGCTGGCGTCCCCATGTCCGTGACGACGATCCCGTCGGCCCCTGCAAGCCGCGGCGGCAAGGACATCGGCTTCGCCGTCGGCATCATCCTGATCCTCTGCCTCTTCTTCCTGCCCGTGCCGGCGACGATGATCGACTTCGGCCTGGCGTTCTCGATCGCGATCTCGGTCCTCATCCTGATGGTGGGCCTGTGGATCCAGAAGCCGCTCGAATTCTCCGCCTTCCCGACGGTGCTGCTCGTCGCGACCATCCTGAGGCTCGCGCTCAACATCTCGACGACAAGGCTCATCCTCTCGCACGGCGCCGAGGGGCCGACATCGGCCGGCTACATCATCGGCGGCTTCGCCCGGCTCGTCATGGGCGGCGACTTCCTCATCGGCATCATCGTCTTTCTCATCCTGGTGACGATCAACTTCCTCGTCATCACCAAGGGCGCGACCCGCATCGCCGAAGTCGGCGCCCGCTTCACCCTCGACGCGATACCCGGCAAGCAGATGGCGATCGACGCCGACCTGTCGGCCGGCCTCATCGACGAAAAGGTCGCCCAAGCGCGCCGGCGCGAACTCGAGGAGGAGAGCGCCTTCTTCGGTTCGATGGACGGCGCGTCGAAATTCGTGCGCGGAGACGCGATCGCCGGCCTCATCATTCTCGCCGTCAACATTTTCGGCGGCATCGTCATCGGCGTCACGCGCCACGGCCTGAACCTCTCGGCCGCGGCCGACATCTTCACCAAGCTCTCGGTCGGCGACGGCCTCGTGACGCAGATTCCGGCGCTCATCATCTCGCTCGCGGCGGGCCTGCTCGTCGCCAAGGGCGGCACCCGCGGTTCGGCCGACAAGGCCGTCATCGATCAGCTCAGCGGCTATCCGAACGCGCTCTTTCTCGCGGCCCTCCTCATGGCGCTGCTGGGCGTCGTCCCGGGCCTGCCGTTCCTGCCGTTTGCGACGCTCGGCGGCCTCATGGCCTTCGTCGGCTTCGCCATTCCACGCCGCATCGCCAAGGACCGCCTGGAAGAGTCGGCGCGGCAGGCGGCCAAGGATGAGCAGGCCAAGGCCGAGGCGCGCGGCTCGATCAGGGAGCAGCTGAAATCGTTCGAGATCGAGCTTTGCCTCAGCAAGGAACTGAACGCGGCGCTCATTCTCTCGCGCGAGGAGATCGGCTCGCGGATCGCCAAGATGCGCCGCAAATTCGCCCGGCAATACGGCTTCGTCGTCCCCGAGATCCGTCTCACAGACGACATCAAGGCGCCGGCGAAGACCTATCAGATCAAGATCCACGGGACCGCGGTTGCGACGCAGGAGCTGCGCGTCAGGGAGCACCTGGTCATCATCGGCGACGGGCCCCGCCCCAATCTGCCGGGCGACGAAGTGCGCGAGCCCGCCTTCGGCATCCGCGCGATCGCCATTCCCGAAGCGATCGTGAAGGAGGCCAGGCGCGAAGGGTTCCGGCCGATCGACCCGGTCTCGGTTCTCCTGACCCATCTCAGCGAGGTCATCCACAACAACCTCGCGCAGCTTCTCTCCTACAAGGACATGCGCGCGCTGATGGACCGGCTCGAACCGGAGTACAAGCGCCTGCTCGACGATGTCTGCCCGTCGCAGATCTCCCAGTCTGGCCTGCTTGCGACGCTGAAGCTCCTGCTCGCCGAGCGCGTCTCGATCCGCAATCTCAACCTCATCCTCGAAGCGGTCGCCGAGATCGCGCCGCTGGTGCGGCGGCCGGAGGAAATCGTCGAGCACGTGCGCGTCCGCATCTCGCAGCAGATCTGCGGCGACCTTCTTGACAACGGCGCGCTCAGCGTTCTGCGCCTAGGCAACCGCTGGGATCTCGTATTTCACCAGAGCCTCAAGCGCGACGCCAAGGGCGAGGTCGTCGAATTCGACATCGATCCGCGGCTGATGGAGCAGTTCGCCGCCGAAGCGGCCGCCGCCATTCGCAAGCGCATGGATGAACAGCGACTGTTCGCGCTCGTCACCACCGCCGAGACGCGTCCCTATGTGCGCATGATCATCGAGCGCATGTTCCCGACGCTCGCCATCCTGTCGCAGCTCGAGATCGCGCGCGGTTTCGAGGTGAAGTCGCTGGGGACCATCTCGTGACTGCGCTGATGGCTGAGGCGCTCGCCGGACCGCCGCAGGCTTTCGCGCCCCGAGCCTCGATCGGCGCGTTTCTCCTCTTCTGCCGCATCGGCGCGTGTCTCATGCTCGCGCCGGGCTTCTCCAACGGCCAGATCCCCGCGCAAATTCGCCTCTTCGTCGCGCTCGCGGTCACCCTCTCGCTGACGCCGCTCCTCCTCGACAGGATTCCAAGCGCAGCGCTCGGCGACGACCCCATCCTTACCTTCAGGCTCATCGCCGTCGAACTCCTGGTCGGCGGCATGATCGGCGTGCTCGCCCGCATCTTCTTCCTCGCGCTCGAGACGCTGGCCTCCGGCGCGGCGCAGATGCTTGGCTTCTCCAACCCGTTCGGCATGCAGATCGAGCCAAGCGAGACTCTGGCCCCGCTCGCGACCCTCGTTTCGCTCGCGGCCGTCACGCTGGTCTTCGTTGCGGACCTGCATTGGGAGCTCCTGCGCGGGCTTGCGGCGTCCTACGACGTTCTTCCGGTCGGCGCGGATTTCAACACGCGCACTGCGCTCCGGCAGGTCGCCGACGCCCTCGGCGAGTTGTTTCGCCTGACGCTAAGGATCGCCTCGCCCTATGTAATCTACGCTCTCGTCGTCAATGTCGCGCTCGCGCTCGTCAATCGCCTCACCCCCCAGATCCAGATCTTCTTCGTCGCGACCCCGTTCGTGGTGGCGGGGGGCCTCGTGCTGCTCTACTTCACCCTCAAGCCGGCGATCGAAGCGTTCCTCACCGGCTTCGGCGCCTGGCTCGTTTCGGGATGAATTTGCTGAATTTTGCGGCGATTGGACCCGCGCTCGACGAGCGCGGGTAGAGCCCTCCTCTGGAGTCCATGGATGATGAAGAAGCGTCTCGACGCGTTGACCCGGCTCGGCAAGCTGCAGGCCAGGATGCACGATCTCGGCCGCTGGCGCCTTTCCGCGATCGAACAGGAGCAGGCGAGCCTCGTCGACAATCTGCGGGCTGTTTTCGAAGCGCTCGAATCCGGCGACCTCGCTTATGGCGCGCAGGCGAAATTGAGCGGGCGGCGCGTCGGCGCGCTGCAGCGGCGGCTCGATTCGCTCGCCCGGGAGTCTGCCCAAGTGCGCGAGAAAGCGAGAGCCCACGGCGTCAGCGCCAGGCTCGCCGAACAGGCCGCAGAGACCGCAGCCCGGCGCTATCGCGACGACAAGGAGCGCAAGGAGCTCGCCGACCTCATCGAGCGTTCGATCGCGCGCCGCAACGCAAGCTCGACGTAAGGCTCAGCGCCGACCCTTCCCGCCACGCGAAACACTGGCGCAGCCGATGGCTTTCAATCCCCGCTCCGACGTCATCCTCGAGGTCCTCAACGCAGCCGACCCCGCTCGCGCGAGTCTGGCGGCCGAGCGCCTCAGCGCGCTCGCCGGCTCGAACGCGCCGTCGGGAGACTTCGCCGCCAGCCTCGCCAAGGCCGCGGCCTCCACGCCCGCCGCAAGCCCATTGCCGGTGGAAGGCCTTGCGGACGCCCGCTCCCGCCTGGCCGTAATCCCCGACCCGACAGACAAGGCCGCGCGCGCCAAGGTCGAATTCGAGGCGACGCTGCTGAATTCCTTTGTCGGGGAGCTCTTGCCGAAAGACGCACCGGGCGTCTTCGGCGAGGGCTCGGCCGGCGATATGTGGCGCTCCATGCTGTCCGAACAGATTTCGCAGCAGATCGCGAAATCCGGAGCGCTGGGCCTCGGCCGCCGGCTCTTCGCGACGCACGACCTCGTCGCGGCGCGCCATGGCGAGGCGACAACCGGCGCCGGCGCGGCGGAGATGAGCGCGAACATCCTCTCGGCCCCGAGCGCGGCGTCGGTCGACAACGGCGGGATTCTGTTCGCGGGACGCAAGCGCGCATGAGCGTTTCCCGGCGGCCATCGTCCCGGCCCAGCGCCGAGGCGGCGCTCGCCATGGCGCTGCCGATCGTCGAGCGCCTGCGCAGGACTGCGGCGGCCGAAACCGGCGACATCGCGCGCGCCGGGCCGGTCCCTTACGAAGCCTACAGCGCGCAAAAGAACCAGGCTCTTCTCGAGCTCAGCCGCCTTCTTCCGGCGCTTGAGGGCGTCGCCCCGAGCGGCGCGCTGCGCGAGGCGCTCGTCGACCTTGCTGTGGAGCTCGAGATCAACCGCCGTGCGCTCGGCGTGCAGCTCAAGGCCTCCGCCGCGGTCGCGGAGATCATCGCGCGCGCCATTCGCAACGGCCAGTCGGACGGCACCTACACGGCGCTCGCCTGGAGGCGCGCGGAGGAATGATCCGCGCCATCGTCATCGGTCTGCTCGCGTCGGCGGCCACGATCACGGCCGAGCTCGGGACGCGGCAGATTTTCGTCCTGCGCGAACAGCACGCGGCCTCCTCGCCGCAGAAGGCGACGGAAGCGCGCAAGACCCACGAGATCAACGTGCCGCGGATCAAGGACGGCAGCATCAAAGGCTACGCTGTCATGCTGTTGAGCTATACCGTCGATGTCGATGCGCTCAGGACCGCTGCGATGGCGCCGGACTCGATCCTCGTCGACGAGGCGTTCCGCTATGTCTACGGCGACGACACCATCGATTTCGACCATCTCGACCGCTTCGACTTCGCCAAGATGAGCAAGGCGCTGATCCGGGCGGTCAACGAACGGGTGAAGGGCGACGTGCTGGTCGACATCGGCGTCCAGGAATTCACCTACGCCCCGATCAGCGACACGCGCGCGCGCCCGGGCAGCCCGGCCGTGCAATGATCGGGGCGGCTTCGCTGGCGCTGCGGGCTAGCCCGCGCCTCCGGGAATCATCCGCATCAGCACGCCGTCCCGCCGGCCGAACTGGTGCCAGAGCGCGCCGGCGGCGTGCAGCGTGGCAAGGCCGAACAGCCCATAGGCCAGCCATTGATGGATTTTTTCGGCCGGATGGAAAATGTCCCGGTTCGAGGCGACGCCGAAATTCAGCTGGAAGAGGCCATAGTCGAATGCCCGGCCGTGCCAGACGAAGGCGACGACGCCAAAAACAGGGATGAGCGCCATCAGCGCATAAAGCAGATGATGCACCGCGGCCGAGCTGCGGCGGGAGAACTCCCCGACATCGCGCGGCAGCTCCGGAGGCCGATGGCCGGCGCGCCACAGGAGCCTTGCGATGACCAATGCGAAATAGATGAGGCCGACGCTGCCATGCACGTTGATCCAGAACGGCCGTGACTCCTTCGGAATGTCGTCGAAAAGGAGTCCGAGCGCGCCGAGGAAGACAATCAGCGCGGCCACCGTCCAGTGGAACGCAATCGCGCCCGCGTCATAGCGCTCCCGCGCCGGGGCGACGCTCTGCCTGGAAACTGTATCTCTCATCACAAACAATCCTCATCCTGAAGGCGCCGTGTCGGCCGCTCCCGCCTCGAACACATATCCTCCGGATCGGCTGTTTGTTCCGCGCTGAAGCTTGAAATCGAGGCCCTACGTCTCGCGGAAGAGGGCAAGCGATCTCTGCCGGGCGCTCGATAGCCAAGCGCCGACGCTGCGGCGCAATGGCTTCAGATTGGGGCCAATCGAAGGCGGCGGACAGACGCGGCGAGAGTCCGCGCTAACGTGGGTGAACGGGTTCGGCGCCCTCGCTCCGCTGCCTCAGGAACTTGTGCACGTCCCCGATCGATGCGCGCAGGAGCTCGGCCATCCGGTCCCTCGCCAGTTCCGGGGCGTGGTCACGGATCGCTTCGAAAATCCCCCGGTGCTGATGCAGGCGGTCATCCTGGATGCGGGCCGCTCCCTGCCAGCTGAGCCGGAAGGTGCATTCGAGCGCAGCCTGGATCATGCCGCCGAGCGCCGCCAGAAAAGGATTCCCGGTCGCTTCGAGAATCCCCATGTGGAAGTCGAGATCGGCGCCGGTGAGGTCGCCCGCGCCATTCTTGAACCGGTCCATGCGCGCGTAGGCGTCGGCGATCCGGTCGATGGTGGCGCGGGAAGGCGACGACGCGGCCAAAGCCGCCGCGGCCGGCTCGACCATCTGCCGCAGCACGAAGAGATCGCCGATGAAATGTTCGGTCGGCCGCGCCTGCAGGTGCCAGGCCAGCACTTCCGGATCGAGCAGGTTCCAGTCGGCGTTGGGGCGGACCCTCGTGCCGATTTTCGGCCGTGCGATGATCAGCGCCTTGGCGCTGAGCCTGCTGTAGGCTTCCCTCAGCGCGGTTCGCGACACGGAAAAGCGCGCGCACATTTCCGTCGCGTTCGGCAACAGCGAACCGGGCGGATAGACGCCCGCCACGATTTCGCGGCCCAGCTGACCCGCAAGCTGGCTATGGATGTTGCGCTCGAACGACGAGCCGTTCCGGACGTGCCGAAGGTCCAGGGCCATGGCGTGGCCGTGAACCGCTCGGCGTCTCGATGATCCGCTGGTCAAGGTCTTATCGATCCGCGACTTGAATTTCCGCTGCTCACGACGATCCCCGCAATCTGAACGAACCGAGCAACGATCTCTGCATCACGATGAAGAGGAACAGAAGCACGCCGCCGCTGATCATGATCCACGCGCCGTTGAGAGACCCGTTGAAATTGATCAGCGTCGCGATCAAGCCAAGAATCATGCCGCCGAACAGCGTCCCCGCCACCATGCCGACGCCGCCGGTCAGGAGCGTGCCGCCGAGGACGACCGACGCAATCGCGGTGAGCTCGTTTCCCGTCCCGGCGAGCGGGTAGCCGGAAGAGGTGTAGAGCGCGTAGATGACCCCCCCGAGCGCGCTGTACACGCCGCCGAGGGCGTAGATGGCCACCGTCGTGCGCCGCATCGGCACGCCCATCAGCGCCGCCGACGCGCGGTCGCCGCCGATGGCGTACACGTTCGCGCCGAAGCGGGTGAAATGGGCGATGACGACGGCGATGATGAGCGAGACGAGCATGACGATCGCCGAGCTCCTGAGTTCGCCCTCCCCAGGCAGCGGAATGCTCAGCCCCGCGAACCAGGCGACGAACGGATGCCGGATCGGCACGGAATTGAGATTCACCATGAAACAGCTGCCGCGCAGCAGGAAGAGCCCGGCGAGCGTGACAATGAACGGCTGAATTTCGCAAAAGTCGATGATGAGGCCCTGGAGCGCGCCGAACAGCAAACCGAAGACGAGCATCAGCCCGCCCGAGGCCAGCGGGTGCCACCCGACCACGTCGAGATTTGCCATGACGACGCCGACAAAGCCGATCATCGAACCGATCGAGAGATCGATGCCGCCGGAAAGGATGACGAAGGTCGTGCCGATTGCGGCGGTGATGATGAAGGCGTTGTCGGCGAGAATGTCACCGAGAACCAGCGTCGAGAGGAAGTTCTTATAAAGAAAGCCTCCGATCAGGAACAACGCAAGGAAGACAACAATCGTCGCGGCCAGGGGCAAGTATTTCTCGTTCATCCCGGCTTCCTCGCGAAACCAGCGTACAACGCTGTGCGCAGATTGTTGGATTGCAGCAGCAGCACAATGACGACGACGATTGCCTTGACGACCAAGTTATACTCGGGCGGCAGACCGCTGGTGAGAATGGATGTGGTGAGAGTCTGGATCACCAGCGCCCCGAGAACCGTCATGCCGAGGTAGATGCGGCCCCCGGAAAGCGAGCCGCCGCCGATCACGACGGCGAGGATCGCGTCGAGTTCGATATAGAGACCGATGCTCACGGGGTCGGAGGTATGCGTGTCGGCGGCCAGGATCACGCCCGACCAGGAGGCGCAGAGTCCGCAGATCAGATAGGCGGCGAACTTGACGAGGCGCGCGTCGACGCCGGCCAGATTGGCGGCCGCCGAATTGCCGCCGACCGCTTCGAGAAACAATCCGAGCGCAGTGCGCCGGATCAAGAGCCAAAGCGCGGCGAAAATCGCCGCCCCAAGGATCAGCCGGGTCGGAATCAGACCAATGTGCCCTACGCTGAGGCCCTGCAGCAGCGGACTGGTAAAGCTCGGATTGGTGCCGCCGTAGAGCAGATTGATCATGAGCCCGATGCCGCGGCCGGACACCATCAGGATCAGGGTCGCGATGATCGGCTGGATGTCGAGAATGGCGACGAGGAAGCCGTTCCACAGGCCGCACAGGAGGCCGACGCCGAGCGCGCTCAGGAGAATGAGCCAATGGGGATCGCCGGCGTGAATCCGCCAACTGATCACGGCGCCGCAAATGGCGATCACCGAGCCGACAGAGAGGTCGATCCCCTTGGTGCCGATGACGACCGCCATGCCGAGCGCCACCACCGCCGTCGGCACCGCCCGGTAGAGAATGTCGATCAGGTTGCCGAACAGGCGCCCCTCGACGACGCGAATGTGAAAGAAACCGGGCGATACGACGCCGTCGATGGCGAAGATTAGCGCAAGCGCGACCACAGGCCAAATCGCTCGATGTCCGGCCAGCGCGCGCAGCCTCAGATTGAGCGACCTGTCCGCCTCGGCGTTTGAGGAGGGCGTCATGACCGTGCGCTCGCAATCGTGCTGATGATGTTCTCCCGGGAGATGTCGTTGCGGGCAATCTCGCCGATCTTTCGGCGATCGCGCAGCACCGCTATTCGGTCGCTGACCGCAACCAGTTCGTCGAGCTCGGACGACGCCACCAGCAACGCCAGGCCCTGTTCGGAGAGTTTACGAATCAGGGACACGATCTCCGCGTGCGCGCCGACATCGATGCCGCGCGTCGGCTCATCGAGGATGAGGATGCGCGGGTCCGAAACGAGGGAGCGGGCGAGCATCACCTTCTGCTGGTTGCCGCCGGAAAGCTGGCCGACCGGCTTGTCGGCGTCGGGGGTGGCGATCCCAAGAGCCTTGATCATCTCCTCCGCCAGCCTGTCCTGTTCGTGCTTCGGCAACAGCCGCAGCCACCCCATTTTCGTTTGCAGCGCAAGGATGATGTTCTCGCGGACGGTCAGTTCCGCAAGTATGCCCTCGGCCTTGCGGTCCTCGGTACAAAACGCCATGCCGTGGCGGAGAGACTGCCGGGGCGAATGAGCCGTCATCGGCCCGCCGCCAACTTGCAAATGTCCGGAGTCGGGCCGCGTCGCCCCAAAGATGAGTTTGGCGACCTCCGTGCGGCCGGACCCCAACAAGCCGGAAAGCCCGACGACCTCGCCTTCGCGCAGCGAGAGGTCGAAAGGCTCCATCATCCGTCGCTTCCCGAGTCCTTCTGCGCTCAGAACCACACGCCCCTCGGGCGCCCCCGGCGCAGCGGCAAGGCGCACCTCCGTACGCTCCAGCTCGCGCCCAAGCATCAGTGAAATGAGTTTGAGCCGCGGCAGGTCCGCAGTCGCCGCGACCCCGACGAGGCGGCCGTTGCGCAGGACGGAGATGCGGTCGGAGATCTCGTAGACCTGGTCAATGAAATGGGTGATGAAGACGATCGCAAGGCCGCGGCTCTTAAGCTCGCGCACGACCCGGAAAAGGAGCTCGGTCTCTTTGGCGTCGAGGCTCGCGGTCGGCTCGTCGAGGACGAGGACACGCGTGTCCTCTTCGAGCGCGCGCGCGATCGCCACCAGCTGCTGAACGGCGACCGAATAAGAGCCGAGCGGACGTTCGACGTCGATGCCGACGTTGAGCCGCTTCAGCCGTTCCCGGGCCCGGTCACGCGCCTGTCGCCACGAAATTAGGCCAAACTGGCGCGGCTGGCGGCCGAGGGTCAGGTTCTTGGTCACCGACATCGTCGGGATGAGATTGACTTCCTGATAGACCGCACCGATGCCCAGCGCGCGCGCCTGCCCCGGAGTGTTGATCTCGACCGCGTGGCCGTCGAGGCGAATCTCGCCCTCGTCCCGGCCCAAGGCGCCGGTCATGACCTTGATCAACGTCGACTTGCCGGCCCCGTTCTCGCCCATCAGCGCGTGGACCTCGCCGGGATCGATCCGGAAATCGACGCCTTCGAGCGCCCGAACGCCCGGAAAGGCCTTCGAGACGCCGATCATTTCGATTCGCGCCGCGGCGGCTTCGCTCACAAGGGCCCCCCTTTGGTCCTGGACATGTGTTCGGGCGCAGGCGTCGAAAGACGCCCGCGCCCGCCGTTGCTAGCGCGTCCCGGCTCCAAACCGAAGCCGTGAAGCGCCGCTGTGCGAAAGGATCAGACTCCCGTCAGTTGGCGGGTGTGGCGGCCGTATGCAGATCGGAGGGGATCACGATCCACTTCGGCAGCTCCTTCTTGTCCTTCAGGTAGTCGGTCACCACTGGGTAGATGTATTTGCCGATCGCCGAGCGGAGCTCGACCGAGGCGTTCGCGTCGCCCGCCGCGAGTGCTTCCTTCTCTGCCGGAACGTAGTCGACGGACACCATCAGGAAGTCTTTGCCCGGCTTCAGCCCGGCTTCCTTCATCGCCTGGATCGCGCCGAGTTGCATGTTGTCGTTATGCGCGAACACGCCGCAGATGCCCTTCAGGTTGTCGGTCGACTTGATAAAGGCCTCCATGACCTGCTTGCCGCCGTCGGTGGTGAAGTTGCCGCTTTGCGTTTTGACGATCTTCATGTTCGGGAAGAGAGAAATGACCGCCTCGAACCCCTTCTTGCGCTCGATCGCCGGCGCCGCGCCGGTCGTGCCTTGAAGCTCGACAATGTTGCAGTTGCCCTTGCTCGCCTGCGCGAGCCAGGCGCCGGCAAGCCGGCCCTCGAGATTGAAGTCGGCCGAGATGCGGGTGACGAAGAGGGATTTGTCTGCTGTGTCGACGTCGCGGTCGGCCAGAAAAACGGGAATGCCGGCCTTCTTCGCCTCAGCGAGCACCTGATCCCAGCCCGTGACAACCACCGGCGCGATGACGATGGCGTCGACCTTCTGGGCGATGAACGACCGGACCGCCTTCAGCTGCTCCTCCTCCTTGCCCTGGGCGTCGGCGAATTTGAGGTCGATGCCCTCTTTCTTGGCCTCTTCCTGCATGTCCTTGGACCACGCGGGGCGCCAGTCGCCCTCGTCGCCCACTTGCGAGAAGCCGATCGTCACGGCGAAGGCCGAAGTCCCAGCAAAAAGCATTGTCGCGCCGACCGCGGCGCACCCCAGCCATTTCAAAACCTGCATCATTTCCTCCCATGTTATCAAAGACTTGGAGTGTCAGTTGTTCCAAGCAGGCACTCCGCCTCGAACGCCGACATCCAATAAGTCATACAATATTATCGTATGCAGTGACGGTCAACTGTCATCGGGGCGCCGCCGTAATTCCCGGTTGGACCACTCGAGCAAGAGAGGTCAAGCTAACTCAGTCTGGGTGATCGGGGCCTGAGGGATGACGGTGGTCGGCGCTTTTGAAGCCAAAAACAAGCTCAGGCAATTGCTTGACCTTGCCGAGTAGGGCGAGGAGGTCACCATCACCAGGCACGGAAAGGCTGCGGCTCGCATCGTCCCCGCCATCCCGACTGCGGGACGAGGCGAGGCACAAGCGGCGATTCGCCGCATCCGCGAACGCGCCGAGGCGCTGAAACTCGGCCCGTTCGATTGGGCCGAATGGAAGACCTATCGCGACGACGGCCGGCCGTGAGCGTGGTTCTCGACAGTTCCGCTACGCTCGCGTGGATTTTCGGGGACGAAACAACGGAGCCAATTCGCCGGGTCTTCGACGCTGTCGGACAACAAGGCGCCTTCGTCCCTCCAATCTGGCGACTCGAAATCGCCAACAGCCTCACCGCCGCCATGCGCCGTCGACGAATCGACCACGAGTTTCGACGGGCGGCGCTGGCCGACCTCGGTGAACTCGACATCATCGTCGACGGTCTGACGGACACAAGCGCATGGAATGCGACGCTGGATCTCGGCGATCGCTTCCGTCTCGCCGCGTACGGTGCCGCCTATGTCGAGCTCGCGCTGCGCCGAGCCTTGCCGTTGGCGACGCTCGACCAGGATATGCGAAGCGCCGGGGCAGCGCTCGGATTACAACTGCTCGGGGCCGATTGAAGGCGCATTGGGAGGCCCCTACGCCCATCCCTGCAGCGCCGTCCCGACGAACAGCAGAAAACCGGCGTCGCGATTGGAGCGGAAGAGTTTGAGTGCGGTCGCAGCGTCCGCGCCCCCGACCCTGGAGACCTGCCAGGCGAGATGCCCTGCATAGGCGAGCCAGCCGATGAGCGCGATCGGCCCGCCTCCGGCAAGAAGGATCGCGAGCAGCGCCAGAACCGCCGCCGCGGCGTAAAAGAGGCCGACGCCGAGCTGCGTATTGTCGCCGAACAGGCGCGCGGTCGAGCGGATGCCGACGATCGCGTCGTCGCGCGCGTCCTGCATCGCGTAGATCGTGTCGTAGCCGATCGTCCAGCAGAAGGCGGAGAGGTAGAGAAGGACCGCCGGAAGGGCGAGGCCCGCGAAGGTCGCGCTCCAGCCCATCAGCGCCCCCCACGAAAAGGCGAGGCCTAGGACCGCCTGCGGCCAGGACGTGATCCGCTTCATCAGCGGATAGATCGCAACGACCGCGAGCGAGGCGATGCCGAGCCCGATCGAAAACAGGTTGAAGTTGACGAGCACCGCAAGCCCGACGAGCGACTGGGCGACCAAGAACACGGCCGCCGCACGGACGCTCGCCCGGCCCGTCGGCAGCGGGCGCCCGCGCGTGCGCTCGACTCCCGCGTCGAGCTTGCGGTCGAGAATGTCGTTATAGGTCGAGCCCGCGCCGCGCATCGCGATCGCGCCGACGAGGAAGAGCGCGAGATGCCAGAGATTGGGCCCGCGATGGAGCGCAAGCCCGGCCAGCGCCGTCGACTGCCAGCACGGCGCGAGCAGCAATTGCCAGCCGATCGGCCGATCGAGCCGTGCGAGCTGGACGAAGGGAAGGGCGAAATCCGGCGTGAGGCTCAGGATGAGGCTCGCCGGCCTTGCGTCCGGCAGGACCGCCGAGCCTCGCGGCTCGGCCGTCAAAGCGGCCCGGCCGGCAGCGGTTGAGCCTGCGGTCCGCCGCCGCCCCCCTGCGCCGCCTGCTCCTTCATTTTCTTGACTTGCGCCGCGACGCTGCACGCCCTGGCGTTGAAACTCGCGTTCTTGGCTTGGCTGGTCTTGAAGTTGGCGATGGCCTCGTCGGGGAAGGAGCACCAGTCCTTGTTCTTTTGCATATAGGCGAGCATTGCCGCCCCGGCGCGAACGAGTCCCGCAGACTTGGCGCAGAACTGCACGGGGTCCATCGGCTTGCCATGGAAAGATTTCGCGAAATCGGTGACCTTCTGCATCTCCACGTTGCGGTCCTGGGCCAGCTTCTGCATGTCGCTGCCGCAGTCCGCCAGCGCCGGCGCACCGAGGCCGAGACTCGCCGCCGCAACCGCCAACGCCAGGATGAAACGTGGTCGTTGCGCCACTTTTTGCGCCACTTTTCGAAAGCCTCCTTCAAAGAACCGAAGCGAATGCGCTTCGATTAGCGCGCAGAAGCCCGAAGATAAAGGCGAAAGCGCGGCTGTCGCCCGATTTTGGCCGTCGCGGGCTCCTCTAGACCCACGTTCTCGTCGCATAATCAATGGCGTAGCGGCCGGGCGCCGCGGCGATGGCGGCCATGCCCACCAGGACCGCGTCGGACCGGACGACGAGTCGGCTCGGGATGCGCCTCGCAAGCGCGTTGACCGGCGCCTTGTCTTCGAACGCATGGCGGAAGGCCGCCTCGTCGAGAAAGTCGACCACGCGCGGCAGCACGCCGCCGGAAAGCGTCACGCCTCCCGTCGCCACAAAGGTCACCGCCATGTCGCCGGCGAAACGCGCCACGATGCGCCAGTAAAGCGCAAGGCTCGCCGCGGCGTCCCCCGTCCGGTCGGCGAGCGCGGCGGCCGTCACCGCGGGCGGATCGAGGTGCGGGTCGGGGCGCCCCAGCGCCATCATGCGCGCCCGGTGCACCCGCGCCAGGCCCTCGCCGGAGATGACGCTTTCGCTGGTCACCCGCCCGTGCGCCCGTTCGAGATGCGGCCAGATGTCGTATTCCTCAGGCCAAACCGGCCCGAAATCGATGTGGCAGGCTTCGGACGAAACGGGCGTGTGACGGCCTTCGATTTCGATGAGCCCGGCCACGCCGAGACCCGTCCCCGGCCCCAGAATCACCTGCGGGCCGCGGCTGCCGAAGGCGAGAGAGCCGATCGGGCGCGACCAGTCCTGCGGAATGGCCGGCAGCATCAGGGCCTGCGCCTCGAAGTCGTTGAGCAGGAGCCCTTGCGCGAGGCCGGCGTGGCGCGCCGTTTCGGGCCCGTCCATCACCCACGGGGCGTTGGTGAGCTTCAAGGTCCGCCCCGCCACCGGCCCCGCGCCGCAGGCGATCATGGAACGCGGCCGGCGGCTCAGCTTCGGCGCCGCCGCCTCGAGCGCCTCGGGCAGGCCCGGATAATCGTCGGTGATGAGGTGGACGGCGGGTCCCAGCGCCCCGCCCGGCGTCTCGACCAACGAGAACCGAACGTTGGTGCCGCCGGTGTCGCAGACGAGAACCGGAAAGGGAAAGGCGATGTCGCTCATGGACGGGCATAAACGCAAATCGCGATGGGCAAGGCAAGCGGCGGCGCGAGCGCCCATGGGGGGATTGCTCATCTCCAACGGGATCGAGAGCCAGGTCATTCGGGGCCAGCCTCCGCTCATGTCTCCCTGTTACTCCCTGCTAACAGCGAGACGTGAGCGGGCGAAGCCCGCCATTGCGCTCGCGCTGGCCGCGAAAAGACTTTTGTTTCCAATACCTTCTGAAGATTACTTCATGCGGAGCGACAGGAAGGAACGGCGAGAATAACAGGAGGATGACAGGCCCTGTTCGGAAGAGGAACAGGCGCGAACGGAAGAACCGCCTCCGCGAAAAATCGGAGATGAGGCGGGGGGATGGGGACGGATTTCGCAGAACCGCCTCACCGCGGTCCCCCTCATCGGGCTCAGTCTCGTGGGCCAGCCATCCAGAGGGGATGTCGAATTCGCATGCGGGACGGTGTTCCGGACGCTGGCGTCGTATGCTTAGGTGGGGTGAGCGGAGAATCGGTCGCGGGCATGATGACCCAGTTCACCTTTGCAGAATTCTTCGCCGGCGGCGGCATGGCGCGCGCGGGGCTTGGAGAGAAGTGGCGCTGCCTGTTCGCCAACGACTTCGACCAGAAGAAGGTATCGACTTACGAAGCCAACTGGGGCGCGGGCGACATCAGGCACGCCGACGTGGCGAGCCTTACGCTGGCGGATTTGCCCGCCACAGTCGCCGACCTCGCATGGGCCTCCTTTCCATGCCAGGACCTTTCGCTCGCCGGGAGCTATCGCGGCCTCGGTCGCGAACGGGACAATACGCCGACCCGTTCCGGCACATTTTGGCCGTTCTGGAATCTGATGCGAGGTCTGGCGCTCGCCGGCCGCGCTCCGCGAACGATCGTTCTGGAGAACGTCTATGGATGTTTGACGTCCCACGGCGGAAAAGACTTTGCCGCAATCGCATCCGCCCTCGCGGACACCGAGTACAAATTTGGAGCCGCGGTCATCAACGCCTCTCATTTCGTTCCTCAATCGCGGCCGCGCGTTTTTTTCATCGCGGTCCAGAAGGGCGTGAAAATCGCCGTTTCGCTAGTCGCGCCAGGGCCTGGGCGCGGATGGCATCCAGCCGCGTTGACCAGCGCTTATGCCGGCATGACCCCCGAGGCGAAAAGGAAATGGGTGTGGTGGGATATCGGACTGCCTGCTCCGCGGACATTGACGTTTTCGGACCTCGTTGAGGACATCCCTACAGGAGTGAGGTGGCACACCGCGGCCCACACGCAATATCTCATCGAACTGATGACGCCGCTGAATCGCCAGAAGCTGGCGCGCGCGATGACATTGGGCCGACGGACCGTCGGCACTGTCTACCGGCGCACGCGCACCGACGAAAATGGGATGAGACGCCAACGCGCTGAAGTTCGCTTCGATGAGATCGCCGGCTGCCTTCGCACCCCTGCCGGCGGCTCTTCGCGGCAGACGATTCTCCTTGTCGAGGGCAAGACAATTCGCTCCCGACTCTTGTCTCCGCGCGAAGCCGCGCGGCTCATGGGGCTGAGCGACGCTTACCGACTTCCTGAACGCTACAACGACGCCTACCACGTCTGCGGCGATGGCGTCTGTGCGCCGGTCGTTCGGCATCTCGCGGCGAGACTGCTGGAGCCGCTCTTGAGCGCGAACGGCGAGGCGGAGCCCATCGCGGCGGAATAGGCGCTTCTGCAATCGCGCCAACTCCGCCAGACGGGAGCGCCAGACTCCGTTCTCAAAAAACTCAGCGCGCCGCGGACGATCCCTCCACGCGACGCGAGCCGGCTCCGCGCGTCGCCCATCCGCTCCAGTCGAGCGCGGCCGCCTCCTGCCTGAGCCAAGCGCGGAAGGCCAGCACGTTGGCCGAGTCTCGCTGCTTCTTCAGGCAGACGAATGCGTAGCAGCGGCCCGAAGGCAAAGTCAGGTCGAAGGGCATGATGAGACGCCCGGTGCGCAGATCGTCGTAGGCCAGCACGTCGTGAGCGAGCAGCACCCCGGCGCCTTCGACCGTCGCGTCGAGCGCGTGATCGGCGCTGTTGAATCGAAGGCCGCGACTGACATCGGCGCCCCTCACGCCGGCCGCCCTGAACCAGTCGGCCCAGGTCGGCATGGCGGCGCGGCTGGAAAAACTGTCGTCATGGATCAGCGGCGCGCCCTTGAGCATGTCGGGCGAGGTGAAGGGCCCGTATTTTTCGGCGAAGGCCGGGCTGCAGACCGGCGCCAGGGATTGATCGACGAGCTTTTCGACCTCAAGCAATTCATCGTGGGCAGCATCCGTTGCGACATTGCGGATCGCAGCGTCGACGCCGTCGGAAGTGAAATTGGCGTTGTTGAGCGACGAGGACACGCGCACGTCGATGTCGGGATAGGCGATCGAGAAGCGGTAGAGCCGCGGCGCCAGCCATTTCGAGGTGAAGCCGGGCGGCGTGCTGATCACCAGCACGCGCGTGCCGATGAGCGCATTGAGGCCCGCCAGCGCGTCCCGGATATGAAGGAAGCCCGCCTGCAAGCCGGGGAGCAGCGCCTTGCCCGCCGCAGTGAGCGCAATCGTCCGCACGCCGCGGTCGAACAGTTTGAAGCCCAGATGGTCCTCGAGTCCGCGAATTTGGTGGCTGAGCGCCCCGGGCGTGACATTCAGCTCCACCGCCGCCTTGGTCAGGCTCAGATGCCGGGCCGCCGCCTCGAAGGCGCGGAGCGCGTTGAGCGGGGGAGGCGCGTTGTGCATGAAATTATCTCATCCATAGGCAGAGACAAGATCCTTTGTCATCTCCTGGTTTTCTTGCCAACTTATCGGAGCTTCGAGCATAGCGAATGAGCATATCTCATTTCAAAGTCATGGTCAAAGATGGAGGTTGGTCCGATGGCCTATACCACCCACAGCGGAAATTTCAGCGCATGCGGCGATCGCGCCGCGCCAGTCGCGGACGGCGTCGGCGCAAAGCTCAAGAGACTCGCACGCCGTCTGACCGGCGGCCTCACCGCCCGCCGCCAGAGTGAGGTCGACCGGGAGATGGCCCGCCTGCTGACGCGCTCCGGCGGACGCATCACGGACAGCATGGAACGCGAAATGATGAGCAAGGCTCTGGCGTCCGACTGGAGCCTACCGCAGTAGCGGCCCCGTAAAGGGTCGAAGCCATCTCTCAAAGCAAGGGTTCATGCTGATGGCCCCCGCGTCACTGCAAGGATATTTCGTTGAGCCTGCGCCTCGGGCGCATGCCGACTTAAGCGCCCTCGGCCCAGGTCATCCGGAGTTGCGCCTGCTGCGAGCAAATCATAGGCCGGGCGTCCGTTTGGCTCTTCGTCCGGCCCGCGCCAGCGACGGCGACGCCCTGCAGACTTATGTCCGAGGGCTATGTCTTGAGTCGCGCTACAATCGGTTCCTGGGGGCCGCAAGAGAGCTCCCGGCGGCGGAATTGGCGCGCGCATTGGCCGCCACTGGCCGCGAGACTTTGACTCTGCTCCTTGTTGCGACGGCAGAGGATGGTGAGGCGGTCATCGGCGAGGCCCGCGTGGCGCTTTCGTGTGCGGACCGCGCCGGCGAATTCGGCATGTCGATCGCCGACGACTGGCGGCGCCTCGGCGCGGGCTCGGCCTTGCTCGAGGAGATCGAACGCAAGGCGGCGGCCGACGGCATCGAATGGCTCTGCGGCGATACGTTGCGGACCAACGCCGGGATGATCGCACTGGCGCGCGCCCGTGGCTTTCGCCTTGGGGCAGGGTTCGAGCCGCGTCTTGTGCGAATTGAGAAGCGACTGGAGGACGCAGCTCCTGACCTGCCGTGCCGGAAGTGGGGCGAAATCGGCGGCGTCGAGCGACGCACGGCGTGACCCGCGCAACGGCGGATGGATTTTTGGGCGGCTCGTTGGCTGGATGCGGTGCGGACATTTGAGCGTCGGCCGGTCCGACTAAACCAAGGGATCCCGAAATCGGTTTTTGACGTGATTCAAGCTGCCCGCCAGTATGGGGGCTAGGCGGACATGCGAGAGGGCCCATTTTTGACGGCGTGGCGGAGAGGGGCAAGGAAATGCGCATCGGTTTCGTGATGACGGCAGTCTTCGCTCTTGCCTCAGCCGCTTCGGCCGCGGAGCCCGACCGGCCGACCCCAATCCTCGTCAATCCAATTCACGACGCCCAGATTGTCCGCGGCGACGACGGCAGGGATCACGTGGAATACGAACTTCTCGTCGTCAACGTGTTCCCCGAGCCGGTGACGCTGTCGAGCGTTACTGTCCTCGATCCCGTCGGAAAAGAACTCATGCGAATCGAGGGGGGCGCCCTCGCAGCGGCGACGCAGAACTCTCTTCGCGAAGACAGCGACACCCGTCATTCCCGCGTCAGCGGCTGTCTCGGTTGACGTCGATCTGATCCTGCCGCCGGACACCGCGCTGGAACGGGTCACGCACCGGATCGCCTACACCCTCGAGGCGAACTCGGAGCTTGCTATGATGGTCGGCAACCTGGGGGTTGACGCACCGGAGGTCGCCATCAACCGCCAGTCAGCCATCGTGATCAGGCCGCCCCTTGCGGGGAATGGCTGGCTCGCCTCCAGCGCTTGCTGCAAGCCCAACGTCCACAGGGACGAACGTATCGCGATCAACGGCGTCCGCATCGAGACGGCTGAAACCTTCGCGGTCGACTGGGTCAAGGTCAAGAACGACAAAATCTTCGACGGGGACGGCAAGAGGGTCGAGCAGTACTATGGCTTCGGCGAGGATGTCCTCGCGGTCGCCGATGGAACCGTGGCCTCAATCCACGACGGCATGGCCGATCAGACGCCCTTCGCCTTTATGGTCCCCAAGTCGAGGGCAGACTATGGGGGTAACAACTTGATGCTTGAAATCGCTCCGAATGTCTTCGCCTGGTACGCGCATTTGCGCCAGGGCAGCCTCACGGTGAAGGTCGGCGACGCCGTGAAGGCCGGGGCGCCCATCGCCAAACTCGGGAACACCGGCCCCTCCGAAGGCCCCCACCTCCATTTGGGTCTTCTCGACAAGCCGGACCCAATTGCCGGACGCAGCCTGCCTTTCGTCTTCGACCGCTTCACCTTGGCCGGCGCCGTCGACTTCGATGCCTCGAAAGCGGACCGACTGGTGATCGTACCGGATTCGGCCGAGATTCGGTTGGCCTATCCGCTCTACGGCGGCATCCAAAACTACCCGTAGCTTAGTCGGCGATCGCACCGCTGCGGGCCACGGATGGAGGCGCTTGCCGGCTAGCGTCCGCGCGGCGAGAGCCCGACCGCGCGAGCAATCTCGTCGCTGCTCCAGCCGACAGGGTCATACGAACCCCGCCAGGAGACGAGAGCTCCCGAACCGCCGCCTGCGAACGCTCGCCGCACGCGGCCGATGACGATCGCATGGACACCTCGCTCAATGAGTTCGTCGATTTCGCATTCGATCACCGCGGCCGAACCGGCAAGAGCCGAAACCCCGCTTGGCAAGGTCAGCCAGCGGTCGGCCTTGAAGCGCCCGGGTCCGCTGGGTGCAGACCCGCCGGCGAAAAGCTCGGCGACCTCGCGCTGGTCGGCGGCCAGGACATTGACTGCGAAAGCGCCAAGACGCGCCAGCGCGAGGGTGCTCGAGGACCAGCGATCGACGCAGACGAGCAGCGTCGGAGGATCGGCGGAGAGAGGGCAAACCGATGTCGCCGTCAGGCCGGCGCGATCTTCGCCGGCCCCCAGGGTGATGACGCTGACCCCGCGTGCGATCTGACGCATCGCTTCCCGAAAGCTGGTTCCGGTCGCGTCCGTCCGTCCGGTCCGCGCCGGTTCGCGAAGCTCCAGCCGATGAACATTGGCGGAAAGCATGGGTTGGCGCCTCCAAGACAACTCTGTCCGTCACTCCGGCGCCGGTTTCGCGGCACATGCAATAGTTGACTAATATAATGGACATTGTTATAAGTCAACCTGCGATCTCATTCAGTTAGAGAAAATTATGTCCGAAGCGACCCTGTCTCTTGACGCCGCCCGGTCGAGTCGCATCAGCGAGGACTGGCTGGCGGTCATCATCGGCCTTGGCGTGTTCGCGCTGGCGCTTCTCTCGCTCGCCGGTCTCGATGCGCTCGGGTGGCTCGCGACGACCTCTGTCTGGACCGATCCCGGAGCGGCGCTGGGCCCCGCCTCGAAGGCCTATGCGGGGCTCAGCGGCGCCGGCGCGCTTCTCCTCACCTATGTCGCCCTGCTGGCGGTTCTGTCGGCCGGCGTCCATGCGCTCGGAGAGGACGTCAAGCGGTTCGCGCTCGCCTTCACCGCCCTCTTCGCCATCGCCTATGCGAGCTGGTTCATCGGCAGCTGGGCGCGCGTTGCGGCGGTGACGCCGGCCGACCAGGCCAAATACGGACTCTCCTGGTCGCTCAAGCTCACCAGCGAGGGCGGCTTCATCATTGCGCTTCTGGCCGGCCTCGCCATCGCCAATTTTTTCCCGCGCTTCGCCGAATGGCTCAAAGCTGCGGTCCGCCCCGAACTCTACATCAAGATCGCCATCGTCATCCTCGGCGCGTTCATTGCGGTCACGGCGGCGGGCAAGCTGAACCTCGCCTCTTCGCTGTTGCTGCGCGGCGTCGCGGCGATCGTCGAGGCCTATCTGATCTACTGGCCGGTGGTCTATCTGATCGCCCGCAAAGGCTTCGGCTTCAGCCGCGAATGGTCGGCGCCGCTCGCCTCGGGCATTTCGATCTGCGGCGTCGCGGCGGCGATCGCAACCGGCGGCGCGATCCGCGCCCGGCCGCAGGTGCCGGTGCTCGTCTCTTCGCTGGTTGTGATTTTCGCCGTCATCGAAGTCCTCATCCTGCCGATGATCGCTGAAGCCTTCATGGCGCACGAACCGCTGGTCGCGGCGGCCTGGATGGGGCTTGCGGTCAAGACCGATGGCGCGGCGGTAGCGGCCGGCGGCATCACCCAGGCGCTGATCCAGGCCAAGGCCGCGGCCGAAGGAATCGTCTACCAGTCCGGCTGGATGCTGGCGGTGACGGCGACGGTCAAGGTGTTCATCGACGTCTTCATCGGCGTCTGGGCCTTCATCCTCGCCTATATCTGGACGAACCATATCAATCCCCGCCCCGGCGGGCAAAAAGCCAGGGCCGGCGAGATCTGGCAGCGGTTCCCTAAGTTCATCCTGGGCTTCGTCGCCACCTTCGCCATCGCGCTTGCGCTCGCGCTCGGGACTGAAGCGGGCGTCTCAGGCAAGCTCGCCGCCGCGATCGGCGAAGCCAATGTGCTGCGCGTCATCTTCTTCACCCTAACCTTCTTTTCGATCGGCGTGCTTTCGAACTTCCGCAAATTGTGGGAGGAGGGCCTCGGCAAGCTCGCGGCGGTCTATCTCGTGTCGCTGTTCGGCTTCGTCGTCTGGGTCGGGTTCGTCATTTCCTGGCTCTTCTTCGCCGGCGTCAAACCGCCGCTCGCATCGTAATTAGAGGATTTCCCGCCATGGCCGATCTGCGCGATGAGATGAAGGCGCCCGTCGAGCCGCTGCTGCCGGTCGAGAAGAAGTTGATCGGCTGGAGCCTGGGCCTCGGGCTGGTCCTGCTGGTCCTGCTGGTCCTCATCAACCGGACCTTCCCCTTCAACTGAGGGCCACGAACGCGAAAGGAAGCGGCGATGACCATCGACTGGGCTCATTTCACCCCCGGCTCCGCCTTCGCCGGCGGCATTCTCATCGGGCTTGCGGCCGCGTGGCTGATCCTCGAAGACGGACGCATCCTCGGCGCCTCGGGACTGCTCGGCGGCCTCATCCCGCCGCGGAGCGGAGACTGGCGGTGGCGCGCGCTGGCGCTCCTTGGCCTGGTCCTCTCGCCCCTCTTCGCGCGCTTCCTTTCGCGCCGCCGCGCCGGTGATCGAGGCCAATGCGGCGACCCTGATCGTCGGCGGATTGCTGGTCGGCTTCGGCACGCGCCTCGCCAACGGCTGCACCAGCGGGCACGGCGTCTGCGGCCTGGCGCGGCTTTCGCCGCGCTCGCTCGTCGCAACCGCGACCTTCATGGCGGCAGGCTTTGTGACCGTCTTCCTCGTCCGTCACGTTCTCTAAAAGGGGCCCTCATGAACCGCGCATCCCCTTTCCTCGTCGGCCTCCTGTTCGGAATCGGCCTCTGTCTCGCCGGCATGACCAACCCCGGCAAGGTGCTGGCGTTTCTCGATCTCGGCGGCGCCTGGGATCCTTCGCTCGCCTTCGTCATGGGCGGGGCGATCGCCGTCGCCTTCGTCGCCTTCCGCATCGCCGCCCGCCGGGGGCTAAGCCTTTCGGGCGAGCCGTTCCATTTGCCGACGGCGAGGGCGATCGACGCGCGTCTCGTCGGCGGCTCGCTCCTCTTCGGCGTCGGCTGGGGGCTCGTGGGCCTCTGCCCCGGCCCGGCGATCGCCGACATCGGCTTTCTCGATCGCCGCGCCGCGCTCTTCGTCCTCGCCATGGCTCTGGGCATGGCGCTCTATTCGGGCCTCGCGGCGGTCTCGGCGACCCCGGCCGCCGAGGTCGCGCTCGACGGGTGAGGAGAGAGCTTAGAATCGCTTGTTTGCGCGAACGAGCGAGGCCCGTGCGCCGGGCAGGGAACCGGCAAGAATTTCTACCCTCGGCTTGGGTTCAGTCGGCGCGCCCTCGGGCGCTTCGGGCCTCGACTGCCCGTTCGCGATCCTGCGATTGGTAAGATTCGAAGGCCGCGCCTGGAACACCATCGCGTCCGGGTCGCCGCCTTCGGCGAGGCGGCGGTTGAGCTCGGCCAGTCTGTTTCGCGTCGCCCGCCACAAACTTCGAAGTGCGGATCGCTGCGCCATGATCAGATTCCCGCGCCGCCGTCGAACGACTCGCTCAGCGCCTTGGCCTGGGTGACGTTGCTTCCCGCCGGCACGCTATGGGTGAGCCAGACATTGCCGCCGATCGAGGCGCCCCTGCCGATGGTGACCCGGCCGAGGATGGTCGCGCCCGCGTAGATGACGACGTCGTCTTCGACGATCGGATGGCGGGGCTGATCCTTGATCAGCGCGCCCGACGGGCCCGCCTCGAAACGCTTGGCTCCGAGCGTCACCGCCTGATAGAGGCGGACGTTGCGGCCGATGATCGCCGTCTCGCCGATCACGACGCCCGTTCCGTGGTCGATGAAGAAGCCTTCGCCGATTCTGGCGCCCGGATGGATGTCGATGCCGGTCCGGGAATGCGCGTCTTCGGCGATGATTCGCGCGATCATCGTTGCGCCGAGATCATAGAGAGCATGCGCCAGCCGATGGCGGATGATGGCGGCGAAGCCAGGAAAGCAGAAGATGATCTCGTCGATGCTTTTTGCGGACGGGTCGCCGGCGAAGGCCGCGCGCACATCGGTGTCGAGCAGCGCGCGCACGGCGGGAAGCGCTGCGGCGAAATTCTTCACCATGTCCGGGGCGCGGCAAGGCGAATCGATGCGGCTGTCACCTTTCCATTCCTTGGCGAGCGCAAGCTCAAGCTCGAGTTGCCGGGTGAGCGCGCGCAAGGCGCCCTCGAGCGTGCGGATGATGAATGGGTCGAGATCGGCGGGCCTGAGCTCGGCCGGGCCGAAGTGACGCGGATAGAGGGCGCTGACCAGGCTCTCGACGATGTCGACGATGGCCTCGCGCGAGGGCAGCGGAGGAGGGGCGCCGCGATAGCGGCGCTGCTGCGAGGCCGATCTGAGGCCGCGAAGCTCGGCGGCGATCGCGATGAGATCGAGATCGCCGTCCGGCTCCGGACGAGGCTCGCGCAATGCGCTCACGCAGCGAGTCCCTTGGCGTCGAAGAGGCCTTCGAACAGGATCGAGCTCAGATAGCGCTCGCCCGAATCGGGCAGGATGACGACAATCGTCTTGCCGGCGTTCTCCGGCCGCCTGGCCAGGCGCGCCGCAACGGCGACGGCGGCGCCGCTGGAGATCCCCGACAGGATGCCCTCTTCGCTGGTCAGGCGGCGCGCATAGAGGACAGCGTCCTCGTTGCTGACCTGCTCGATGTCGTCGACGAGCGAGAGATCGAGCACCTCGGGCACGAAGCCGGCTCCGATCCCCTGGATCTTGTGCGGTCCCGGCTTCAGGTGCTCGCCGGCGCGCTTCTGGGTGAGGATCGGGCTTGCGGTCGGCTCGACCGCGACCGAGCGGATCGGCTTGCCCCTGGTATGCTTGATGAAGCGCGAGACGCCGGTGATCGTGCCGCCGGTGCCGACGCCGGAGACGAAAATGTCGACTGCGCCGTCGGTGTCGTCCCAGATTTCCGGACCCGTCGTCTGTTCGTGGATCGCCGGGTTGGCGGGGTTCTTGAACTGCTGCAACAGGACGTAGCGATTAGGGTCGGAGGCGGCGATCTCTTCCGCCCTGGCGACCGCGCCGCTCATGCCCTTCGGCCCTTCGGTCAGGACCAGCTTGGCGCCATAGGCGATGAGCAGCTTGCGGCGCTCGAGGCTCATCGTATCGGGCATCGTCAGCGTGATCGGAATGCCGCGCGCCGCCGCAACGAAGGCGAGCGCGATGCCGGTGTTGCCGCTGGTCGGCTCGACGATTTCCTTGCCCGGCCCCAGAAGCCCGCGCTTTTCCGCGTCCCAGATCAGCGCCGAGCCGATGCGGCACTTGACCGAATAGGCCGGGTTGCGGCCCTCGATCTTGGCGAGCACGGTCGCCGGCGCCCCCTCGGTGACGCGGTTGAGGCGAATCAGCGGCGTGTGCCCGATGGAGAGGGAATTATCGGCAAACCAGCGCGGCATCGAAAGCTCCTAAATCATTACATATAATCGATCAAACTAATAGACTATGACCCTCCTTGCAAGCGTCGGGTTCGAGGTTTTCCTCGCGACGCCGAACAACGACCCCATTCGCGCATTGCGGTCGTCCATTCGGTCGTGTTCGCGATCGAAGTGGAAGGCGACAACCGGGACGATTAAGGTGGAGACTTCAGAGACCCGGGACGAGCGCATGACCTACGACCGCTCCGCCGTCATGCGCGCGGTCAAATCGCGCGACACGGGACCGGAGCGGGCCGTGCGTGCGATCCTGCGCTCAATTGCGCCCGGCTACCGCCTGCATCGCGCGGACCTGCCCGGTAAGCCCGACATCGTTTATGCGGGCCGGAAGCTCGCCATCTTCGTCCACGGTTGCTTCTGGCATGGGCATGACTGCCCGCGCGGCGCGCGAAGCCCCAAAGCCAACGCCGACTATTGGGCAGCCAAGATCGCCCGCAACCGGGCGCGCGACATCACGACGCTCGCCGCCTATCCCGTCATCGGCTGGCGCGCGCTCGTCGTCTACGAATGCGAGCTGAAGGACCGCGCCGCACTCGGCGCCCGCCTCGCCGAAGCGCTGAAACGCGCCTGATCGCCGCTCATGGCCCTCTTCTTGCTTCGCTTGCGCCGCTGCGTGCCGCAGTGCAACATCATTGTCCTCGCCGACGGATGCGCCCCATGGCCTTCGAGACCGCGCCGCAAGTCTTCACCGCTGACGCCGAGGACGCCGACAAGGACCGTCCGCTCCGCGACGACATCCGCCTCCTCGGCCGAATCCTGGGCGATACGGTGCGCGAGCAGGAGGGCGAGGAGACCTACGCTCTCGTCGAGCAGATCCGCCAGGCCTCGATCCGCTTCCATCGCCGCAACGAGACCGGAGCGCGGCGCGAGCTCGAGGCGATCCTCGACAGCCTCACCGCCGACCAGACGCTGGCGATCGTGCGCGCCTTCAGCTACTTCTCGCATCTGGCCAACATCGCGGAAGACCAGCATCACATCCGCCGCAACCGGGCGCATGTGATCGCCGGCTCGCCGCCGCGGCCCGGCTCGCTGGCCTGCGCCTTCCAGCACACCAGCGAGGCCGGCGTCGAGCCGAAGGCTTTGGAGAAATTCTTCGACAGCGCGCTGGTGAGCCCGGTTCTCACCGCCCATCCAACCGAGGTGCGGCGCCAGAGCACCCGGACGCGCGAACTCGAGATCGCCGAACTGCTGGACGAGCGGGACCGCGCCGTCGATCCCGCGGAGCTCGCGCTGATCGAGGAAAAGCTGAGATGCGCGGTCCTCATCCTCTGGCGCACCAACATGCTGCGGCAGACCCGGCTCAAGGTGATCGACGAGGTGACGAACGGCCTCTCCTATTACGACTACACCTTCTTCCGCGAGTTGCCGCGCCTCTACGGCGCGATCGAGGACAAGCTCGACACGATCAGCGGCCAGCCGCGAGCAAAGCCCATCCCGTCCTTCCTGCGCGTCGGCTCGTGGATCGGCGGCGATCGGGACGGCAACCCCTTCGTCACCGCCGAGGTGCTGAACGAGGCCATGAGGCTGCAGAGCGCCCGGGCCCTGGCCTATTATCTCGACGAGCTGCATGAGCTGGGCGCCGAGCTGTCGCTTGCGTCCAATCTCGCCTCCGTCTCTGCGGATCTCGTCGCGCTCGCCGATCGCGCCGGGGATTCGGCCGCGGCGCGTCGCGAGGAGCCCTATCGCCGCGCCATCACCGGCATGTATTCGCGCCTCGCCAAGACGGCGCGCGAACTCGACCACATCATCGCGCTGCGGCAGCCTGTCGTCGACCTGCCCCCGTACGCCTCGGCCGACGACTTCGGCGCCGACCTCACGACGATCGCGCAATCCCTCAAGGCGACTGGCGGCGCGATCGTCGCGCGCGGGCGGCTGCGGCCGCTTCAGCGGGCGGTCGATGTCTTCGGCTTCCATCTCGCCCCGATCGACCTCAGGCAGAACGCCAAGGTGCACGAACGCACCGTCGCCGAGATTTTCGCGGCCGTTTCACCCGGCCTCGACTATCGCAGCCTGAACGAGGATGGGCGCGTCGCGCTCCTGCGCCAGGAGCTCGCCTCGCCGCGCCCGCTCGTCTCGCCCTTCATCGCCTATGGCGAGGAGACGGCCGGGGAACTGGCCCTCTTCCGCGCCGCGCGGACCATCCGCGCAAAATACGGCCCCGGCGCCATTCGCACCTCGATCATCTCGAACACCGACAGCGTATCGGACATGCTCGAGCTCGCGTTGCTAATGAAGGAGGTGGGCCTTGTCGCCGCCGGATCAACGGCGCTCGCGCTCGTGCCGCTGTTCGAGACGATCCAGGACCTGCGCGCCTGCGTCGGCGTGATGGATCGGCTCCTGTCGATCCCGGAATATCGCCAGCTCGTCGATTCGCAGGGCGGCGAGCAGGAGGTGATGCTCGCCTATTCCGACTCCAACAAGGACGGCGGCTTCGTCACCTCGGGCTGGGAGCTCTACAAGGCCGAGATCGGTCTGGTCGAGGTGTTTCGCAAGCACGGCGTGCGCATCCGTCTCTTTCACGGCCGTGGCGGCTCGGTCGGGCGCGGCGGCGGCCCGAGCTACGACGCGATCCTGGCCCAGCCCGGCGGGGCCGTGCAGGGCCAGATCCGCATCACCGAGCAGGGCGAGATCATCTCGAGCAAATATTCCAATCCTGAGGTCGGCCGACGCAATCTCGAGACCCTCGTCTCGGCGACGCTGGAGGCGACGCTGCTTCAGGACGAGAGCCCCGCGCCCGATCACGCGTTCCTCGAGACGATGGACGAATTGTCGGGCAGCGCTTATTCCGCCTATCGCAGCCTCGTCTATGAGACGGACGGTTTCGAGCGCTATTTCTGGGCGTCGACCGTCATCACCGAAATCGCAACCCTCAACATCGGCTCGCGTCCCGCCTCGCGCAAGAAGACGACGGCGATCGAGGATCTGCGCGCGATCCCCTGGGTGTTCTCCTGGGCGCAGTGCCGCCTCATGCTGCCGGGCTGGTTCGGCTTCGGCTCGGCGGTGAAGGCCTATATTGCCGCCCATCCCGCGGGCGGACGCGAACGGCTCAGGGCCATGTACAGAAGCTGGCCCTTCTTTCGCACCCAGCTTTCCAACATGGACATGGTGCTGGCGAAGTCGAGCCTGGCCATCGCCTCGCGCTACGCGCGGCTCTGCGAGGACGTGCCGTTGCGCGAGAAGATTTTCGCCCGCATCTCGCAGGAATGGCGCGATTCGGTCGAGGCGCTCAATGCGATCATGGAGCAGGATCACCTGCTCCAGAGCAACGCGCTGCTGGAGCGTTCCATCCACGACCGCTTCCCCTATCTCGACCCGCTGAACCACGTGCAGGTCGAACTTTTGAAGCTGCACCGTGGCCGCGCGGTGAGCGAAAAGGTGCTGACCGGCATCCAGCTGACCATCAACGGAATCTCGGCGGGGCTTGCGCAACAGCGGGTGAGGCGATGGGGCTCCTGAAACTGCTGAACCGGCTGTTTCACGGACCCGCCTGGCTCGCCTTCCTCGTCATGGGGCTCGCTGCAGGCGGCTTCACCCTCTGCTCGCTGAATCTGCTCTCGCTGTTCCAGGCGAACCTCAATCTGATTGCGACTTACGGCGCGATGGCCGCCTTCGACGGCGGCCTCGTCCAGTTTCTCGAACTGACCGCCTGGGGCTATCTGGCGCTCGCTTTCTACGTGGTGTTCAAGGGGTGCCTCGACGGGCTCTTGCATCGGATTCATCAGGCGCGCGAATAGCGCTTCCGGCCATCTGTTGGCGGGCGATGACTTTCGTCTTGCGAAATCCACGAATCCGAAGCACTTTCACTGCAAAGGTACGGCGCAAGGTCAACCGGGCGGCCGGAAGATCCCGTCACGTCAACAACAGGAAATGCCGGCGCGTTCACGAACGATCCGTCATCGCCGCGTTCAGGCAATTGCATATCGAATGGATTTCGGAGACAGCGGCGCCGACGATGGAGACTGTGCTCAAGCTCAATCTGATTTTCCTTCAGATTGAAGTCAACATCACCAAGTTCCTGGTTGAGCTTCGATTCTTTCTGAAGTTCAACCTCTTCCTGCTGCCCATTGTGTTGGTGGGATACGGCGCGACCGGTTATTTCGTGTGGCGCGAGATTTCGACCGCCGCCGAGCAGGAGACGTTGGACAAGGCCCGGGTCATGCTGGAGACGGCCGCGGCGATGAGGACCTACACGACGAGGCAGATCGCGCCGCTGCTCGACCGCGACCAGTCGCGGCTGGAGGAGGCCGACGGGAGTGTAGACCAGATCCTCAACACGCAGATTCCGGAGGCGATGAAAAAGGCGATCGCGCAACTGCCGACGTTGCGCGAACAGCAGGCGCTCCAGGGCGCGGGCCAGCTCATTGTTGAAAAGGCCCGTCAGGATCAGCGGCAGCGCCCGACGCGCGAGTTCCTGCCGCAGTCGATTCCCTTCTTCGCCGCGACCGAGGCGTTCAACTATTTCCGGCAGCAGTACCCGGATTACGCATACAAGGAAGCGGCCCTGAATCCCACGAACCCGCGCGACCGGACCTCCGACTGGGAGATGGACGTCGTCGACATGTTCCGCAACGATGCGGAGAAGAAGGATTTCGTCGGCCGGCGCGAGACGCCGGCGGGACCGGTGCTGTTCATAAGCAGGCCGATTCGCATCGACGACCCAAGCTGCCTCAAGTGTCATGGTCTGTCCGAGAGCGCGCCTACGGAGCTTGTCAAGCGCTACGGGGCCAACAACGGCTTCGGGTAGGCGCTTGGCGACGTGGTCGGGGCGCAGATCGTCAGCATTCAGGCGCAGGTGGCGCAGGACCGCGCGATGACGGCGCAAAAGGCGGTGATGTTCTGGCTGGGCGGCGTTTTTGCCGGTCTGTGGGCCCTGATCAACGGCCTCGTCTACCTGTTCTACAAGCGGAATGGCTTCCACAGTCCGTACATGGTTATACCGGCGGCCCCGTAGCGAAAGCGCCTTCGGCTCAGAACGGGGCCGGGAGGACGCGGACCCGTCGTGTCGACCCTTGCGGGTCCGTCTCTTCGAGCGTCTGACCTTCTTTGAGGCCGAAGTTCATCGGCCGCTGTGCTTCCTCGTCGCGAATGCGCGCGCAAACCGTGTGTGCCCCGCCTGCGACCGTCGTCGCGGCCTCGCGGCCGGATCGGGCCTGCTTGCGCCATGAGCGCTCGGCCCTTTGCGGTCCGGCGTCATAGACCGGCGGCCACAGGGAAGCCGGCGGCCCCGCGGCCGACTGGCCGCATCGAGCGCACTGCGCCCGTGTTTCGCCGACGGCCATGGCGAGGGCGAGAAGGGCGGCGCCGGGCGCGACGATCCGCCATGGCCGCGGGGTTCCCGCACAGGCCGTCAGCCAATGGCATGTGAAAGCAAGGCGGCGGAGGGCGACCGTGCGGGCGCTCGCGAGGCTCAGGTCCATTCGATAGCGCGCATCTATGGCGGGCGCATGTCGCTGGCCACGCCTCGGAGGTCTTGCGACTTTTCTGGCCCGGCGAAGCCCACCAGGAGGCGCCGTGATCGCGATTTGTTGATCGACCGCGGCTCAAAGAGTGGAACGAGGAAAGGCGGCATACGTTCCGAGCAGAAGTCTCCTCAAAGAGCCTCTGTATGTCACGCTCTATCGAGGCTGAGCGCGGTGAAACCCACCCGAATAGCCCGAGTGGGAGACCCAACCCTGTGGAGTTCTCGATGAAAACATCAGCCATGACGGTTGCGGCGGTTTGCGCCTTCCTCGCCGCCACGCCAGCTTTCGCCCAGGCCACGGTAACCGGTGCGCCTGCCGGCACTGCGCCGGTGACCGTGGAGGGCTACGGCTACGGACCCGGGCAACCGGGATTCAACGGCTACGGGCCGGCCTACGACAATGGATACGCCTACGACAATGGATGGGGTCCGTTCGGTCCGGTGGGCGCAGTCGCGGCCGGCGTCGGCGCCGTCGGGTCGAGTATGGTCGGCCCGACGGGGGTCGCTGTCGGCGGTCCAATGTATGTTACGCGGTTCAACCCCCGATGCGGCGTCATCCATGACTTCAACGGAAGATACACCAGCGTCTGCGGTCCATGATTTGGCCAGGCAGCGCGTCGGTGACGTCAGGGCCCCTGTCACGGGGCCCTTTCGTTGGCTGACTCCAATCATCAGCGAATCCGGAATGCTCCGCATGAAAACGCCTGATATGACGGGCCGCAAGCGCAATCGGTGCGCGAGGCGTGCGCCCCCCCAATAGTTCCCTTGCCGAGCGAGCGAGGACCCGCGGCCGACATGGCGCCGCGCAAGGATTCAGGCATCAGCCCCGCCCGTTAAACTCCTTCACCGCGTCGAACATCGCGACCATGTTGGCGACCGGCGTCGCGGCCTGGACGTTGTGAATCGAATCGAATACGAAGCCGCCGCCTTGCGCGAAGATTTCGCAGCGCTCCAGGACCTCCTTGCGCACCTCCGCCGGCGTGCCGAACGGCAAGGTCTGCTGCGTGTCGACGCCGCCGCCCCAGAAGACCAGCCGGCCCTTGTACTTCGCCTTCAGCGCCTTCGGGTCCATGCCCTTGGCCGAGCATTGCACCGGATTGATGATGTCGATGCCGGCTTCGATCATCGATTCGAAGAAACGCTCCGACGCGCCGCAGGAGTGCTTGAACGTCTTCCAGGTCGTGTTCTTATGGACCCAGTCGCAGATCGCCGCGTAATGGGGCTTCCATAACGAGTCGAAGGTCTTGGTCGAGCAGAAGCTCGACGTCTGGGTGCCGAAATCCGTGCCGCAGAGAAAGAGGACGTCGATCGCGTCGCCGACGCGGGCGTGGATCCTGGCGAGGTTGGCGATCCCGACCTCGACCTGCCGATCGAAGATCTTGTGAACGACGTCCGGGCGGCTCGCGGTCAGCATGTACCATTCGGCTACGTCGCGCACGCCCTTGGGGTCGGTGAGGTCGGGGCCGGGAACGAAGGCGATGTCGCCGAGCGCCGTGTTCACAAGCGAGGCGAAGACCGCGTACTCGCCGGTGTTGACCGCTCGCGCGTCCTCCTCGATCCCGTCGAGCTCGGCGTCCGTCAGGGGCTTGTACTGCTCCGTGTTGTCTTCCGGGTTTAGGTTGTCGGGGTCGATCGGCTTCTGGCGGATGATCGAATTGAAGAAGTAGCCGTCCTTGGGCATATGCCCGCTCGGTGGCGCGCTCGTGTCGCCTTTGGGATAGATCAGGATCCCGCCCTTCTCGGGTTCGACCGTGACGCGGAATTCCTCCGGCACCAGCACCTCGAGGCCGTTGAAGGTCCACGGCTTCCAGTCGCGGTTCAAGAAGCCGAACATGTTGGTGCGGCCCATAAGGGGCGTCACGTCGATGCCGATCGCCTCCTTGAGGTCGTCCTCGATCAGCCCCAGCATCTGGTAAGGCTCGCAGACCTTCACCGGCCGCTTCTCGAGGCCGTAATGGTCCCGAAGGGCGGCGACGCAGCTCACATGCATGCCGGTGACGGCGGAGCCGCCGAAATCGACCGGCACCGCGTCCGGCTGGCGATGGTTGACCGCGTCGAGAACGCGCTTGCGCTTCGGTCCGATTTTTTTCGCGCTCATCAGCATGGCTGTCGTCCTCCGCTCCTCGCGAACCCGCTCACGGGAGCCCGTAGCTGTCCTTGTCGTACAAATCGCCGTACTGCGGATCGATCGCGGCGCGAAGCTCGCGCCAATCGTCGGGCAGCTGTCCCAGCGCCTCTTCGATGCGCTTGAGCCACGTCTCCTCCTTGCGGGAGAGCATCAGCTTCCCGGCGCGGCGCCCGCGGTTGAGGATGTCGACAGCCGCCTTTCCGGCGGCGACGGTTCTTTCGTAAGGGTCCGTCCTCGAGACGATGGCGCTCGCGATTTCGATTGTCGCGGCGGGCGACAAAACCGCCGCCTGAGGGCTCAGCCATTCGTCGGACAGCGTCATGAGATCGCGCAAGGCCCTCGCCTGGCCGCTGGCCGAGGCCGCGTTCATCAGCCGGCAGTCGTATTCCAGAAGCTCGGCGAAGGCCTCGGGAGCGTTGCCCGACAGGAGCCTTACGTTCTGAACCGATTCGTTGCTCCACAGGTCGCACATCGCGCTGGCGATGTTCCCGACGCTGCTGAAGTGTGCGCAAGCGGCCGACTTGCCTTCCATCGAGATGGGCACGCCGGCGATCGCCTTCATGATCGGCCCCTCGTAGGCGCAATCTTTCGACGGGCCGACCGCGCCCTGCTCAAAGGCCGTCAGCGCACGCGCCGCGCTCATCGCGCGGATGACGGCGGCGAGCGTTTCCGGCAACATCTTCTGGCCGGCGAGCTGCATGGCCGTATTGGCGAAGCCGCAAGCCGAATCGCCGCCGGCGACGGCCCCCGGACGCGCGTCACAGATCTCCCGAATTCGGCGCCACAACCACGCCATGTCGCGCGGCGACAGAACGCCGAGCGCAAAGGCGATGCCGGGGATGTCGCCCATGACAAGCGCCTTGTCGTGCACTTCCTTGCCGCCGATCGACTCGATCGAGAGGATATCCGCTCCCGCCGCGAGGTTCAGTTCGAACGAGCGGAAAAGCTGGTCGCAAGCCTCGCCGCGACGCATCTGCGGCGGTTTCGTCTTCTCGCGAATGTCCGTCGGCGTGACCCGCAGCGCGCAGGGCAGCCCGGTTTTTCCGTGCGCCTCCTCGAGGCGCCGCTTGAGAATGCCGGTCAGTTCGGCGCCCCATTCCGGCCGCTCGGTCATCGCCGGCAGAAGTTCGAATTCAAGCACGAGTCCCGGCGCTGTCAGACGCGTCATCCTGGCGACGACCTGCCGGGCGATCTCTTCATAGTGGGCGCGAACCTCCGGCCAGGTCTCGTCCGTCAGGCTCATGGTCGGCAGGGTGAAATTGACTTCCGGGTACACCCTCCCGGCGCCGATCTCGAGCCCCAATCCGCATCGTACGGGCCGCGGCGCGACGCCGAAAACGAGGTCGTTCGCAGTCTCGATCGCGAGCTTCGTGAAAATCAGGGGCTTGAACGCCGCGCCCATATCAATTCGCCAGGCCGACCTGCCGGCGGGCGAGCGCGACGGCGTCGGTGGCGGTCGCGCCAAAGCCGTCGGCGCCGATCTCCATCGCATAACGCTCGTTGAGCGGGGCGCCGCCGACCAGCACCTTGATCCCGCGGCGCAGGCCCGCCTCCTTGATCGCCTCGATCGTCGTCTTCATCGCCGTCATCGTGACCGTCAGAAGCGCGGAGAGGCAGAGAATCTGCGGGCTGGTGCTCGCGGATCGCCTCGACGAAGGTCTGCGGCGTCACGTCCGTGCCGAGATCGTGGACCTTGAAGCCCGAGCCCTCCAGCATCGAGACGACGAGGTTCTTGCCGATATCGTGCAGATCGCCCTTGACCGTGCCGGCGACGACCACGCCGACGGGCTTCGCTCCGGCCGCGGCAAGCAACGGCCGCAGGGGCTCCATCGCCGCCTTCATCGCCCGTCCGGCCAGCATGAGTTCGGGAACGAAGAACTCCTCGTCCCGGAAGAGGATGCCGACCTCGTCCATCGCCGGAATCATCGTCTCGCTGATCAGCGTCAGCGCGTCGGCGCCGTCGGCGAGTTCCTCCTCGACCAGCGATTGCGCCTCCTGTGGCTTTCCGTTCACGATCGCGTCGAACAGCTTCTGCGAAAACGCCATCGCTCCCTCCACGTGCAGACGTCCTATTCCGGGCAGTTCCGGGCGTCAGTCGCAGGCGAACCTTAAGCGGCAGCGCGGGCGAGAAGCTATGCCGCATGGCGCCGCAGGGGATGCGGCCGAACGTCACGGGCCAGCCTTGCCAAGGCCTCGACAACCCGCGACCATACGCGGGATGCCCTACCACGGAATTCTCCTCACCGTTGTCGTCGTGCTTGTCGGCGCCAGCATGATCGGCATGGCGATGCACGGGAAACTGTCGGACCGGCAGAGGAGCCGCGAGACGGTCGAGCATGTCCGGCTCGTCATCTCGATCCTGGTGACCTTCACCGCCGTGGTGCTCGGGCTTCTCCTGTCCGACGTCAAGCAGTCCTACGACGCGTTCGACGCCCGCCTGAGGGCGGTCGCCGGCGACATCACCGAACTCGACCAGCGGCTGCGCCAGTACGGGGACGAGACCGCGCCGATCCGCAAGATCCTGCGCTCCTATATGGCCGGCGTGATCGCCGACACCTGGCGCGACGAGCCGCGCCCGGCGGGCGACTATCCGCTCTATTCAGACCCGGCGGACGGCGTCGAACGTGCGTCCCTCGGCAAGCTCCTGATCGAGGTCGACACGGCCGTTCGCAAGCTGGAACCCTCCGATCCCTTCCATGCGGGGCTCGCCAACCTCCTCCAGGCGAAGTCGGCCGAGGTGCTTGAGAAGCGTCGCCTGGCGATCGAAGCCGTCCACGAAACCATCTCCTGGCCGCTGCTCGCCGCCATGACGGCGTGGCTCGCGGTCGTCTTCGGAGTGTTCGGGCTCACCGCCCCGCGCAACGCGGTCGTCTACGCGACGATCATCCTTTGCGCGCTGTCGTTCGCCTCGGCGATCTTCTTCATCCTCGACTTCGACAAGCCGCTTTCCGGCCTCATCCGGATTTCGAGCGAACAGGCGCGCGAGGCGCTCAGCCACCTCGATGCGCCGTAGAAGCGGTTTTCGACCCGATGGAATCGATGAGGATTCCCAAGATTCATCCTGGAGCAGGACGCGTTTCGACGAAATCATCATCGCGGAGCGCGACAGGGCGTCGAAAGACGCCCACGACGGGATAGAAAATCTATACTCTTGGCTCCGCGCCGGGCGGCGCCTGCAACTTCGCCAAAGCCGGAATTCTCCCTGTTATCCCCTGCTAACAGGGGAACGCGGGCCGCGGCGCGCTCTGGTTCGAGGCATGAAAACGATGAATATCAGTTACTTGCGATGAATTGCTCATGTAACGGTTGAGCAAGATAACAGGGAGGCCATCTCCCTGTTAAGCCGCATAACAGGCAGCAGGCAATTGGGAAAACCGAAGCCGGAGACCTGCTTTCGCGGCCCGCCGAGGAGCGCGAAAGTATAGAATTTCTGAACTCAGCCGCCCGAAACCGCCCGGAACCGGTCGGAATGGCAGCATTTTGGCCCGCTATGGCGGGATGAAACCATGATCTTACAATTGATTACGCAACGATCTTCATGCGTTACATGAGCAAAAATAACGCCTCGTTGCGTCGCCCCGCTCCCACGGCGGCTTTGTCTCCAGCACAACGAGTCCCCGCTCACATCGAGATTGGCGGCGGGTGCATCCTGAAACGGTTCTCGGGCACGCCGGCCAGACCTGGCTCGACCGCAAACAGCCCGCCCTCCGCGGGATGGGCGGCGAGATGCTCCCGGGTCATGGTGAATTGCGCCGACGTGATGAAAAGCGGACGCTCGACGCTGAGGACGCCAGCGCGCACGCAGTTGGGCGGCGAAGGTCAATCATCGAACCAGGCTGGATCGACGAGCTCCAGGCCTCCCCTCTCGAAATACTCTGGACGAGCTTCGTAGGCAGGCCGGAGGAAGGCGAATATGCGGCGCAGATGGGCCTTGAGCGCCGCCTCGCCCCGCTCCCTATCCCCCCCTTCGATAGCGCTGACAATCCGCTCGTGCTGCTCGACGATCACCGAAAGCGTTTCGACCGAGGACAGCATCAGATGGCGGAAACGATCCATATGCAGCTTTGCATCCGAGATGTCCTCCCAGACGTCGGGCAGACCGGCGATCGATGCTATACGTCGGTGAAACAACTCGTCAGACGCGTAGAAACGCTCCTCGTCGCCGACGCCCGCCAGGGTGCGCTGGACAGCGATTTCGGCCGTCAGCGCCTCAGCGAGCCTGGAGCGCTTTGGCGATCGGAGCGCTCGCCTTAACAGTCCTAATTCCAGGCACTCGCGCAGGAACTGCGACCGCTTAAGGTCGGATACGCGCAAGGGCGCGATCACGGTTCCGCGCTGCGGAAAAATGTCCACGAGCTGCAGCTTTGCCAGCCGCGCAAGCGCCTCGCGCACCGGCGTGCGGCTCACCCCCATCAGTTCGGCGAGACCCCCCCCGGACGCGTCTTTGATTATCGCTGGAAACGGTTCATATTGCCCAGCATGAAGAGCGTCCGACAGGACGGCTGCGATCACGTGAGGTCGGCCCGAGCTTGCGCCTCGGCGTGTGGGCGCCGGCAGAGCCCGGAGGACCCGTCGGGGGACGGGTCATGGGTCAACAGTCCATGAGGAGGAGCGCCCTTGGAATACCGACGCCTTGGCGGCACAGGCCTCAAAGTCAGCGAATTTTCGTACGGATCGTGGGTCACGTTCGGCAAGCAGGTCGACGTCGGGGCCGCGGCCGATATTCTCGGGACCGCCTACGATCAGGGCGTCAATTTCTTCGACAACGCGGAGGGCTATGAGGCCGGCGCCTCGGAGAAGGTGATGGGCGAGGCGATCGCCCGGCTCGGCTGGAGCCGCAATTCCTTCATCGTGTCGAGCAAGGTGTTCTTTGGCGGCGCCAAGCCGACGCAGCGCGGCCTTAGCGCCAAGCATGTAACGGACGCCTGCCACGCCGCGCTGAAGCGGCTGCGGGTCGATTACCTCGACCTGTTCTTCTGCCACCGCCCGGACCTCGACACGCCGATCGAGGAAACGGTGCGCGCGATGCACAACCTCGTGACGCAGGGCAAGGTTCTCTACTGGGGCACGTCCGAATGGACCGCGCAGCAGCTGACCGAGGCCTGGGGCGTCGCGCGCGCCCAGGGCCTCACGCCGCCCTCGATGGAGCAGCCGCAGTACAACCTCTTCGTGCGCAACAAGGTCGAGCGCGAATTCGCGCCGCTATACCGTCTGATGGGCCTTGGCGCGACCATCTGGTCGCCGCTCGCCTCAGGCCTGCTCACCGGCAAATATTCCAACGGCATCCCCGCCGACAGCCGCATGAACCTGCCGGGCTACGAGTGGCTGAAGGCGCAGAGCGAGACCGCGGAGGGCCGCAAGCAGATCGACGACGTGCAGAAGCTCGCGGCCTTCGCGAAGACGCTGGGCATGCCGGTGCATCATCTGGCGCTGCTCTGGTGCCTCGCCAACCCGAATGTCTCGACCGTGATCCTCGGCGCCTCGAAGAAGAGCCAGCTCGAGGATAATCTCTCGGCGCTCAAGGACAAGGAGAAGTTGACCCCGGACGTCCTCGCCGAGATCGACGCCATGCTCGGCAACAAGCCGCCGGCGCCCGAGAGATACTGAGGGCGCTGTGTCGGAAAACCCCAGCAAATTGCGGTAAAGTCGACGCGGCTGCGGTTCAAATCGGCGGGGGGGGTGTTGCATGGCGTCGGAACTCAGGACTCAACGAAGCTTTTCCAGCTCCTCAATTCTTTTCCTGGCGAATTCGCCAAGCCGCTCGGTCGCGGCCGCGGTCAGGGCTTCGACGACCGCCAGCAAAGCGACTGTAGAGTCCCAGCGCGAAGGCGCGGCGACCCGGCACGCCAGCACATGTTTCGCCTGACGGGAGAGGGGGGAAATCCACTGATCGGTGACCAGCACGATCTCTGCCCCCCGCGCCGCGGCGTCCCGCGCGAACGCAACGACGTCCTCCTGATAGCGCCGGATGTCGAAAACGATCAGAGCGTCGCGCCGCCTTATGTCGAGCAGACGGTCGCGCCAGACGCCGATGCCTGATGGAACGTGCCGCACGTCGGGCCGCACGAGGCTGAGGTGCGCGGCGAGGTAGCGCGCAAGCGCGTCGGTAAAACGGCCGCCAAGCAAATGAATACTGCGGCGCCGGTCGCACAGCAGCTCGACGACCGCCGAAAAATCACCCTCGGGAAGGTTGCGGAACGTGCCTTGCAGATTGGCGACGGCCGCTGCGGCGAACGGATCTATGAACGGGCGTTGGGGGATCGGCGGCCCGGCTTTACGCGAGGGCTTGACGAGCGGCGAGGCCAACTGAGCCTCCAGTTCCTCGCGCAGTTGCCTTTGAAAATCTGGATAGCCGAGAAACCCGAGCTTGGCGACAAAGCGCAGGACAGTCGGAGCGCTGACCCGAGAGCGCTCAGCAAATTCGGACACGGGCGCCAATCCCGCCGTGGGATAGTTCGTCAGCAGGACCTGGGCCGCTTTGCGCTCCTGCGCCGTCAGGCGCCCGACCGACGCGCGGACATGCTCCGCAATGGAAGCGCGATCGTCGACAGACGCCGTTTCAATCACGACAACGCCTCCGCCGCAAAGCGACACCCCGAGCCGAAGGGATTGTAACGGAAATTACAAGGTTGACAAATGTGGCTTCGCTGGAACTACAATGACAAGGCGATCGGTCCTGACAAGCGTTCGGCGCAACGAGGTCGCCAAGGATTGGGAGAACCCGATGGACGAGGCGCGGCCCGCGCGCGTTCCAGAGCCTGCGGTTGCTGTCGAGCGGGCCGAGGCGTCGTCGCCGCTCGTGCTTGTCTGCGACCACGCGTCCCATCATCTGCCCGCTCGTTACGGCTCGCTGGGGCTGAGGGCCGATGACCTCCTCAAACACTTCGCGTGGGACCCGGGCGCGCACGCGCTCAGCAGCAGAACTCTCCACATTGCTGGATGCGCCGCTGGTCTATGGCTGCGTTTCCCGTCTTGCGCTGGACGTCAACCGCCATCCTTCGGACTTCGACTCGATCGTCGAAACCGCCGACGGCGCCTTGGTGCCCGGCAATTCTCGTCTTTCGGCGGGCGAGCGCGAGCGTCGCGTCGCCGAGATCTATGCGCCCTATCATGCCGCGATCGATGATCTGCTGACGAAGAGAGCGCAGCGGGGACACCGCAGCGCATTGGTCGCGATTCATACTTATACGCCGAACCTGCAAGGGGCCATCAGGCCCTGGCACTGTGGCGTGATTTTTGCGTCGGATGCTCGGTTAGGCGAAGCGCTGGTCAAGGGTTTGCGGGAAGAGGATGGGCTCGTCGTCGGCGTCAATGAACCCTACGCGCCTTCGGATCGGGTTTACCACACGATGTCGCGGCATGGCGAAGCCAATGGCAATCCGGCGGTGATGATCGAGGTCCGAAACGATCTGGTCTCGGATGGCGACGGACAGAACGCCTGGGCGGTGCGCCTCGCGCCCTTGCTGCAATCATCGGCGCAGATGATTCTCGACGCCGGGGGCGCCGAACCGATCAAGAGAAGGGCAACCACCTGACGCGGAAGCGACGCCGATAAAAGGAGCGGGCAATGACGGACTTATTCGAAAACAACTACACGGATGCCGACAAGAAGGAGGACGTCAAGATTCTCCACTCCATGGGCTACGCCCAGGAACTCGAGCGGCGGATGAGCGTCTTCTCCAATTTCGCGGTTTCGTTTTCCATCATCTGCATTCTGTCCGGCGGCATCAATTCGCTCGCGCAGGCGACCGCGGGCGCCGGCGGCGCCTCGATCGGCATTGGCTGGCCGCTCGGCTGCTTGATATCGGGTGTGTTCGCGCTGGGGATGGGCCAGATTGCGTCGTCTTACCCGACAGCCGGCGGCCTCTATCACTGGAGCTCGATTCTCGGCAACCGCTTCACCGGCTGGCTGACGGCCTGGCTCAATCTGCTCGGCCTCATCACGGTCCTTGGCGCGATCAACGTCGGCACGTGGGGATTCTTTTCCGGCGCAATCGCTCCCTGGTTCCCGGCGATCAATGTCGACACGGGCACGGCGGAGGGGTTTCGCAACCAGATCGTCTTCGTCGCGCTCATCACGGGCATCCAGGCGCTGATCAATCACTATGGCATCAGACTGACGGCGAAGCTGACGGATTTCTCCGGCTATCTCATTTTCGCGACAACGATCGTGCTGACCCTGGCCTGCTTCGCCTTTGCGGAGCACTGGGATTTCACGCGGCTCTGGACCTTCGATAATTTCTCCGGGGATCCCACTTTGAACGCCGCCGGCGAGCTGAAGGGCGACCCGATCTGGCCCAGCAAGGTCAGCGGTCTCATGGTGTTTCTGCTCGGTCTGTTGCTGCCGATCTACACGATCACCGGCTACGACGCATCGGCGCACACGTCGGAAGAGACACACAAGGCCGCCATGTCCGCCCCGCGCGGCATGGTGAGTTCCGTCTGGTGGTCGTTCTTGTTCGGCTACGTTATGCTGATTGGGTTCGTCCTTGTCATTCCCGACATGAAGGATGCGGCCAAGCAGGGCTGGAACGTCTTTTTCTGGGCGCTCGACCAACGTTTTCCGGCGTGGCTGAAAGACATCCTCTATGTCGCGATCTTCGTCTCCCAGTTCCTCTGCGGCCTCGCGACCGTGACTTCGGCATCGCGCATGATCTTCGCCTTCGCGCGCGACGACGGGCTGGTGGGCTCGCGCTTCTTGAAGCGCGTGAGCCCTGCACACCGCACGCCGGATGCGGCGATCTGGACCGCCGCGATCCTCTCCGTTCTATTCGTCTGGGGCGCCTCGCTGGTCACGATCGCCGGGGCTTCGGCCTACACGATCGTCGTCTCCTGCACGGTGATCTTCCTTTTCTTCTCCTTCGCGATGCCGATCGCGCTGGGACTGATGGCCTACGGCAAGACCTGGACGAAGATGGGACCCTGGGATCTCGGCGAGCCCCTATTCAAGCTCGTCGCGGTCCTTTCGATCCTGTCGGCGATCCTCATCTTCTTCATCGGCATCCAGCCGCCGAACGACTGGGCGCTGTGGATCACCGTCGGATTCCTCATCCTGACTGGAATCATCTGGCTTGCCTTCGAACAGCGCCGTTTCAAGGGTCCGCCGATCGGCGACATGATCGCCAAGCGGCAGGCCGAGATTCTGGCGGCGGAAAAGGCCGTGGGCGAAATCTGACGCGTTCCCGAATCGGCGCCGGGCGCTGTGCCTGGCGCCGACCCATATGGGCGGGTTTTCGCGTGTAACGGAACGTGGCCGCCGAGACCTTTTCTGATGACCGATCTCAACATCAAGACCGCAGAGGATCTGGCGGAATACGTGCGCCAGAAGAATCTCGATTACGTCAAGGTCGGCGTGTTCGACATCGACGGCGTGATGCGCGGCAAATACATGGGTCGCGACAAATTCCTATCTTCGCTGGAGAAGGGCTACGGCTTCTGCGACGTCGTGCTCGGCTGGGACAGCAATGATCAGCTGTACGACAATGTCACGGTGACTGGCTGGCATACGGCTTATCCGGACGCCGCGGTGCGCCTGCTGCCGCAGACGACCCGCCTGCTGCCGTTTGAAAATGATCTGCCGCTGGTGCTGAGCGAATTCGTCGGCAGGAACGAAGACGTCTGCCCGCGCGGGACGCTGCGCCGCGTGCTGAAGCGGGCCAGGGACATGGGATACGACGTCTTGAGCGCGGTCGAGTTCGAGTTCTTCCTGTTTGACGAGACGCCGCATTCGGTGCGCGAGAAGCGCTACCGCGATCTGAGGAACATCACTCCCGGATACTACGGCTATTCGATCCTGCGGTCGACGGTTCACGCCGAGTTCTATCGCGAGTTGCTCGATGCCTGCCGCGCCATGGACATGGAGCTCGAAGGCCTTCATACCGAAACTGGCCCCGGCGTGCTCGAAGCCGCCATCAAGGTCGACGACGCGCTTCGCGCCGCCGACAAGGCGGCGCTCTTCAAGACGATGACGAAAGTCCTGGCGCAGCGCCGCGGATGGATGGCGACCTTTATGGCTAAGTGGTCGCGCGACTGGCCGGGCCAGTCGGGCCACATTCACTGCTCGCTGACCAAAGACGGCAAGCCGGTGTTTCATGACCCCGCAAAGAATCATGGCGTCTCCGACGTCATGCGCTGGTGGATCGGCGGGCAGCAGGCTCTGATGCCCGAACTGCTGGCGATGATTGCATGCACGGTGAATTCCTACACCCGGCTGATCCCCGGATTCTGGGCGCCGACGGATGCGACATGGGGCTTCGAGAACCGCACCTGCGCGCTGCGGGTCATCACGGGGTCGGAAAAGTCGCAGCGCGTCGAATATCGAATCGCCGCAGCAGACATCAATCCGTACATTGCGCTCGCCGCGGCGATCGGTTCCGGTCTCTGGGGCGTCGAGCATCGCATCGAGCCTGACAAGCCGATCGAAGGCAACGCCTACGAAAAGAAGCATTCTGCCAAACGTCAGCTGCCGCGCACCCTATGGGATTCCGCTCAGCGCCTCAAGGCGTCCAGGCCGGCGCGCGAATTGTTTGGCGATACGTTCGTCGACCATTACGCCGCAACTCGCGAATGGGAGGAACGCGAATTCCGCAAGGCGATCACCGACTGGGAGATGGATCGCTATTTCGAAATCATCTAATCGCGATCGGACGCCGGATCTCGCAGGCCGGCGTTCGGGAGATTGTTATGACGCACCACATCAAATGCATTTCTCCCGTCGACGGTCGGGTCTATGTCGACCGGCCGACAGCGACCGAATCCGAAATCAAAGCGACGCTTGAGAGCGCGCGCGCGGCCCAGAAGGCGTGGCGTCGCGTCCCCTTGAGCGAACGCGCGGCGCTGGTCGTGCGCTTGGTGGACGCACTCAAAGGCATGGGCAAGGAGATCGCGGAGGAATTGGCCTGGCAGATGGGCCGTCCGATCCGCTACGGTCAGGGCGAGCTTCGCGGCGTCGAGGAGCGGGCGCGCTATATGGCCGACGTCGCACAGACGGCGCTTGCTCCCGTCGTTCCAATCGACTCGCGCCCTGGAGTTCGAGCGCTATGTCGCCCGCGAGCCGGTGGGCGTCGTCTTCACCATCGCCCCCTGGAACTACCCCTATCTGACGACCGTGAACTCGGTTGTGCCCGCGTTGATCGCGGGCAACGCCGTGCTGCTCAAACAGGCCGCGCAGACATTGCTTGTTGGCGACCGCTTCCAGAAGGCGTTCGACACCATCGGCCTGCCCAAGGGCCTCTTCACCCACATCGTGCTGGAGCACAGCCAGGCCGAAGCCATCATCTCGGGCGGCCAGGTCGATCATGTCGCATTCACCGGATCGGTCGAGGCGGGGCGCGCGATGGAGCGCGCGGCGGCCGGAACGTTCACCACGCTTGGCCTCGAGCTCGGCGGCAAGGATCCGGCCTATGTGGCGGCCGACGCCAATTTGAAATTCGCAATCGAAAATCTGGTCGACGGCGCCTTTTTCAATTCCGGGCAATGTTGCTGCGGCGTTGAGCGCATCTATGTCCATGAATCTTGCTACGACGCGTTCGTGAAGGGATTCGTCGAACTGACCAGCCTATATGTCCTGGGCGATCCTCTCGATCACGCCACGACGCTCGGTCCAATGGCCCGCGCTAACCTCGCCGAGGTCGTGCGCGCGCAGACACAGGAGGCCACGGACAAGGGCGCGAAAGCCCATATCGATCCGAGGTCCTTTGTGCGGGACCGGCCTGGCTCGCCCTACCTCGCGCCGCAGGTTCTCACCGACGTCGATCACACCATGACGGTGATGCGCGAAGAGAGTTTCGGCCCCGTCATCGGCATCGCCAAGGTCCGCGACGAAGACGAGGCGATCGCTCTGATGAACGACAGCCCCTATGGCCTCACTGCGTCCGTCTGGACCGAGGACGTCAACGCCGCCAAGCGCCTCGGCGACGCGGTCGAGACCGGCACGGTCTATATGAACCGTTGTGACTATCTTGATCCCGGTCTGGCGTGGACCGGCGTCAAGGAGACCGGCTACGGCGCGTCCTTGTCTTCGCTGGGTTACGGCCCGTTGACCCGCCCGAAGAGCTACCATCTTCGCCTGTCCACAGACGGCTGACCTTCATCCCGACGTCGACTCCCTCAGGACCCAAGACCGCAATGCCCGTGAAAGCCAACTGGAACTATCCGACCTCGATCCGATTCGGCGCGGGCCGAATTGTGGAGTTGCCCGACGCCCTGAAGGCTGCGGGTATCGCCAAGCCCCTGCTCGTAACCGATCCGGGCATCCGGAACTTGCCGATGCTAGCCAAGGTCCTGGTCAATCTGGAAGGCGCCGGGCGACCGGCGGCCATTTTCAGCCAGGTGCAGGCCAATCCGGTGGATCGAAATGTTTCGGAGGGCGCGGCCGTGTACCGTTCAGGCGGACATGACGGCGTCATCGCCTTCGGCGGCGGCTCCGCGCTCGACGTCGGCAAGGTCGTAGCGTTCATGGTCGGTCAGACGCGGCCGATGTGGGACTTTGAGGACATCGGCGACTGGTGGACCCGCGCCGACTCGGCAGGCATCGCGCCTGTCATTGCGGTCCCGACCACCGCGGGAACCGGCTCGGAAGTCGGTCGCGCAGGCGTCATCACGGATGCGGCGACCCATACCAAGAAGGTGATCTTTCATCCCAAAATGATGCCGGTGATCGCGATTTGCGATCCGGAGCTGACTGTCGGCCTGCCGCCCCATTTGACCGCAGGAACCGGCATGGACGCGCTCGCTCACTGCCTCGAAGCCTATTGCGCGCCCGGTTACCACCCGATGGCCGACGGCATCGCCGTCGAAGGCATCCGCCTCGTCAAGGAAAACCTAGCGCGCGTCGTCGCGGACGGGAACGACGTCGAAGGGCGCGGACATATGATGTCGGCGGCCGCAATGGGGGCGACCGCCTTCCAGAAAGGGCTTGGCGGGATTCATGCGCTTTCCCATCCAGTGGGCGCGATTTACAATACGCATCACGGCATGACGAACGCTGTATTCATGCCCTATGTCCTTGCATTCAACGACAAGGCCATCGCGGACCGCATGGCGCGGCTCGCGATGTGGCTCGGGCTCAGGACGCACAGCACGGCCGGCGTGATAGACTGGATTCTGCGCCTCCGAGAGGAGGTGGGGGTTCCCCATACGCTTGCGGGCCTCAAGGTCAACGGCGGGCGGATCGACGAAATCGCCGCGGCGGCTGAAGTCGATCCGACCGCGGGCGGAAATCCGGTCCGCTTCGACCGCGCCGCGGCGAGGCAGGTCTTCATGGCCGCGCTCGACGGCAAGCTCTGATCCGTCCGGAGCCGGCAGGGGTCGATGGCGCGACAGGATCCACTCCACCTGGCGGCTACGCTGCCCTGCTGGGGCTCACGCGTGTCGCCCGTTCCGCTCGCGGGCGGACTGACCAACGACAACTTTCTCGTTGAGGATTGCGGCGAACGCTACGTGGTGCGCGTCGGCGGCGACATCCCAGCGCACAATATTGTGCGGATGACGGAAGCCGCGGCGAGCCGCGCGGCTCACGCCGCCGGCGTTTCGCCGCGCGTGCGCTACGCGGACGCCAACGCGCTGGTGATCGACTTCGTCGACGGTCGGACCCTGACTTCGGAAGATATTCAAACGCCCGAAAATCACACACGCATTGTCGACCTGATCAAGCGTGCGCATCGCGAGATACCGAAGCATTTCCCGGGGCCGGCGCCGCTCTTCTGGGTGTTTCAGGTGGTGCGCCACTACGATCGCGTCCTGCGCGACTTGCACAGCGAACACGTCTCCGCTCTGCCGGCCTTCGCCAGGATGGCGGAACGACTGGAACAGGCGGTCGGCCCGATCGATATCGTGTTCGGCCACAACGACATGCTCGCCGGCAATTTGCTCGACGACGGCGCGCGGCTCTGGCTGATCGACTGGGAATATGCCGGCTTCAATTCGCCATTGTTCGACATAGGCGGACTCGCTTCGAATAGCGAAGCCTCGCCCGAGGCCGCCGAGCACATGCTGGAGCTCTATTTCGAGCGCCCGGTCGACCGTGATCTGCGCCGTCGGATGGCGGCAATGACGGCGGCGGCGGCGTTGCGCGAAACGCTATGGAGCATGGTCTCCGAGCAGACCAGTGGGATCGACTTCGACTACCGCGCCTATACCTCGGACAATCTCCGACGTTTCAACGCCGCCTACGCCGCTTTCGAGGACATGCCCACGTGAACGAAACGAAACTGCCGTCCTCGGCCAAGATTGTGATTGTCGGCGGAGGAATTGTCGGCTCGTCGGTCGCCTATCATCTCGGCGCGATGGGGCTGACCGACGTGCTGCTCGTCGAGCGGAGCAAGTTGACCTCGGGCTCGACCTGGCATGCGGCGGGGCTGGTGGGGCAACTCCGCTCCTCGGCCAACATCACCCAGCTGCTTGGTTATTCCGTCGCCCTGTATGACCGGCTCGAGGCCGAAACCGGCCAGGCGACCGGTTGGAAGCGCAACGGCGGCCTCCGCCTGGCCTGCAACGCGGAGCGGTGGACCGAGGTGAAACGCCAGGCGACGACGGCGCGTTCCTTCGGACTTGAAATGCAGCTCCTTTCGGCGAAGGAGGCGCAGGACTTGTGGCCGCTGATGCAAGTCGACGACGTCGTCGGCGCGGCGTTCCTCCCGACCGACGGGCAGGCGTCGCCCTCCGACATTGCGGCGGCGCTCGCCAAGGGCGCGCGGATGAAAGGCATTACGATCCGGGAAGGCGTGACGGTCACCGGCGTCGAGGTCGAGAACGGGGCGGTGCGCGCCGTTGTCACCGCGGCCGGCCGTGTCGCCTGCGAAAAGATAGTCATCTGCGCCGGCCAATGGTCGCGCGCCGTAGGCCGGCTCGCTGGCGTCAATGTCCCGCTGACTTCGATCCAGCATCAGTACATCATCACCGAGGCGGTGGCCGGCGTGACGCCAAGCCTGCCGACGCTACGCGATCCGGACCGGCTGACCTACTGGAAGGAAGAAGTCGGCGGCCTGGTGATGGGCGGTTACGAGCAGAATCCGAGGCCCTGGCTGTCCGACCCGCTGCCCGAGGATTTCGAGTTTCAGCTTCTGCAGCCGGATTGGGATCATTTCGAGCCGATCATGGAGCAGGCTTTGGGGCGCGTGCCCGCCCTGCGTGACGTCGGCGTCAAGCAGATGATCAACGGGCCGGAGAGCTTCACGCCAGACGGAAATTTCATCCTCGGCGAGGCGCCCGAGGTCCGTAACGTCTTCGTCGGCGCGGGCTTCAACGCCTTCGGCATCGCATCGGGCGGCGGCGCGGGCATGGCGCTCGCCGAATGGGTCGTCAATGGCGCGCCGCCTTTCGACCTCTGGCCGGCCGATATCCGGCGATTCGGACGTTGTCATGTCGATCCGGATTGGGTCCGCTCGCGCACGCTCGAGGCCTATTCGAAACATTACACGATGGCCTGGCCTTCGGAGGAATATCGCTCCGGTCGGCCGCTGCGCCGCTCGCCGCTCTACGACCGACTGGGGGCGGCGGGCGCGGCATTCGGCGAAAAGCTTGGTTGGGAACGCGCCAACTGGTTCGCGGTGAACGGCGAAGTCGCCGAGGATCGTTACACATATGATAGGCCGAATTGGTTCGACGCCGTCGGACGGGAGCATCGCGCGGCGCGAGAGGCGGCGGCGCTGTTCGATCAGACCTCGTTCGCGAAATTCCACCTGTCGGGCCCCGACGCGGAGGCGATCCTTTCGCAGATCGCCGCGAACGACGTGCGCAGGGCTGACGGCGCGGTCATCTACACGCAGATGCTCAACGACGGGGGCGGGATCGAAGCCGATCTCACCATCGTCCGTCACGCGCGGGATTCGTTCTCGCTCGTCACCGGCACCGGCTTCGCCACGCACGATCTCCATTGGATCGGGTCCTCGATCCCGGCGCGCGCCAACGCGTCGCTCGTCGACACGACGTCGCAGACCGCCGTGCTTGCGCTCATGGGTCCGAAGTCGCGCGAGATTTTGCAATCGCTGACACGCGAGGACGTTTCCAATGCGGCGTTTCCCTTCGCGACCGCGCGCGACCTCAAGATCGCGGGCGCGCCCGTCCTCGCGCTTCGCATCACCTATGTCGGCGAACTCGGCTACGAGCTTCATGTCCCGGTGGAATTCGCGGCGACCCTCTACGACTCGATCATCGCCGTCGGCCGGCCGCACGGACTCAGGCTTGCCGGCTATCGGGCGATCGAGACCCTTCGCCTCGAGAAGGGCTATCGCGCCTGGGGCGCAGAAATCGGTCCCGACCATTCTCCGCTCGTCGCAGGCCTCGGCCGCTTCGTGAAACTGAATACGGATCTGCGGTTCCGCGGCAGGGCCGCCCTCGAAGCGCAGCGCGCCGCACCTCTGCCTCGACTGCTCGCGGGATTCACCACGGAAAGCGACGCGATCCTGCTCGGCCGCGAGACGATCTACCGGAACGGCGAGCGCGTCGGCTGGCTCGCGAGCGGCGGCTACGGACACTCCGTGGGCAAAGCGATCGGCTATGGTTATGTCAGGCGCGCCACGGGCGTGGACGCGGATTTCGTGATGGCCGGCGACTATATGCTCGAAGTCGCTGGCGAACGCGTTCCGGCGAAGCCATTTCTGAAGCCGCCTTACGATCCCGCGGGGCTGCGCGTCAGAGCGTAGGCCGACCGACCGGCGGCTGCGTCGCGGGAGCGATGGCGCGCTTCGGTTTGGCGGCAAGGAGGCGTATGCGGCTAGAAAACCTTGCACCCCCTCGACAAACCGTTCGGCCCGAGGTTGTCACCCGTGTCTTAGGCACCGAGTGTCACCTATCTATCCGGGTCGGACAAATTACTACCTGGTGGTGGACGCAGTCCCGCGGAACCGGTCTCCGACAAGGAATTTCCCTGGGAGCAGGCAATTTGGCAGGGAAATGCCTCCAAAATCGCCATCAGCCCGGTCGAGCGATCGGTCTAGGGTGCTGAAATTGCGGGCTAATTCTCGCGATGGCGGGCAAATTCCCTAAAGACCGGGGCAGGGAATGGCAGGGAATTTAGCTCGGTGGGGCACCGAGTCGAGGTTCGGCCTGTCACCCCTGTCCATCTCGGCCGTGGCCGGGGCGCGGTCCCCTGGTGGTCCCGGCCTTGGCCGCTCGAGCGCGGCGCCCTTGTCAAAGCCAGACGAGCCTGGATGATTTTCTTGCATTAACCAATTCCCGACCCTTGACCGGGCATATCGGTCGCCTTAGATGCGGGCCAGGATCACCGTTGCCCGGGAGGGCCAGCGGTCATCCAAGCGAGCCGACAATTCCAGACCAAGAGGGTCGGATGTTCGAGCGCTCGGAGATGTGAGATCGCGACCCACGGGGTCGGATTGACTGCTTCGAGGCCCTGACTCCGTCCCTCGGTTGGGTGGTCGCCTCTTCCTTTTCGGACAGCATGTTCCGGAAACCGAGAAGAGGTGCATTTATGCCAACCGAAAGATCCGTCCGCAAAGCCGCTGTCGCCCTGCCCGACGGCCTAACGCCTGCACTGAAATCAAAGTCGCGAGCCCGTCGGGAGCGCGAGCGCGCACTCGTCGAGATCGCCGAGCACGCTCCGAAGCGGCGCAACGACCTGTTGCCGAAGCTGGCGGTGTCCTATGTGCCGATCGACGAACTGCGCCCGGCGCCGCGTCGCGTGCGCAGGGCGGTGGCCGCGCAAGTCGCGAAGATCCGCGCCAGCATCGAAAAGTTCGGCGTCTGCCAGGCCATCCTCATTGCCAGCGACAGGACGATCCTCAGCGGCCATGGGGTCGTCGAGGCGGCGCGCGCCGCCGGCCAGAAGCAGATCCCGGTTATCTTCGTCGAGCATTTGTCGCCTGCGGAGCAGCGCCTGCTGTCAATCGCGCTCAACCGCCTCGGCTAAACCGGACAATGGGACGAAGAGGCGCTCAAGATCGAATTCGCCGAGTTGATCGACCTGGGCGAGGACGTCGTGGTTTCGGGGTTCGAGGCGGCGGAAAGCGCGCGGGGTTCTCATCGATGCCCTCCGCGACGCCCATCGTTGGCTCGACGAGCTGACGACAAATTCTAGCCACACGATCGAGTCCATCGCTGCCCGCGAGAAGAAGACCGAACGCTCGATCCGCCTGACGATGTCGCTCGTCTTCCTTTCTCCGGCCCTCGTCAAAGCGGCAATCGACGGACGGCTGCCGCGCGGCTTCGGCGTCAAGCGGCTGATGGAACTTCCGATCGCATGGTCGGATCAGTGGTCCGTGCTCGGTCTCAAGGCGCCCGCATAGGCCGGATTGAAACCCGATCGGCTTAACCCATCATTCGCCGAAGATCGGGGCCGCCGTTAGGTTGTCCGACGCTCGTCGCCTCACTAGTGTACTGTCTTTAACGCTTCGACCCCAAGCGGCCGCCTGAAACGCGTCGTGTCTGAGAGTCCGGACTGGGCGCTTTGCGTTAGATTCACTGCACTAGGTCCAACCGGCCTAACGACGGCTCAACCCATCATTCGCCGCACGCAAGTCTCAATCCGATATCGGGGCCACCGTCAGGTTGTCCGACGCTCGTTGCCTCACCAGGTCCAACCGGCGCATTTGGGAAACGGAATTTTGCGGCCAGAGACTCGCCGTCGCGTTCCGGCGCAAGAGGCCGGACAAACCCGCATGGTGGCCGCCGCAGACCGGGCTCGGCCCTGCTAACGCTTTATAAGGTCGCGAGATTTCGGAGCCTTGGAAACCACCGCCGCTTGCGCGGACTTCCTGGTGGAGCTGAGGGGATTCGAACCCCTGACCTCTGCAGTGCGATTGCAGCGCTCTCCCATCTGAGCTACAGCCCCGTCGGGCGGGTCTTTACGTGCGCGCCCTTTCCCTGTCAACGGGAACCGGGGGCGGGTTCGGCTCGGGTCTCGCGCCCGAAAACCAAGGTCCGCCGACCAGGAGTCCGCATGCTTCCGCTGATCAAACTCGTGCTCACGATCCTCGATCTCTACAAGATCATCATCATCGCCGGCGCGATCCTGTCCTGGCTGATCGCCTTCGGCGTCGTCAACATCCGCAACGACTTCGTCCGGTCGGTCTGGAACCTGTTCCTCGCGCTGACCGAGCCGTTCCTGCGCCGATCCGCAAGTTCCTGCCCAACACCGGCGGCATCGACATCTCGCCGATCATCCTCCTCCTCGCGATCATGTTCATCCAGTGGATCATCCAGGACGACATCGCGCCTCTCTTCTTCTGACCCCGATGCCCGACAGCCCCTCGTTCACCAACGCCGGCCGCTTCTTCGAGGATTTCCGCATCGGCGAGACGATCCGCCACGCGACGCCGCGCACGCTCAACGCCGGCGACGCCTCGCTCTATTCCGCGCTGTACGGCACGCGCTTCGCGCCGCAGAGCGCCGAAACCTTCGCCCGCGCGATCGGCTATCCCGCGAGCCCGATCGACGATCTGCTCGCCTTCCACGTCGTGTTCGGCAAGACGGTGCCGGACGTCTCGCTCAACGCCGTCGCCAATCTCGGCTACGCCGACTGCCGGTTTCTGCAGGCGGTCTATCCGGGCGACACGCTGTCGTCGCGTTTCCGAGGTGATCGGCCTCAAGGAGAACTCGAACCGGCAGAGCGGCGTCGTCTATGTGCGCTCGCGCGGCGTCAACCAGCGCGGCGAGACGGCGGTCGACTACGTGCGCTGGGTGATGGTGCGCAAGCGCGATCACGCCGCGCCGGCGCCCGAGGCGCATCGTCCCCGAACTGCCCGAGGCGGTCGCGGCGGCGGACCTCGGCGCGGCCTGCCCGGCCATCGACCGCGCCGCCTTCGACGTCGCGCTGAGCGGCTCGCCGCTCCGCTTCGAGGACTATCGGCCGGGCGAGCGGATCGACCATGTCGACGGCGTGACGGTCGAGGAGGCCGAGCACATGATCGCGACCCGCCTCTACCAGAACACCGCCAAGGTGCATTTCAACCAGCACAGCGAGGGGCAGGGGCGGTTCGGCCGCACGGCTGATCTATGGCGGCCATGTCATCTCGCTCGCCCGCGCGCTGAGCTTCAACGGCCTCGCCAACGCCTTCCACATCGCGGCGATCAACGGCGGCCGGCATGTCGCGCCGCTGTTCGCCGGCGACACGGTGTTCGCCTGGAGCGAGGTCGTCGAGACGGCGGCGCTGCCGGGCCGCGACGACGTCGGCGCGCTGCGCGCTGCGCACGGTCGCGACCAAGAACCGCCCCTGCGCCGATTTTCCGCTGCGCGAGGGCGACGGCTACGAGCCGAGCGTCGTGCTCGACCTCGACTACTGGGCGCTCGCCCCGCGCCGGGCCTGACCCATGCGCCTGCCGGCGGACGCGACGCTGATCGTGATCGACGTGCAGGAGGCGATCGACGATCCGCGCTGGGGGCCGCGCAACAATCCCGGCGCCGAGGCGAACATCGCAGCCCTGATCGCCGCCTGGCGGACGGAAGAGCTGCCGGTCATCCATGTCCGGCACGATTTCGGTCGAACCGGGCTCGCCCTATGCGCCCGGCTCGCCCGGACATCCGTTCAAGGCCTGCGCCATGCCGCTCGAGGGCGAGCCCGTCGTCGGAAAGACCGCCAACAGCGCCTTCGTCGGCACGGCCCTCGAAAGCATGCTCGACGAACTCGGCGCGACGACGCTGGTCATGTGCGGCGTCCTGACCTCGAATTCGCTCGAAGCGACCGCGCGCCATGCGGGCAATCTCGGCTATCAGACTTTCGTCGTCGCCGACGCCTCATGGGCGGTCGACAAGGTCGACCTCCGAGGCAGGCGCTGGCCGGCCGAGGACGTGCATGCGCTGTCGCTCGCCCATCTTCACGGCGAGTACGCGACGGTCGTCGCCACGAGCGCGACGCTTGGCGCGGCGGCGGCCGCAAAGGCGCACCGGCGGCTGAAAGCGGAGCGAGCGCCCGGCGGGCGCTGAGCCCATGACGCCGCGGGCCCAGGAACGCAACAGCCATATTGCGACAACATCGAGCGGGCGCTGCTCGAGCCGCAGTGACATTGGCTCCTCATTCTCTAGAATGTGACCACGATCACAGCGCCTGTCGAACCAGCGTGTCACTTCGGCTGGAAGGCGCCGGGGAGCAAATCCATGAGCGAGGCATCGAAGCGCGGTGATCATCCGTACATCGACCCGCGGCACGATGAGCACGCCGACGAGGACAGCCTGCCAAATGAGGTCTTAGAGGCGGAGCTGGCGGCCATCAATTCGCGTCGCAGGAGAAACGGCCGGACGGAGCATGAGTTGGGGGTCGCGCCAGCCGACCGGCGTTGCGCTTTCGGGCGGCGGCATCCGATCGGCGTCGTTCTGTCTCGGCGCCCTGCAGGGCCTCGAGTTGCAGACGAAATCGGGAATCGAAGGCGTCGACTATCTCTCGACCGTGTCCGGCGGCGGATATGTGGGTTGCGCGCTGACCGCGACGACCCAGAAATTGAACGGCCACTTTCCGTTCACCAGCTCCGATCCGAAAGTCTACGCCGACACCCCTTCCGTCAGACACATCCGCGACTACTCCAATTATCTCATTCCGCACGGCGCAGGGGACGTGATCACTGCGCTGGTTATCGCGTTGCGCGGTCTCGCAGCCAATGCGCTCATCGTGACGCCGATTTCTCCTGTTCTTTGTTGGACTGACGCTTGTCATTCATCCGGATGCGGAGAAGCTGGGGCAACCGATGTTCCACAACTGGAACCTCGCCGATGTGGCCGCACACTGGGGAGTGCAGGGGCGCCCGCCGCTTTGGGGACTTTCTGGCTTCTGGTACACCGCCGTCCTCGCAGCCTTCGGCATCCTGTTTCTACTCATTTGGGCGGTCGCCAAGTCGCTCGCGGCGACAAATCTATGGCAGACGAGGATCGCCTGGACCGGGGCCGACGGGCGCAGCGCCGAGTTGAGCGGCGGCCTCGTCACCTTTTCCAGGCGCCTTTTCGTAATAACTTTGATCGTTCTGTGGTTCGAGATTCAGCCATTCATCCTTAGCGCGATGCTCGCCCCCTCGCATACCACCGACCCGAACCTTTGCGACAAGTGGACATTGTCGGGCGCTTGCCTCGGTCAGATGCTGCGCGGCTGGTTGAGCTGGCTCACCCCGTATCTGGCGTCACTCGGAGCCGTGTTCGCGCTGTTTTCAAAATACTTTGGCGACGTCATCGCGGTGACGAAGAGCGCCACTGGCCGAACGGCCCGGCTCAAGAAGGTCATGGCGAAGGCGGCGCTGTGGTTCGCGGCAATCGTCATTCCCTTATGCCTATGGCTGATCTATCTCAAACTAACCTACGATGCGCTCTCCGACACCAGCGGCCAACACTGGACTCTATGGGTTTTCCTGGCGTCCGGCGTGACGTTGGTCCTGGCCCTCTTCATCGATCCGAATGTGACGTCGCTCTATCGCCTCTATCGCGATCGCCTCAGCAAGGCCTTTCTGTTCGATCCAGACCCAAAAAAACCCCGGGACGAGTTTCATGATCTCCAGACCTATCAACCCAAGCTCCACGAGCTCAATACCGACCTTTGTCCCTATCCGATCATCAACGCGGCCCTGAACATCGAAGGGTCCCGCTACGCCAACAAGAGGGGCCGCGAAGCCGACTTCTTCATCTTTACGCCCGAGTACACCGGAAGTGGAGCCACAGGTTACATCGGCACAAGGCAGATCGAAGAAAAAGAGACGGCGCTTGATCTGGGCACGGCGATGGCGATATCCGCCGCCGCGGTATCGTCCAACATGGGCTCGGAAACAATAAAGCCTCTGGCTTTCACGCTCGCACTGCTGAATATTCGCCTTGGGTACTGGCTGCTTAATCCGAGCAAAGTCACCGGCGGGCAAACCTGGCTCGATCGTATAAAAGATATACGGCTTCTCTCTTTGTTCATGGAAATGTTCAGCCGACTCAATGAGTATAATCATTTGATTTATCTCACTGATGGCGGTCACATCGAGAATCTCGGCGTCTATTCGCTGCTCAAGCGTCGGTGCAAGCTGATCATCGCGATTGACGCGGAAGCCGATCCGAGGATGGGCTTCGGCGCGCTCCTGACGCTCGAGCGCTATGCGCGCATCGATCTCGGGGCGATCATCGAATTGCCCTGGCAGGCGATCCGCGATTGCGCCCTGGCTGCCGATGCGGCCTTCGATAAGGCGCGGACTGACGGCTCCTCCGTCCCATGCGTGCTTGGACCGCATTGCGCCGTCGCCGAGATCCGGTATGGGGGCAAGGAAACCGGCATTCTGGTCTACGTCAAGGCGTCCGTGACCGGCGACGAGAGCGACTACATCCTCGACTACAAGCGCCGGAACAGCGCCTTCCCGCACGAGACGACCGGGGATCAGTTCTTCGGCGAAGAGCAGCTCGAGGCCTACAGGGCCCTCGGATTTCATATCATGCAGGGCCTGATGACCGGCAGCGCGCCGTTTGCCTTGATTCCACTCCAGGACGAGACCGAGGACGACGCTCGCCGAAGGATTTGGCGCGAAATCCATGCCGCTCTCGGTGGAAGTCGGCGGCAGCCTCGGCCGCTCCAGGCCTGATCGGGACGACGAGCGCCGACGAACGCGCATCCGCTGGGCGTCAGCCGCCGTCCTCAAGGGCAGACGGTCTTATCGGTTCAAGACGCGTTCGATCCGATCCAGTTTGTCTTCAATTCCTGAAAGTCGGCCCTCAATTGTCAACAACCGCCCTTGAACGATCAGCCGGGCTTCGATCGCCGCCGTCTCGATCTTGTTCTCAACCTGTTTCAGTAAGATCGAGATCGCCTGAAAGACAACATACGAGAATAGCAGCACCGTGAACGTTGTCGCGGGTCTCCACAGCCACGCATAGAGCTCATGCGCAATTCGTGAAGATAGTGCGCTGCAAGGTAAAAGAGATAAATGATCGCATCCATTTAGCGCCTCTCCAGCCCATGGGGCGACGCCGGCTGCGCCTCGTGACGATGCCGCCGCCATTTGGCGCCCAAATCGACGCGCGAACAAGCTTGAGCCTCAACCCCTCATCGCCCGCCCTGCGCTCCGCGGTCTCCAGCGCTCGAGCGAAACGGTTCCACACGCCGTGGCGGGTTCTCAACGACATTTCAGTCTTGTCAAAGTTTTCCTGCGCGGCAGCCTCGCAAGGCGGGCTTCTCTCGACAAGTCCGAAACGGGAGGGGACCATGACCACCGATCTTCAATATCTCGCCTATACGGCGCTGCTGACCGCCTCGCTCTGGATCGTCTATATCGCCGCCCAGGTGACGACCAACGGGTTCCTCGCCCCGGAGAACTATGTCGATCCGGCGCCCGTCCGGTGCCGCTCTGGGGTCTGCGCGCCAATCGCGCCCATCTCAACGCGGTTGAATCCTTGCGCCCTTCGCCGCGCTGATCCTGATCGCGCATGTCGCGGGCAGGGCGGACGCCACGACCGCGTGGTGCGCAATCGCCTTCTTCTCGCTGGCTCGCGCGTGCGGTCGTCTACTGGCTGGCCCTGCCCTTCACTCGCACCCTCGTCTTCACTCTGGGGTGGATCGTGGTTCTGGTCCTCTACTTCCAGGTCGTCTGATTGGAAAGTCGTCGGGGAGGAGCACAAACGCCCCGCCCGGATCAACCCGAACCCGCCGTAGCGCCGCTCGGTGATGGATGGGGCCCGGATCAGGCGACGCGGCCGGCGGCCGCAATGGCGAGCCTGTCGAGGTAGTGGGCCCAGCCCCGCGCGTGGCTGGCGCATTGTTCGGCGTTGGGCAGCCCGGTATGCGTCATCCGCAGGAGTGTGCCGCCATCCTTCTCGGTCAGGTTCGATCTCGATCAGCTCAGCCGGCAACTGCTCATGGCCTGCAGGCGGATCGGCGAGACGATCGAGCCGGCGCCGACGCGCGGAAAGGCGCCGCGCGCCCGGCGGCCGCTGGTTACTTAAGCAGGAAAAAGTCCGCCCGGATGCATTCTTGGTCGCGTCCGTGCCCATCCAGGCGCAGGATCTTCTCCGGGTCGGTCGGAGAAGGCCGAAGACGGTGGAAGGCAGCGCGGCGATGTGGGTCTCCCGTTGGACGATGAGCGATGCATTAGTCTCAAAACCTCCTGGGTTACAGATATGACGCACAAGCCCGCCGCCGTTCGACATCGCTGGACGAGGAAAGACCGCGGCGGAATAGGCCGTCGACCTTTCATGGAAAGCTTATCCCCGGGCGGAGGCTGGTGACAACGGACCGGGCGGCCCGCATGATCGGCTCCATGCACCTCTCCTCGACGCTTGCGTGGCTGCGCATCGACAACGGCACCGCCTCGCCCGACGCCGACCGGTTCCTGGCCGAGCTCGGCGCGCGGCTGGTCGAGGACGGGTTGCCGCTCGCCGGCGGCGCCCTGACGATCGCCGCGCCGCGCCGAACCGGCATCGCCGCGCACCTGGCTGTGGCGGTGCGACACAGGCGCGGTGATCGAAGCGCTCGGATTCGCGGCGGCGGGCCTCCGGGCGCAGGACCTTCAAGCTCGCCGGGCGACACCGGCCGGGCCTGGCTCATGGGGCTCGGAGGCGGCCCGCCGCATGAGGACGCCGTCGGCCCCCGTCCGGATGCGCCGTCGCTCGGGCTCGATCCGGCCGCGGACTGCCACCGCTGTCGAGCCAGCCGCTACAGCGAGGCGGCGCGATACGCTGCGGCGCCGATGGCGGCGCTGATGGCCCGCGCCACCCTCACCGCCACGCTCGAGGCCTATCTCGGCCGTCGCGCCGCGGCGCGGGTGCTGGCGGGCCCGTTGCGGCGCGGCGTCAGCGGAAGAAACGGTCCGGGCTGCGCTCGTCTGCGCGACCTGCACGGTCGCCGCCGCCTCTCCGAGGCCGCGCCCCGGCGGCGGTGATCGCGGCGCTGGACGCCTGGTTCGACTGCATCGCCGGCGCCGTCCACGCCTTCGGCGGCGAGGTGCTGAAACTCATCGGCGACGGCGTGCTGGCGATCTTCCCGGTACACCGGGGAATCGCCCGGGGCGCCTGCGACGCCGCGCTGAGCGCCGTCACCGCCGCCCGGGCGGGAATGGCGCATCTCGACGCGCGGCGCGACAGGACCTGCCGCGCCCTGCCTTCGGCGCGGCGGTGCACCTCGGCGACATCCTGTGGGCGATCTGGGCCAGGCCGACCGGCTCGACTTCACCGCGATCGGCCCGGCCGTCAATCTGGTCGGCCGGGCTCGAGGGATTGTGCCGGCCGCTCGACCGCGCGGTCCTCGTTACCCAGCCGCCGCGGAAGGCCGAGCGCCGCTGCATCCCGCTCGGAACGCATGAGCTCCGCGGCATCGCCGCCCTCCGCGCCGTCTTCACCGTGCCGGAGGCGTGAGCGGTCGGTCTTCGATCATCATCATCGCCGCCGCCCGGACGATGCCGTCGGCCAGGTTGCCGGCGGCCGTCGTCGGCCATCGCCTTGCGAGGATAGCGAGCCATGGGCGGCTTTCGGCGGCGAAGCGCGCCTAACCGACAGTCGCCGCTTCCAATCTCTTCACTGGCGAGTCTTTCGATCTGGTCGCGGGCCTCGGCCCCGACAAAATCCCGGCGCGCGCGGCCCGCAGACCTACCGTGCTCGAGTCGTTCGAAAATGGTGTTGATCTCGCCGACAGCGGCTGCGGCTCGATATCGGCCTTGACCTTGCCCTCGGCCGCGAAGGCCGGACTCCGCCATGTCCTCGCGGGTCCCGACGAAGGAGCCGCGGATGGTGATGCAGTTGGCCACAACGTCGAAGACGAGGAAGAGGAAAATCGCCTGGCGGCAGTCCGACCAGCACGCAGGTTCCGCGCTTGCGCGTCATGCCGACGCCTTGCTTGAAGGCGCTCAGCAATGAGGCGGTGATCAAAACGCCATGCAGCCACCATTGGTGCCCGCCTTCACCGCTTCGCTGGCGTCGGCATGCTTGGCGTTGACGACGAGATCAGCGACCAGACTTCTTAGCCAGCGCAAGTTTGCCGTCGTCGATATCGACGGCGCAAACCCGTAACCCCATGATTTTGGCGTATTGAATAGCGGGGATACGCCAAGACCACCCCTACGCCGGATATGACGATCCACTCGCCAGCCCTGGCTTTGGTCTCTTTGATTCCCTTGTAGGTCGTAATCCCGGCGCAGATGAGCGGCGCCGCCTGCTTTCGGGTCGAGGTTCGCCGGAATATGGGCCACATAATTCGGATCGGCGGAACGAGATATTCGGCAAAGCCGCCCGTTCTTGGTATAACCGCCGAACTCCGCCTCAGCGCAGACCGTCTCCGGCCAGAACGACAGATGCTCGCAGTGGCCGCCAGCCGAGTAGAGCCAAGGCACGCCGACGCGGTCGCCCTTGACGATCTTGAGCGCCTGCTCCAGCGCGACGAGGAGCGACAGGGCCGATAACGCCATCGCCCGGATGAAGCGGCACGTCGGCTTGAGGGGCCGCGCCTTTCGCGCCGTGGAGATCGGTGTGGCAAACCCCGCAGGCTTCGGTCTTGACGAGGATCTGACCGGGACCGGGGGTCGGAATATCGACTTCGCGGATCATCAGCAGTTTGCCGAACTGTTCCACGATGGCGGCGTGCATCTTGTGGGCCATTTTTTCCATCTCCAAATCTTGAGGGCGAGAGGGCGTCGGATTGAACTGAGACTTATGCGGCCGCGGCGGTCCCAAGGCCCCGTACGGCCTCGATCATCCCAACCAGAACCGCCTGGGCGTCGCCGTAGCGCGTGCTCCGATCTGGCGTAGAAACAGCGTGTTGACGATGCCGGCGTAGCCTTTGCCCTGGCCGCGCTTGAGCGACATAGACATGCTTGGCCTTGTCGGCGTTGAGTATCGGCATGCCGAAGATGAGGCGTTCATGCGCGCCACCAGGTACAGCCACGTCATTGGCGCCGATGACGAGCGCGACGTCGGCATTTGCAAACTCGTCATTGATGTCCTCAAGCTGGATGCCGATCGTCGGCACGCCGGCCTCAGGCAGGCGGCCCCGTCCATCTGGCCCGGCATCCGGCCCGCCACTGGATCGATGGCCAACTTGACCTTGACGCCGGCCGCCTGCAGCAGCTTAACGAACTCGTATAGCTTTTGCTGGCCTTGCGGAACGGCGAGACGCGTAGCCTGGCACGATGATGACCTCTTTGGCGTAGCGCATGAAGATGCCGGCGTCGCCGCCTCGACTGGCTCAGGCTGCCTTGATCGCGGCACTGCTGTGCTTTGGCGCCTCGCCGAAATTGGTGAAGAGCACGTTCGTCACCGATCAATTCATCGCCTTCGCCATGAGCAGCGTCAGGAGCATGCCGACGGCGAAGCCGTCCAGCGATGACGTCGCCGGGTTCTACCGGTCGCCGAGGCCGACGGCCAGGCCGGTGAAAGCGTTGTAGATAGAGATGACGACCGGCATATCCGCCCCGCCGATCGGAAGCGTCGATCAGAACGCCGAAGACCAGCGCGAGGCCGAAAAAGACAGTGATCAGAACGGGCGTTGCGATCGAGCGGATCTGCGCCGCTCACAAACACAAACACGATATCAGCGCCGAGCCCGCGAGTGTGGATATCCAGTACAAGCGCGTTGAAGACCTGCTGACCTCGCACGCGCAATGGGTTCTTCATCACCCCGTCGAGCTTGGCCCGAGCGATCAAGGAGCCAGACAGCGACACGGCGCCGATCGAAGCACCAGCAATGAACCCCGAGTTGCGTCACGCCCTGGGACTTGCTGCCAAAAAGCTCGACCGCAGCAATTGCGCCGGCCGCGCCGCCGCGCTGCCATTGTACAGCGCCACCATTTGCGGCATGGCGGTCATGGCGACCCTACTCTTGCCGCTCCGCCGGGCGACGCCGCCCCCGACGATCAGCGCGATCAAGGCAAGGCCGATGTTGACAGAGATGAGGTTGAGCGGCCGCGCTGACGCTGAAAACATAAAGGAAGCTGGCGAGCACAGCAGCAAGCATGCCGATGCCTACGACCAGAATCCCTGATCGGCGCGGTGGCCCGCGAGGACATTCGCTGCAGCCCGTACATGAAGAGAAAGGCCGCCGTGGAATCGACCAGGCCGATAATGAGTTGAGGATCTGGTGAGCGTCTGGGTTCCTCAACCCTTCTTGGAGCGATGGTCGGGGCTTGGCGCGAGCGTGGACGAGTTGGGGCGCGCTCCGCTCGTCTGGAACATGTCGAGCATCCGGCGAGTAAGCGCCACGTAACCGCCGGCGGCGTTGCCCGACCAGCAGCACGGCGAAAAATCCGATCACCTGCTCAAGCACGCTGCTCGCGTTCAGGAGTAGAAAATCCCGCCGACAACGACAATGCCGTGGACGAAGTTTGAGCCCGACATCAGCGGCGTGCTGGAGGAGTAGCGCCGGCACGTGGCCGATGATCACCCAGCCGGCGAAGGCCACGAAGGCGTCGAAGACGTAAAGGGCGACGAAGCCGCTGATCGAGATTGCGAAGTCCATGGCGATGTCCTGTTTCGGCTCAGGCCACTTTCGCGGCTGGTTCGGGGGTTGGGGCCTTCGTCAGCACCAGATTGGCATCCAGCGGGTCGCACTGGTTCTTCATCTGGCCGTCGTGCGTCAGCGCGGTCTTGGCGAGGGTGACCACCCATCGATCGTGATGATGTTGTTCTTCATCATCAGCGCGAGGAGGGTGTTGCTGGTTTTTGAATAGAGGCTCGCTTTCGTCTTCGCCGAGGAGCGAGGGAACATTCAGCGGGGCGACGATCGTCACCTGGCCTAACTCCGCCGTTTCGCCTGGCCGCGTATCCTCGCAGTTGCCGCCGCCTTCGGCGGAGAGGTCGACGATCATTGCGCCGGCTTCATCCCCGCAACCTGCGCCTTGCTGATTAGCTGGGCGATGGTCGGGAATGGCGGCCGTGGTGATGATGAGATCGGCCGCCTGGACATGCTTGGTCAGCGCGGCGGCGACCTTGGTCTTTTCCTCGCGGCGTCGATTCGCGGGCGTAGCCGCCTTTGCCGCGGGCGTCGACGCCGGTCTCGACGAAAGTCGCGCCGAGCGACAGCGCCTGTTCCTCGGTTTCCGGTCGGACGTCGTAGCCTTCGGTCAGCGCCAGGCGATGCGCCGTGGCGAGAGCCTCCAGTCCGGCGACGCCCAGGCCCATGGCCCAGCCTTCGCTGGACCTGGTTCCAGGCGGCAGGCCGTCGTGATCTTCGGCAGGACGCGCCGCAGGTGGGTGGCCCCAAGCTGGACCGCATAGTAGCCGGCGAGCGCAGGACTGACTCGACAGCGCATCCATCGACTGCGCCCGCGTCGCGATGCGTCGCACCTGCTCCATGGCGAAGCAGGTGATCTTCTTGTCGATGAGGCGCTTCGCCAGGGCCGGCTGATGATGGGCAGCGCGAGACAAAAAGAGATGGAGGATCGCCAGGCTTCTTCATGGCGTCGATCACCTCCCACGCCGGGGGCTGGACGGCGAGGACCGGGGCGTCCGGCGTCGGCGGCCAGCTTCTTCGGGTCCGCGACCAGGCCGACATCCTTGAAGGCAGAAGTCGGCCGGCTTGATCGCGTCCCCGCGCCTGTCTGCATGTGCAGCTTCACGCCAGCTTGGGTGCCGGCTTGGGAATGACTGATGACAAAGCCGCGCCGTTCGTGCGGCTGGGTTTCCTTCAGGACAGCGACGTTGGCACATCATAGGGGCTCCAGTTCCGGGCCAATTCTCGAGCGCCATCCTCAGTGGGACGAGCCGTCGTCGGATGTCGCGGCGATGAGGAATTCCAGGCTAGGGTAAATGCCTCATCGCCTGTGCCGCGTTGGGAGCCTAAGCCCGTCGCGGCGGCAATTCGGCCTCACACAGGCCTTCAGCCGCGACGTAGCGAACCAGTTTCTTGTTCACCAAGAACTGCTGGATGCCCATGTCGCCGAGTTCGCGTAGGTACCCCGGAGTCCTTGATGCCGCCGAACGGCGATTCAGCGTCAGACCAGGAAATGTTGTTGATGAACATCATGCCTGTCTCGACCCGGCTCGCCGCCCGCTTGCCGCGGGCTAGGTCCTTGGTGAAGACGGAGCCGCCCAATCCGAAGTCGAAGTCGTTGGCGAGCGCGATCGCCGCATCCTCGTCCTTGACTCTTGCTGAAGAACATCGCGACCGGGCCAAAGAACTCGTCCCGGAACGCAGGATTCTCCGGCTTCACGTCCGTCAGGATCGTGGGCTCCATGTGGAAACGATCCAGCGCGATGAACTCGCTTGCCTCCCATTAGCACCTTCGCGCCGTGGGAACCGCGGTGTCGACCTGCTTGAGAAGATGGACCAACGCCCAATTCTGACGACAACGACGAGCGTCGTCTTCTCGTCGAGCGGATCTCCCGGCTTCAGAGCCGAGAGCGCCGTCTTTGAACTTCTCCAGGAATTTGTCCGCGAGTTTGTCGACAACGATAAATCGCTTCGCCGCGCAGCAGGTCTGCCCGGTATAGTGCACCAAACAGCCCACTGATCATCTTGTTCAGATCGGCGTAGTCGAGGACGATAAATGCGTCGCTGCCGCCGAGCTCCATCGAAGAGGGCTTCAGGTTTCTTCCGGCTCGCGCCGCGATGCTTTGGCCCGCTGCGACGCTGCCAGTCAGCGCCACTCCTTGATTCGCGGATCATCGACGACGCGATCCGACTGATCATCGAGATCGAAGAGATTGGTATAGACCCAACGGCGCACCCGCCTCGATCCAAAGCTTCTCGAAGGCGATCGCGCATTCCGGTGCGATCTGCACATGCTCGCCGGCGGGACGTTGTGCCCGCCATCGAATGCGGACCGGCAGCGCGGCGGGCGAGCTGGTAGTAAGGAAAGTTCCATGGCTCGACACAGAAGACCACTCCGAGCGGGCTGCTCTCCATATGACCGTCGCCGAGGCTTGGATGGAGTTCGACGTCCGCCAGGAAGCGCTCGGCGTTCTTGGCGCAATAGGCGAGGATGCTGGAGCTGAATTCAACTTCTCCCGCGCCTCGTTGATACGCTTGCCCATCTCCAGCGTCATGATATGCGCCAGCTCATCAACCTTCGCATGCATCCAGGGCGGCGGCTTGAGACGATTTCGCCCGCTTCTCGGCGTATGTCTTGCGGAGCAGGCTTTCGTAGCAGGTCGTGGCGGCCGCAATCTTGCTCTCCGAGTTCTTTGTCGGTGAGGTCCTTGAACGTCTTCAGCACTTTGCCGTCGGCGGGTTGAGCGCTTGGTAGCCCATAGCTTGTTCCTTTTCAGTTTCATCGCGCGGGAGCCGCGCGGTGGTCGTGATCGCCGTCAGGCTTCGATGATCACCTTGAGCGCTTTGAGTCTGGCCGCGTGGCCAAACGTGTCGTAGGCGTCGAGGATCCGCTCGAAGCTGAAGCGATCGTAGTCGGAGCTTGGGGTCGATCTTCCCTGGACCCAAGGCTTTTCAGCAGCATTGGCGTGCTGACCGTGTCGACCAGGCGCGTCGTGATGGTGATGTTGCGGTCCATAGGCTCTGGAGCTGGAGATCGACCTTGGTCCCGTGCACGCCGATGTTGGCGATCACGCCACCCGGCGCGACGATCTTCTGGCAAAGCTCGAACGTGGCCGGAATGCCGACGGCTTCGATCGCCGTGTCGACCCGACCCCGCCGGTCATCTTCATGACATTCGCCACAGCGGCGCCGTCGCCGCTGTTGATGACGGCCGTAGCCCAGAAGCGCTTGGCGACTTCAAGGCGACGTTGAGATCGATCATGATGATTTCAGCCGGGGAGTAGAACTGGGCCGTAGGCGAAGACCGAGCCGGATGGAGTACCGAGCCGACGACGGCGACCGAACAGCCCGGCTGAACCTTGCCGTTGAGAACGCCCGCATTCGAAGCCGGTCGGCAGAATGTCGCTCAGCATCACGAACGCTTCTTCATCGGCGCCGGCGGGAATCGGATAGAGGCTCGTCTCCGCATAGGGAATGCGAACGAACTCGGCCTGGGTGCCATCGATCTTATTGCCGAGAATCCAACCGCCGCTCGCGCAATATCCAGTACATGAGCCTTCGGCAATCGACGCCATTCCGCATGCGGTGATGCAGGAGATCAGCACCCGGTCTCCCGGCTTGAACATGGTGACGGCTGCCCCGACCTCCTCGATGACGCCAACGCCCTCATGGCCGAGTATGCGGCCGGGTTCACAGGTCGCGACGTCGCCCTTCAGGATGTGCAGGTCGGTCCCGCAAATCGTCGTCAAGGTCATCTTGACGATCGCGTCGGTCGGCGCCGTGACGCCGGGCTTCGGCCGGTCTTGCAGCGCTTTTGCGGCTTTCTC